>DAOMWT010000235.1:0-1514 GCA_035436705.1 Thiobacillus sp. | reverse complement strand
ATGCGCAGCACTTCGACACGGCCGCGCGCGTGGTGGTCGAACTGGTGCAGCGTATCCAGGCGCAGCCGCCGACCGAGCCGATGCTGCTCAACGTCAATGTGCCGGATCGCGCCCGGGCCGATCTCGGCGGCATCCGCGTGACCCGGCTGGGCAAGCGCCACAAGGCCGAGCCGGTGGTGAAAACCACCAACCCGCGCGGACAGACCGTGTACTGGGTGGGCGCGTCGGGAGGCGCGCAGGATGCGGGCGAAGGCACCGATTTTCATGCCGTCGCCAACGGCTTCGTTTCGATCACCCCGCTGCAAATGGACCTGACCCGTTTTAGCCAGATGGACAGCGTAAGCGTATGGCTGAATCCCTGAACCTGCGCGCCGGCATCGGCATGACTTCGGCGCGCACGCGCGGCCGCATGGTCGAGCGCCTGCGCGAGCAGGGCATCAAGGACGAGATCGTGCTGGCGGCGATGGGCACGGTGCCGCGCCATCTGTTCGTCGACCAGGCGCTGGAGTCGCGCGCCTACGAGGACACAGCGCTGCCGATCGGCTTCGGACAGACCATTTCCAATCCCTACATCGTGGCGCGCATGGCCGAACTGGCACGCCACGGCGAGGCGAGCCAGGGCCATGAACTGGGCCGCGTGCTGGAAATCGGGCTGGGCTGCGGCTATCAGGCAGCCGTGCTGGGCAGGCTGGCGCGCGAAGTGGTGTCGCTGGAGCGCATCGCCGCGCTGGTCGGCAAAACCCGCCAGCGCCTGCGTGAACTGCGGGTCAACAACGTCAAGCCCAAGCACGGCGACGGCATGGCGGGAGCGAAGGATTTTGCACCGTTCGACGCCATCGTGATCGCGGCCGCGTTTGCCGAGGTGCCGCATGGCTTGCTGGCCCAGCTGGGCGATGGCGGACGCTTGGTGATGCCGCTCGGCAATGCCACGCAGACGCTGTGCGTGTTCGAGCGCCAGGGTGATCAGTTCACCGAGCGCCGGCTCGAAGGCGTGAAATTCGTCCCCTTGCTGCCGGGGGTGGCGTGATCGGGATGGCCACCCGTGGCGGCGTGAGGGCCGCATGGCTGGGCGGACTGCTGCTGGGAATGGCGGGTTGCGCCTCGCACACGCCGGCGCCGGTGAGCGAACGGACGCCAGCGCGCGTCGCCAGCATGCCGCCCGCCACGGCCAAACCTGCCCCGGCACAGCAGATCGTGCCGTCCGCCAACGGCCTGCACACGGTGCAGCGCGGCGATACGCTGTATGCCATTGCGTTTGCCAACAGCCTGGATTACCGCGAAGTCGCCGACTGGAACCGGCTTGAGTCGCCCGACCGCATCCTGGTGGGCCAGGTGCTGCGGCTGACGCCGCCGCCGGGCGCGGTCGAAATCAAACCGCTCGACGACGTGCCCGCGCCGAGCGCGCGCCCGCTGGTCGAGCCGACTTTGCAGCGTGAGCCGCAAGCCGTGTTGCTGGCCTATTCCGAGGCCAACTGGGCGCAGGTGTCGGCCGCGCCCGCAGTGACGGCCGCGCC
>DAOMWT010000234.1:0-1554 GCA_035436705.1 Thiobacillus sp. | reverse complement strand
CTAGCAGCCTGTCGGACTTGAAGCGGGCGGACGGCGTACCGGCCGGCGGGTTTTCATGATGTGAAAAATAATCGGCATTTCAGAGCCGAAAGGGCCTTCTTTTACACGAAATCGTCATGCTACGGTCGTTTCTTCTCACTGCAGACGCAATACGGCCATGCGCTTGAAGTTCCACGCGAGGCAGACCAGCGTCCATTCGTTGCGGACGTTGTCGACACCGCGCAGCAGGAACTGACGGAAACCCATCACGGACTTGATGATGCCGAACACCGGCTCGACCGTCTGTTTGCGCAGCGCGTAGGCGGCGCGACCGGCCTGGGTCTTGAGAGCGTGCTTCATTTGCTCGACGTGGGAGGCAGGCATCTCGAGTGGCGCGGGCTCTTCGAAGCGGCTGCGCCAATCCGGATGATGCGCATCGCGCCCCACGGCGATCAACGGTTCGACCCCGGCGTCGTGGCAGCACTGCACATTGCGTTCGCTGTAAAAGCCGGTGTCGGCCAGCAGCCGCTTGGGTTGATTGAGCCCATCGGGCAGCGCCTGGATGCGCTCGAGCATCGGCGCGACCTGCTCCTTGTCGTTACCTGCGGTGGTGACGTGGGGCGCCACCACCAGCATCGATTCGGTATCGACCACGGCTTGTGCGTTGTAGCACTGCTCGAAACCACCGCCGGCCACCTTCATGATGCGCGAATCTTCATCGGTCAGATTGATCTGATCCTCGGTCCGGGGACCCGCCTGTGGGGGCTCGGGTGGCTTGCCGCCGGGCCGCTTGCCCGTGCTCGCTTGCTTGGCCTGGCGCTTGGCCATCTTCGCCTCGTACTCGGCTTGCTCGCGCTCGAAACGTTCCCTCGCGCGGGCCTCGATCCTGGCCTTGGCCGCCGCGATGGCTGCCAGCCGGTCTTCTCGCCGCTTGATCTCCGCAGGCAAATCCACGCCCTCGGGCACATGGCCTTGGTCGGCGGCCTCGGCCAGCTTGAGCATCTCCTGCACTTCGGCTTTCAACTGCGCTTCGATCTTCTCGGCGTGCCCGTAAGAGAGCGCACTGTGCCGAGAGGCGTTGGCGTGCAGCTTGGTGCCGTCCAGGCTGACCGTGCCAAAGCGCGCGAGCTGGTTCTCGCGTGCCACCTGCAGCACTTGCACGAAGATGTCGGCGAACTGTTCGCCGAACCGACGCCGGAAACTCGCCAGGGTGTCGTGGTCCGGGTGCTGGTTGCAGGCGATGAACCGAAACGCCAGCGAATCGTAGGTCGCCCGTTCGATCCGGCGGCTTGAATGCGTCCCCGTCGCGTAGCCGTAGATCAGCAGCGACAGCAGCATCGCCGGGTGGTAGGCATCGCTGCCACGCCCCGCATACGCGCGCTCCAGCGCCGACAGATCCAGCGCCTCGACCACGTCGACCAAATAGCGCGCCAGATGCGTTTCGGGCAGCCATTCCTGTACCGAGGGCGGCAGCAGATAGTCCGTTTGGCGGTCGATCGGGCGGAAGCGGCTCATGCTCTCAGGATCCGGGGGTGATGCGGTATTTTACAGGGAGTAGTCCGACAGGCTGCTAGG
>DAOMWT010000233.1:0-1609 GCA_035436705.1 Thiobacillus sp. | reverse complement strand
ATGAGACACTTTCCACACCTTAAAGTTCACGGATAATTCGTGCCGAGTCTATAATTGCAGGAGCGTTCCCGTAACAGGAGGTTGGCATGAACACGCAAGCCGATGCGTCCGGTCCCGCCATTTTCGACCCCGACGGTTTTCTGATCGACCCGGCCATGTGGAGCGAGAGCCTGGCCGACCGCATTGCCCAGACCGACGGCCTGAGCAATCTCAGTGAATTGCAACTGAGCCTGCTGCACACCTTGCGGCACGAATTTGCCAAGCATGGCAGCGTAACCGCACTCAGCCATATCTGTCATCTCAGCGGACAAGGCCCGGACTGCATGCAACATCTGTTCTCCAATCCGCGCGAGGCCTGGCGGCTGGCTGGGCTCCCCAATCCGGGCGAGGAAGCCAAAACCTATCTTTAAAGCAACACAGCGGTGCGACAATGACGGGATGAGTCCTGCCTCCCCTTCCCCCCATCCCGATGTCTGTCTGCTGTGTGAACCCATCGTCGGCGCCTTCGGACTGCCGGCCGGCACCCCGTTCGTCAGCATCAAGGGCGATCCCTCCCTGCGTGAAACCGTACCGCTGCGCCCGCGCCAGCACTCGCGTCTGGACCAGATTGCCGGCGAAGTGCTGCAAACCTGCGCTGCCCTGCTGCGCGACACCGGGGTATATGCGATTTACATCGGCTTCAACAGCTCGGAAGTGCGCACCGAATCGATCTTCAACCCGTTTGCCTACGAGGTGCACGACGCCGAGGATCTGGTGAAACCCGGCTACACCGCGCGGCATTTCGTGACCGTGCCGTACGACGAAAAAGTCCGCACCATCGCCTGGGTCCGCGCGATGATCCAATCGGGTCCGCTGCGCCATTACCTGCCAGCCCACTGGCTGAAGCTGATGGACGCGGGAAGCGCCGGCTGGCAGCCGCTGGCGGCCGACCGCATCGACGAAATCGTGCACAGCTTCAACGTGCTGCGCAGCATCGATGGCTACTACCTGCGCAATGCCGCAATTTCGCTGTCCGAAGGCATCGTGCGCGCGTCCTACAATTGCGACGGCACCTACATCGTGCGGGCGGATTACTTCGCCGAGTTCGTGCGCGTCAACACGCCCTGATCCCGGCGCACCCGCCAGGCCCTAATCCAGCGGCGTATCGATATAGGCCCTGCCCGCCGGACAGCCGGAGTTGTAATGCTTGTGCCCCGCCCGGGCAAAGGCCAGCGGGCGCCCGGGCTCGCCGCTGGCCGGATTGCGCTCGAAATAGACGCGCACCTCGCGCAGCATCGGGCGGCGCTTGGCGGGCGTTGGCGTGCGCGGGGTGCGGCAATCGAAAGTGACGGCGTCCTTCAGCGCCGGGTCGGCCCTGGCCAGCGACTCGCGCAAAGCCGCCAGGCTGATTTCACGGCCCATGTGGCGTGCGATTTCGCCGCCGATCGCCCGATTGACGCGTTCGGTCAGCGCAACCGAGGCGGCGAAATAATCCGCCTCGCGCAGCCCCGAGCAGCTGCCGTGCTTGGCCCACTGGTAGCGGTCCAGGCAATCCGCCGTCGCCGGCATCGCCCGCGTCAGCCGCGCCCGCGTTTCCGCCGGCAGCCGCACTGCCGGCAGCCGGCAAAAC
>DAOMWT010000232.1:0-1627 GCA_035436705.1 Thiobacillus sp. | reverse complement strand
GCGCGCACCGCGCAAGCGTCCCGCCCGCGCGCCGGATGCGCCGCCCAACATCCTGATGATCGGCTCCGACACCTTGCGCGCCGACCGCCTGGGTGCGCTCGGCTACCGCCGCGCGCTGACCCCGCATATCGATCGGCTGGCTGCGAGCGGCGCGCTGTTTGCCAACTGCTATGTGCCGTGCGCGCGCACCGCGCCGAGCCTGATTTCCATGCTGACCGGCGCCTGGCCGCACACGCACGGCATCCGCGACAATTTCGTCGACGACGAGGGCACGCGGCTGAAAGTCGACGCCCTGCCCACGCTGCTGAGGAAAATCGGCTACCGCACGGCGGCGATCTCCGACTGGTGCGGCGCCGACATGGGCAAGTACTCCTTCGGTTTCGACTACACCGACCTGCCGGAAGACCAGTGGAACCTGAAATACCTGATCCGCCAGGGGCCGAAGGATTTGCGCCTGTTCGTCTCCCTGTTCACCCATAACCGGCTGGGACGGCTGCTGCTGCCCGAGCTGTATTACCTGGGCGGGGTGCCGCTGACGCAGCCGCTGGGCAAACGGGCGCGGCGGCTGGCGGCACGCCTGGCGCAAAGCGCGCAGCCGTTTTTTCTCAATGCGTTCTATTCCACCACGCATCCGCCGTTCGCCTCGGAATGGCCGTGGTACACGCGCTTCGCCGATCCCGCCTACGCCGGTGAATCGAAGTTCGCGATGGCGCGGCTGACCGATCCGTTCGAGATCATCCGCCGCCAGGGCGCGCCCAAGGAGGAATTCGACCTCGACCAGATCATCGACCTGTACGACGGCTGCGTCGCCGAATTCGACGACGAAGTGGGCAAGATGCTGGCACACCTCGAAACCTGTGGGCTAGCCGGCAACACGATCGTCGTCGTCTACTCCGACCACGGCATGGAGTTTTTCGAGCACGATACCTGGGGGCAGGGCAATTCCGCGGTCGGCGATTTCAGCCCGCGCATCCCGCTGCTGATCCGCGATCCGCGCCGCCCTGCGCGCGGCACGGTGGACAAGGTGGTGCGCTCGATCGACCTTGCCCCCACCCTGCTCGAGCTTGCCGGCGCCCCGCCCGTCGCCGCCATGGACGGGGTGTCGCTCGCCGGATGCCTGGCGGCGGATGGCGCCTGTCCCGAACTCGACGCCTTCAACGAAACCGGCATCTGGATCGCGGACATTCCCGGCCTGCCGGATACGCACCTGCGCTACCCCGGCCTGCTGGAACTGATGGAGGTGCCGGACCGCGCCAGCGGCACCCTGGCGATCAAGCCCGAATACTGCAGGGCCGTCCTCGCCGCCAAAGACCGCATGATCCGCCACGGCCGCTGGAAGCTGGTATACCAGCCGCTGGACAGCGGCCATGTACTGCGGCTGTTCGATCTGCAGACCGATCCCGCCTGCCAGCACGATGTATCGGAACGGCACCCGCAGGTGCGGACCGATCTATGGGCGAGATTGCAGGCGTTCGTGCAGGCGTCGGGGCAGCGGCCCGGCGACGCTGCTCAATCCGGGCAAAACCGGCAATAGGGGTTGGTCGGCGAACCGATCTTGGGCGCGCCAGCGGGCTCCGCCGCTGGCGCCGCTGGCGTCTCGGCCACAGGCGCGGCCGCAGCCGGCTCG
>DAOMWT010000231.1:0-1642 GCA_035436705.1 Thiobacillus sp. | reverse complement strand
ATGACCTCTTTCATGATCTCGTTCGTGCCGCCGTAGATGCGCTGCACCCGCGCGTCGGCGAAAGCGCGCGCGATCGGGTATTCCCACATGTACCCGTAACCGCCGAACAATTGCAGGCATTCGTCCATGACCTTGCATTGCAGGTCGCTGCACCAGTACTTGGCCATGCTCGCGGTTGCGGTATCGAGCTGGCCCCGCAGCACCAGTTCCACGCATTTGTCGACGAACACGCGCGCCACCTGCACCTCGGTCTGCAGCTCGGCCAGCGTGAAGCGCGTGTGCTGGAAACCGGCCACCGTGCTGCCGAAGATCTTGCGTTGCTGCACGTAGGCGATGGTCTGGTCGATGGCGGCCTGCGCCGCAGCAACGGCGCCGATCGCGATCTGCAGCCGCTCCCAGGGCAGCTCCTGCATCAGGCAGACAAAACCCTTGCCCAGCATGGCGTCACCGCCGAGCACCTGTTCGGCCGGCACGCGCACGTTGTCGAAAAACAGCTCCGACGTATCCTGCGCCTTGAGTCCGAGCTTCTGCAGTCGCTTTCCCTTCTCGAAACCGGGCATGCCACGCTCGACCAGCAGCAGGCTGATGCCATGCGCGCCGGCCGCGGGGTCGGTCTTGGCCACGACGATGACCAGGTCGCAATGCCAGCCGTTGGTAATGAAGGTCTTGCTGCCGCTGAGCAGGAAACTGCCGTCGTCCTGCCGGATGGCAGTGGTCTTGATGCCTTGCAGATCGGAGCCGGCAGCCGGCTCGCTCATCGCGATGGCGCCAATGGACGTGCCGCGTGCCATCGGCGGCAGGTATTTCTCCTTTTGCGCCGGCGTGCCGTAGCGATCGATATAGGGGGCGACGATTTCGTTGTGCAGGCCGAAACCGATGCCGCTGTATCCGCCGGCGGCGTTCACTTCCATCTGCGCCACCGCATACAGCCGGTCGGCACCGGCGCCGCCGTATTGCACGGGCATGGTCATGCACAGGAATCCGTTCGCGCCCGCCTTTTCCCATACCGAGCGGTCGACAAAGCCCTGCTGCTCCCAGACCGCGTGGTGCGGCGCGATCTCGTGGTCGGTGAAACGCTGGTAGCTGTCGCGAAAAGCGAGGTGGTCGGGCGTGAAGAGGGTGCGTTCGATCATCGTGGCTTCCTGTTGGCGGCTGCGCTCGCCGATGGTGTTGTCTGCGCGCGCAGGCCATGCTAGCGTACCGCCGCTCGATCGGCCCCTGGCGCACCTGTGGGACATCCCGTGCCGCGACCTTGCCTATACTCGTTCGCCGGCCGTACGGCGCAGTTCGCCGCGGGCCCGGTCATCCCAACCGACAATCTGGAGTCGCCACCATGAGCAGCGAAGCATTCGTCTATGACGCGATCCGCACCCCGCGCGGCAAAGGCAAGAAGGACGGCAGCTTGCACGAGGTCAAACCGGTCAACCTGCTTGCCGGCGTCTTGACCGCGCTGCAGCAGCGCAACGATTTCGATACCGGCCAGGTCGACGACGTGGTCATGGGTGTGGTATCCCCGGTGGGCGAACAGGGATCGGTGATCGCCAAGGTGGCGGCGCTCAAGGCCGGCTGGGACTTCCGCTGCGCGGGCGTGCAGCTCAACCGCTTTTGCGCCTCCGGGCTGGAGGCCGTCAACATGGCGGCG
>DAOMWT010000230.1:0-1657 GCA_035436705.1 Thiobacillus sp. | reverse complement strand
GTCGAGCACCCGCTCGCCCGGCTGGGCGTCGAGCAGGCGTGCGGCCCACTGCGCGCCGGCATCCTGCACCGACACCTCGCCCTGGTCGAAGCCGGGGAGGCTGTGCACCGGCACCGCGCGGTCGAGGGTGACCGCATCCGGACCAGTTTGATGCGCCGGCATCCCGGCCTCGTTCAGGCGCCGGAGATAGCTGGCGACATCGCCGCGGCGGCAATTGACGCGCAGGGTGAACGGCGGATGCAGCAGGCTGGCCTCGAGGATGCCCTGCCATTGGTCCGGATATTCGGCTTGCAGCTTCGCAATCCACCAGTCGGGGTGCGACCAGCGCGCGGACGGCTGGTCGTCGGCGATTTTGTCCAGTTCGGCGCGGCGCCGCTGAAAATTGCGCAGCACCGCATTGGCGAGGCCGCGCCGCCAGCCCTGGCCGGCGGCGGTGACGGCGTTGTGCACCACGGCATGGGCGGGGGCGCGGGTGTAGGCCAGCTGGTACAGCGCCACGCGCAGTAGCCAGCCCAGTTGCGGATCGGTCAGCGGACGTTCCAGCAGCGCCGCCAGCCAGGCGTCGAGGCGGCCCAGTTGGCGCAGGCTGCCATACACGATGTCCTGCAGCGCGCCGCGTTCGCCCGGCGTGTGCAGGTGCTGCAGGCACCGCGGCAACACCTGGTGCAGCGCCGTACCTGCGAGCACCTCCTCAAGCGCGCCGGCGGCGAGTTGCTGCAGCTTACGCATGGGGAAAAACGCCCCGCTTTGTCAGTTGATTCATGGGATTCCGGCCACCACATCGAGCGGCGGATGATATCAGTCGCGCAGGCACCCGGCGCGCGATTCGACTTCAGGAGCCGAGCCGGATTCCGGGCGACAGCGGACGGCCGGCGAGAAAGGCTGCGGCACTCATCCGTTTGCTGCCTGCTGGCTGAACCACCTGCAAGGCCAGCGTTCCGCTGCCGCAGGCGACGATCAGCTGGTCCGCGCCGGCGCGCAGCACTTCGCCCGGCGCATTCGCGTTTTCACCGGCTTCGGCAGGCAATGGATCGGTACCGGCTTGTGCCGACCAGATTTTCAGCGGCTCGCCGTCCAGCAGCGTCCACGCGCCGGGTGCCGGATTGTAGGCACGTACGGCACGCGCCAGCAGGTCGGCTGGCTGGCGCCAGTCGAGCCGGGCTTCTTCCTTGCTGAGTTTGGCGGCGTACGTGGCCTGCGCGTCGTCCTGCGGCTGCGGCAGCAGCGCAGGGTAGTTCGCCAGCGCCTCGACGATGGCGCCGGCGCCGGCCGCGGCCAGGGTGTCATGCAGGCTTGCTGCGGTGTCGGTTTCAAGGATCGGCACCGGCGTTTTCGTCAGCATGGCACCGGTGTCGAGCCCGGCGTCCATCTGCATGATGGTGATGCCGGTTTCCGTGTCACCCGCCAGAATCGCGCGCTGGATCGGCGCCGCACCACGCCAGCGCGGCAGCAGCGAGGCGTGGATGTTGAGGCAGCCGAAACGCGGCAGGTCCAGCACGGCCTGCGGCAGGATCAGTCCGTAGGCTGCGACCACCATGATGTCGGCATCCGCCGCGCGCAGTTCGGCCTGCGAATCGGGAAGTTTCAGGCTGGCGGGCTGCGCGACCGGCAGGCCGCGCGCCAGCGCCGCCTGCTTGACGGCGCTGGCGGCCAATTT
>DAOMWT010000229.1:0-1669 GCA_035436705.1 Thiobacillus sp. | reverse complement strand
CTTGCCGCTGCCGCTGCCGCCTGCCGGCACGGTGGAGGACTACGTCGCCGCCGTGCTGGCGCACAATCACGAGCTTACGCGTGCGCGCCGCCAGGCCGAGGTGCTGCAGGCCGAGGCGCGCAAGCTGGCGCAACACCGCAGCGCCGATCCCAGCGTCGGCGTGTTCTACAAAAACGAAGCCGGCGGCAACGAACACGTGCTGGGATTGAACCTCGGGCTGACCCTGCCGGGTGCGGCCCGGCGTTTCGATCAGCAGGCTGCCGAGCAGCTGAGCGCTGCCGCGCAGGATGCCGCCGTCCGGCTGGAGCAGCGGTTACGCCAGGAGGCGCGCGCCGATTTCGAAGCGGCGACGGCGCAGGCTGCCAACTGGCAGCAGGCCGACCGTGCCGCGCAGGCGCTGGATGAGGCGGAACGGCTGGCGGCGCGCGCTTACAGCCTGGGCGAAGGCAGCCTCGACCAGGTGTTGCTCAATCGCCGGCTGGCGCTGGAAGGGCGCCTGCAGGCGCAGCAGACGCAATTGAGCGCGCTGGCCATCGATGCCCGGATGAAGCTGGACGCGCATCGGCTGTGGCCGCTGGACGTGGATGCGGACGCGACCCACGCGCATCCGTAACCAGCGAAGAAGTCGCTCAGGGGGCAGCCGCGGGCGCGGCCGTGTTGCGGCTCATATGCCGCGCCTCTTCCTGCATGGCCGCGATCTGCTCGGGTTTCAGCTGCCATACCAGGCTGTCGCGCGCCTTGGCGGCAGCGTCCACGCCCTGCGCAGCGGCGAGGTTGAACCACAGGTAGGCGCGCGCCTTGTCGATCGCGGTGCCGGTGCCGTAGCGGTAGAGTTCGCCCAGGCTGTATTGCGCCTTGGCGTAGCCGCGTTGCGCCGGCTTTTCGAGCCAGCTGAACGCCGCGCGATAATCCTGCACCACGCCGCGCCCTTCCAACAGCGCAAGGCCGTATTGATATTGCGCCTCGGCCAGGCCCTGCCGGGCAGCCAGGGCAAACCACTTGGCGGCTTCCTTGTCGTTCTGGATCACCCCGTCGCCCTCGGCGTAGCGCAGTCCCAGCTGCAATTGCGCTTCGGCATCGCCCTGCGCGGCGCGGGTGTGCGGCAGGCTATCGGGTTCTTGCGCTGCCGGCATGGCGGCAGTGTGCTGATCGAGGGCGAACCAGGCGGTCACGCCGACCAGCGCGCCGACACCCGCCAGCAACAGCAAGGGCTTGAGCGGACTGAACACCCAGAAGCGATGACGGCAGTCGCGGCAGCGTAGCGGTGTGTGCAGCAGCATGCGGCGCACGCCGTCATGGGCGTGGAGTGCCGCGCTGCGGATCTGGTCGCTCCCGCATTTTGGGCAGACGAGCGGCATGATGAGGTTTAGCGCGACTGCGCGGCGAGGTGATCCACCGCGGCCTTGACGTCGGGGTCGGCCAGCGCCGGGTTGCCGCCTCGGGCCGGCATGGCGCCCTTGCCTTGCAGGGCGGAGGCATAGAGGATGTCGATGCCCTGCGCCAGGCGTGGACCCCAGGCGGCGGCATCGCCGGCTTTCGGTGCGCCAGCCACGCCCTTGTCGTGGCAGAAAGCGCACGCCTGGCGATAAACGTGCTGGCCGTGCGCGGGGTCGGGCTTGACGGCGCTGGCCACGGCCTCGTCGGCGGGCTCGGCTGCAGGCGCCGATTG
>DAOMWT010000228.1:0-1681 GCA_035436705.1 Thiobacillus sp. | reverse complement strand
GGCGACGATCAGCGCCGTGCCCACGCTGTGGGCAAAGTCCACGCTGCCGCCCAACCGGTCGTGCGCATAAGCCAGCGCACGCCAGGGCAGGTTGTTTTCCGCCACCGGCAACACGCGCGCCAGCGCCTGCCGCGCCGATTCCAGATCGGTGGCGTCAAAACAGCGGGGGCGGACGACTTCATTCATGGGGCGGCGGCGTGTCATGCCAGTAACGGCGGTGGGACGGACGATATTCTGAGGCCATCACCCCGGCTTCGCCAAACGTCAGCCGGATGAGGCCGCCCGTGTCGCTGCGCAGAATCTGCGCACGCTGCTCGCGGAATCGCGCCGTCACCTGCGGATGCGGATGGCCAAAGCGGTTGCGGTAGCCCACCGTGAACACGCCATAACGCGGCCGCACCTGGTCGACGAATTCCGCCAGCGACGAAGTGCGGCTGCCGTGATGGCCGGCCACCAGCACCGTGGCCGCGACATCCGCACCCGATTCCAGCAATTCGAGTTCGCCGCGCCGCTCGGCATCGCCGGTAATCAGCAGGCTGTGCCCGCCCCGGCTGATTTTCAGCACGCAGCTGAAATCGTTGTCACGGCGAGTGGATTCGGCATAGGCCGCGACGGGTGGGTTCAGTATCTCGAAGCGCACGCCTTCCCATTGCCAGCGCTGCCCCCGAACGCAGCGGCGCGGCGCGGGCGCATTCATCAAAAGCGGGCTGGCGGCGGGCAGGCCATGCAACAGCCAGCCGGTCGGGACGTCGCGCAGCAGCGACCGCAGGCCGCCGCTGTGATCGCTGTCGTCGTGCGAAACGATCACGCCGGACAACTCAGCGACGCCGGCTGCCCGCAAATAGGGGACGACGATGCGTTCGCCCGCGTCGCTGTCGGCAAATGCGGCGCCGGTGTCGTAGAGCAGCGCATGCTGCGCGGTGCGGATCAGGATGGCGGTGCCTTGCCCGACATCGATGATTTCGGCCTGGAAGGTGTCGGGCGCCACGCTGGCACGCACGGGAAACACCAGCGGCAACCACAGCAGGCCGCCCAGAACCCGCAGCGGAAACCCGCGCGGCAGCAGCAGCCAAGCGGTTCCGGCGACGGCCAGCAGCACCGCCCACCCCTCCGGCGCAGGCTGGGCCGCCACCGCCCACGGTAGGGTGCTGGCCCAGACCAGCCCTTTTCCCAACCCGGCCATCAGCCATGCCGCCGCATGCCATAGCGGCGGCACGATCACGCCAAGCAGCGCCAACGGCGTGACCAGCCAGCTGACGAGCGGGATGGCGACGGCGTTGGCGAGCGGCGAAACCAGCGACACCTGCTGGAACAGCAAGAACAAGGCAGGCGCCAGCGCCAGCGTCACCGCCGCCTGCACCGTCACCCAGCCGCGCAGCCTGTCGGGCAGCGCCAGCCGGCCGAACGTCGCCCACAGGATCGCCGTCATGGCGCCAAACGACAACCAGAAACCGGCCGACAGCACTGCCCACGGATCGATCAGCAACACGGCGAACAAAGCCCACGCCAGGGCCGAAAAGGGGCGCGGTTCACGGCGTCCCCAGAATGCCAGCGCCAGTACGCCGAGCATGAACAGGGTGCGCTGCGCCGGCACCTGAAAACCGGCCAGCACGGCATAGGCGCACGCCGCCATGACCGCGGCCAGCAGCCCCGCCTGCCGTGCTGGCAGCCGCTCCGCCGC
>DAOMWT010000227.1:0-1731 GCA_035436705.1 Thiobacillus sp. | reverse complement strand
GTTGAGCGGGCTGGCGTGGGTGGCCGTGGTGCAGGGCGGCACCCGCATCGGCACTCCAATGGGTCAGGCGCTGGCCGGCTCGGCCATAGCGGCGCTCGCCACCGCCGTGGGTGCCCTGCCCGCCCTGTTCGTTCGCCGCATCTCGGCACGCTGGGAAGACATCATGCTCGGCTTTGGGGCGGGCGTGATGGCGGCAGCCTCGTGTTTCTCGCTGATCCTTCCGGGGGTCGCCGCCGGCACCGCCATTCTCGGCAGCAAGCCGGCCGGTGCGGCGATCGTTGCCGTGGGGCTGGTGCTGGGCGCGCTGTTCCTGCTGCTGGCCGACAAGGCGGTGCCGCACGAACATCCTGGCGCCGGTCGCCACGGCCCCGACTGGATGCAGTTGCGCCGTGTCTGGCTGATGGTATTCGCCATCACCCTGCACAACTTCCCCGAGGGCATGGCGATCGGCGTCGGCTTCGCCGGGGGAGACGCCTCGGTAGGCATCCCGCTGACCGCTGCGATCGCCATTCAGGATATTCCGGAAGGACTGGTGGTGGCGGTAGCGCTGCGCACCGTGGCGTATACGCCCTGGAAGGCCGCCGGCGCGGCCGCGTTGACCGGGCTGGCCGAACCGCTCGGCGCCATTGTCGGTGTCGCTTTGACCTCCGGCTTCGCGCCGCTCTATCCGGCCGGCCTGGGTTTTGCCGCCGGCGCGATGATCTGGGTGGTGTCGCACGAAATCATTCCGGAAACCCATCGCAAGGGGCACGAGCAGGCCGCCACGCTGGGAATCATCGGCGGCTTTGTTGTCATGATGCTGCTGGACACTGCTCTGGGGTAAGTACTCAACGAACCGAAAGGAATCCACCATGGCCAAGACTTCATCCGCAACCCAACAACCGTTCCTGACCGACATCAAGACCCTGCGCGCCCGCGCGCGCAAGCACATCGAGGACGGCGCGGTCACGGCCGGCTACCGTGCCGATCGCGCCATCGTGATCAAGCTGCTGAACGAGGCGCTGGCCACCGAGCTGGTCTGCGTCCTGCGCTACAAGCGGCATTACTTCATGGCCGGCGGCATCAATGCCGACATGGTGGCGCAGGAATTCCTCCAGCACGCCACCGAAGAGCAGGGCCATGCCGACCTGATCGCCACGCGCATCGTGCAGCTGAATGGCGAGCCCAACTTCAGCCCCGACGGGCTGGCGATGCGCTCGCATGCCGAGTACGTCGAAGGCGGCAGCCTGATCGAGATGATCAAGGAAGACCTGGTCGCCGAACGCATCGCGATCGAGAGCTACGGCGAGATGATCCGTTACATCGGCGACAAGGACATCACCACCGGGCGGATGCTGGAGACCATCCTGGCGATGGAAGAGGAGCACGCCAACGATTTGTCGAGCCTGCTGGAGGACCTCAACCGCTGAGTTGCGCAGGATCAGCCCGGCAGGGCGATGTGGACCATTTCCGGCATCGGCAGGTCACACCGACCCTGCCAGCTGAATTGCAGGCGGCTGTGCCCTGCCAGCCGGGCCGCGTCCAGCCATAATCCGTGCAGGCCCAAGCCGCAAGCAGCGGTTGCCTGATCGGCCGGCGTGCTTGCCTCATCCAGCCACAACCGGACCGCCGCCGCCTCCGGCAGCACGATCCACAGCGCCTGGCCTTGCGCCACCCGGCGCACCGGGGCGCCGGGGGTCGCTAGTGATGATGGATAGAGTCTGGTGACAACCTATGCGAACCGGTGAACTC
>DAOMWT010000226.1:0-1810 GCA_035436705.1 Thiobacillus sp. | reverse complement strand
CTGCGCGGCGGCTGCCGCACCCAGGCGGCGCTGCAGCGCACGGGCCGGGGCCAGCGACACGGCCTGGACAACGAATGCGTCCTCGTCTTCGGGCGGCGCCTTGAGGCCGTTCTCGCCGTGGCGAATGACTTCCTCGGCGGCGGCGCAGTCGTAAGCCACCACCGCAAGGCCGGATGCCATCGCCTCGATCGTCACGTTGCCCCAGGTCTCGGTCAGGCTGGGAAACAGGAACACGTCACCCGATGCGTAATGCGCGGCCAGTGCCTCGCCGATCCGGGTGCCGCAAAAAATGGCGTCGGGGCGTTTGGTCTGCCAGAGCGCGCGTTCCGGACCGTCGCCCACCAGCACCAGGCGCGCTGCGGGATGCGCCTGGCGCATGCCGTCGAAGGCGCGGAACAGCAGCGGCAGATTCTTTTCGGCAGCCAGTCGTCCCACGTAAAGCACCGCGGTTTCGTTATCCGCCAGGCCCCAGCGCGCGCGCAAGGCCGGGTCGCGGCGGCCGGGGTGAAACAGCCTGGTGTCGACCCCGCGTCCGATGACTTCGATGTTTTCATAGCCCGACGCCATCAGTTCGCGGCGGATGGCCTCGGTCGGCACCAGGGTGACGGCGGCCTTGTTATGGAATTTGCGCAGGTAGGCGACGATGGCGCGGCGCAGCAGCCCGAAGCCGTAGTGGCGGCTGTAGCTGTGGAAGTTGGTGTGGAAGTCGCTTGAGACCGGCAGCCGCAATTTGTTGGCGGTGGCCAGCGCCGACCAGCCGAGCGGACCTTCGGTGGCGATCTGCACCACGTCCGGCCGCTGTTTCGTCCATAACCGGGTCAGCGCGGCCTTGGCCGGCAGGCCCATTTTCAGGCCTTCGTAACGCGGCAGCGCGATGCCGCGCTGCAGGTGTTCGGTGAGCGTGGCGGTGGGGTGCGGCTGCTCGCCGGCGTGCTGGCGGGGCCGGATCAGCTGGATCTGGTGGTTGCGCACCTGCAGGCCGTCGACCAGCCGGCCCAGCGTCATGGCCACGCCGTTGACTTCGGGCGGGTAGGTTTCGGTCACCACCGCAATGCGCAGTTGCGGGCGCAGCGACGGAAGCGTCTGGCAGGTGAATTCGGCTGCATCCATGGCGCGCAGTATGCGCCCGGTGTGCGACAGGCAGATGAAGCGGGGGTGACGGTTTGGTGAAGCGCGCGGCTCAGGCGGCGAGGGGCAGCCGCTGCCGGGAAATCTCGCGCAGCAACAGGATGTCGCGGTAGGCGCCAGGTTCGAAGCCGACCCGCGTGCCGCCCCGATTGTCGTAGATCAGGTCGTGGAAGAATGCGCCTATATCCGGCGTGCTCCATACCTTCACCATCTGCTCCAGCAGATGCGGGTAGGCTTCCAGACCCTGGCTCGGTTCGGTGTCCTGGGAAACCGGGTGCCCCGTCAGGTTGATGTTGAAATAACGGCGGCATTCTGCGCTGGCGGCGGTATAGCCTGCCGTGTCGCCTTCACGGTGCAGCAGGTCGAGCAGCAGCAGCCACGGCACCGGGGATTCGCCCGGTGCCGCGCGCAGGTGTTCCTGCAACAGATGAATTGCGAGCTCGCCATGGCCGTGCGCCATGAATACCTCGGCCTGGTCGAGGATGTCTTCCTTGACCTCGGTTCCCGCGGCAAGCGGGGGCGGCGCAATCTCCTGCATCCGTTGGGGCGCGGGCTCCGGCTTGGCCGGTGGCGTCAGCGTCATCTCGGACAGCGTTTTCAGCGCGCCTGTGTCCGGCCGCGTCCAGGCGGCGTCATCGGCCAGCGCGGCCTGACGGCGGCGGGGGCGGCGGAGCCAGGCGGC
>DAOMWT010000225.1:0-1909 GCA_035436705.1 Thiobacillus sp. | reverse complement strand
GAAACAGCAGGCGCCCGCCCGTGCGCTGGCCGAGCCAGTTGGCCAGCGTCAGTGGCGCGGCCACCGCCGGAACCCGGTTGCGTCCACACTGTTCGCAGGCGCTCGCCACCACGCCCTGCCAGTGCGCGACGCGCTTGCCGGCCCGTTCGGCCGCCAGCTTGACCACGCTGCGCCTGGCCGCGATCGGCTGGATTGCCGTCACGCCCAGTTCCACCGCTTTCTGCAGCGTGTAGTCCATGCGTTCGCCGCTCGAAATGCCCTGCGCCAGCAGCACGCGCAGGCGCGATTCGCGCTCGATGTCGGCAAAGCCGGTGACGCTGACCGCGACTTCGTCTTTCTGAATGCGTTCGATGCGGGCGGCGTATTCGCCACCCTGTCCGTTGAACAGGGTGACGGCATCGCCCGCCGCCAGCCGCAGCGCCCGCGCGGCATGGCGTGCAGGGCCCGGTGGCAGGCTGAAACGGGCACCCGGGGCAAGCGGCTGGTCGAGATGAAAACGCGGGGCGGACATATTGGTATTATGCCGGGATTGTCGAGCGATCTTGCGGAGAACACCATGGTTTCCCTCACCACCCCCGTGTGCGATTTTGGCTGGAAAGCGCCCGGCTTCAGCCTGCCCGGCGTCGACGGAAAAGTGTGGACGCTGGCCGATGCGATGGGCCCGAACGGCCTGCTGGTGATGTTCATCTGCAACCACTGCCCCTATGTGAAGGCGATCCGTCCGCGGCTGGTGCGCGACCTGGCCGAGCTCCGGCAGCACGGCATCCACGCCATCGCCATCATGTCGAACGACCCGGCCGAATATCCCGAGGATTCCTTCGACAACATGAAAAAGGTGGCGGCGGAATTCGATTTCCCCTTTCCCTATGTGATCGACGAGACGCAGCAGATGGCGAAAGCTTACGGGGCGGTGTGCACGCCGGACTTTTTCGGCTTCAACCGCGATTTCGAATTGCAGTACCGCGGACGCTTCGATGAATCGCGCAAGGAAACCGCGCCCGAGGGCGTGCGTCGCGACCTGTTCGAGGCGATGAAGGATATCGCCGCCACCCAGCGCGGCCCCGCCGGGCAGATTCCCAGCATGGGCTGCTCGATCAAATGGAAGGGAGAATGACATGGCCGATCATCGTCAGCATTGGGAAACCGTTTACAACAGCAAGGCGGGGGACCAGGTCAGCTGGTTCCAGCCGCATGCCGCTTCATCATTGCGCCTGATCACGGGCTGTGCGGACCGGGATGCCCGGATCATCGATGTGGGGGGCGGTACTTCGGTGCTGGTGGACGATCTGCTCGACGCCGGCTACCGCCATCTGACCGTACTCGATCTGGCCGAGTCGGCACTGGCCGCCAGTCGTGCGCGACTCGGCGCGCGCGCACAGTCGGTGCAGTGGATAGCCGCCGACATCACCCAGGCCGAATTGCCGGCTGCGCGCTACGACGTCTGGCACGATCGCGCGGTATTCCATTTCCTGACCGATCCGGCCGACCGCGCACGTTATGTCGCGCAGGTTCTGAAGAGCGTAAAGCCCGGCGGGCATGTCATCGTCGCCGCATTCGGTCCCGGCGGGCCATTGCAGTGCTCGGGGCTCGACGTGATGCGCTACGCCCCCGATGCGCTGCATGCCGAATTCGGCATGCCTTTCCGGCTGCTCGGGCACGAAACCGAAATCCACCACACTCCGGCGGGGCAGGAGCAGGAATTCGTTTACTGTTATTGCCTGCGCACCTGATCATGCTTGACCAGGTCCAGGCCTTGGTAAGGCAGGTTGCGCAGTGCGAGGTCACGCCGCGCTTCCTCAAGGTGGCGCACAGCCACAAGCAGGACGGTAGCCTCTTCACCGAAGCCGATGCGGCGACGCAGGCCGCGCTGGAAGCGGCGCTGCCGCATATCAAGGACGTGCCGGTGCTG
>DAOMWT010000224.1:0-1916 GCA_035436705.1 Thiobacillus sp. | reverse complement strand
GTGCGTCTTGTTCTGGCTGCTCGGCGCCGCGGCTGCGATCGCTTCGGCGGCCCGCCCGGCCGGCGCCTCGTTAAGCGGCGTGCCGCTGCTGCTGCGATAGACGTAGGCGCCCGATTTCTCGTCGCGGCCGAATTCGAGCAGGCCGCGTGCCTGCGCTTCTTCGAGCAGATTGCCGAAGGCGCGGAAGCCGTAGTAGGACTCGCTGAAATCGGGCTTGCGCCGCTTGATCGCCTCTTTCAGCACCGAGGCCCAGATTTTCCCGCTGTCGCCGCGTTCGGCCACCAGCGCATCGAACGTCTCCACCGCCATGTCGATCGCCTTGCTCTTGCGGGCTTCCAGCTCTTCCTTGCGATGCTTTTCTTCCTCGGGCGAACGCCTCGCCGCAGGCGGCGTTTCCCGCGCCGCGTGTTGGGCCGTCGCACGCTGGCTCTCGCGCACCAGATCGTCGTAAAAAATGAATTCGTCGCAATTGGCGATCAGCAGGTCGGAGGTCGATTGCTTGACCCCGACGCCGATGACCTTCTTGTCGTTCTCGCGCAGCTTGGAAACCAGCGGCGAGAAGTCGGAATCGCCGCTGATGATGACGAAGGTGTTGACGTGCGACTTGGTATAGCAGAGGTCGAGCGCATCGACTACCAGGCGGATGTCGGCCGAGTTCTTGCCCGACTGGCGAACATGCGGAATTTCGATCAGTTCGAAATTGGCCTCATGCATCGTGGCCTTGAAAGCCTTGTAGCGATCCCAGTCGCAATAAGCCTTCTTGACGACGATGCTGCCTTTGAGCAGCAGGCGTTCCAGTACCGGCTTGATGTCGAATTTCTCGTATTTTGCGTCGCGCACCCCTAGCGCAACGTTTTCGAAGTCGCAGAACAGCGCCATGCTGAGGTTTTCGTGGGGTGAAGCCATGTTTTCTCCAATTTGAGGTGCCGAACGCGATCGCTACGCGGGGTCGCGGGCGCCATGATAACCACTCCCCGGGGCGGCAGGGATACTGCGCCGCGAACGCTGCATGCGGACGGCTTCAGCCGCCGCCCCTGACCCGCACCCGCAGCTCGTCCATTTCCTCCAGCAGGTCGGCCACCAGGGCCGCCAGTTCCGGCGCGGCGTCGAAATCGCGCTCCAGTTGCCGCATCCGCCGCGCGCGGATGAGCGTCGTTCCGGAAAAGCGCCAGGTACCGGCAATGCTCTCGGCATGGGGAAACAACCCTTCCTCGAGATGGCGAAGCAGCCACGCCGGCTCCACCATGCAGGCGGCGGCAACCTGTTCCAGGGTCAGCCAGGATTCCTCCATCAGGCTGCCGATCAGAATGTCGTTGTCACGCATGGTTCACGCTCTCCTCGTTTGGCGCGGATCGAAGGCGAGCTCGCGCGCCATGGTTTCATACAGTTGCCGTGCCTGCGGCGTGTCGGCTGCCGGCAGCACCACCTGCAGGTCGAGCAGCAGATCGCCGGGCGGCTCGCCCGGGATGCCCTTGCCGCGCACGCGCAGTTGGCGCCCGCTTTGCGCGCCCTCGGGGATGCGCACCTTGACGCTGCCTTGCGGCAGATCCACCGCAACCACCCCGCCCAGTGCCGCTTCCCAGGGCGTCACCGGTAGAACCCGATGCAGGTCGCGCCCGTTCGGACGGAAGCGCGGGTGCGGCTTGAAATGCACTTCCAGCAGCAGGTCGCCGGCGGCCGCCCCCCCCGTTCCGGGTGCGCCCTGGCCGGCCAGGCGGATGACCTGGCCCTGATGCACGCCTACGGGAATTTTCACGTTGAGGGTGCGGGTGGCGAGCACGACCCGGCCGTGGGCGTCCAGTTGCGGCACGCGCAGCGAAATCTGCCGGGTGGCGCCGCTGAAGGCGTCCTCCAGGTCGAGCAGCAGCTTGGCGTGATGGTCTTCGCCCTGCGCTCGGCCGCCGCCGCGGGCATGG
>DAOMWT010000223.1:0-1950 GCA_035436705.1 Thiobacillus sp. | reverse complement strand
GCCGGCCGAGCGCCAGCGCAGCGGCGGCGCCCACCAGGCCGGCACCGACGATGACGACCTGATAGCGCTCGCCGCTCACCCGCGCGCCCCGAACATCATCCGCCGGGCGACGAAGGCTTTCAGCGGCGGCAGTGCTTCCAGCGCCAGCAGCCCCAGTCCGCGCGCGTGGCGCAGCGGCGCGCTGTCGTTGGAGAACACGCGCACCAGGAAATCGGTGAAGCCGACCCCGCCCAGCACGTCCAGACGCCGCCCGCGCGCATAGGCGGCCAGCATGGCGGCATCGCCGATCCCGTTCGCGGGGGTGTCGCCGCACAGGCTTGCCAGTTCCCAGGCGTCGCGCAGGCCGATATTGAAGCCCTGGCCCGCGACCGGATGCAGCGTCTGCGCCGCGTTGCCGATGCGCACCACGCGGGCGGCAGCCTCGCTGCCGGTCCAGGCGAGCTTCAATGGGAAGGTCTTGCGCGGGCTGGCTTGCAGAAACAGCCCCTGGCGCCCGCCGAAATGGCGGTACAAGGCGGCAAGAAATGCGTCGTCCGGCAACGCGGCAATGCGCTCGGCATCGTCCCTGCTGGCAGTCCATACCAGGGCGTAGCGATCCTCCTTCGGCAGCAGGGCTGCCGGCCCTTCCGGCGTGAAGCGCTCGAACGCCTGGCTGGTGTGCGGCAGTTCGGTCTGCACCTCGCACACCACCGCCGTCTGGTCGTAGTCGCGTTCGAATCTGGGCACGGGGGCCGTGTCGCCGCGCCCGCCATCGGCCACCACCACCAGCGGTGCGGCATGGACACGGCCGTCTGCCGCATGCAGGCTTGCCATCTCGCTGCCGGATTCGATGCGCGTCACCGCCACGCCATAATCGACTGCGATGCCGGCATCGGCCAGCGCCCGCTTCAGCGCAACGGCGAGCGATGCATAGGGCAGCACGTAGCCGAGTGCCGGCACGTTCACCTCCTCTGCCGACAGCCGCGCCACCCCGAGCGCGCCGCGCTGGGAAACGTGAATGCGGGTAATCGGGGTGGCATCGTCGAGCCGCGCCCACGCGCCGAGGCGCTCGAGGATCAGGCGCGAGCCATGCGACAGCGCCAGCGTGCGGGTATCGGCGCGTGCGTCTCCCGGCTGCGCTTCCAGCACCTGCGCAGCGACCCCCTGCTGCTGCAGCGCCAGCGCGCACACCGCGCCGACCGGGCCGGCGCCGACGATCAGCACAGGCTTCATCCGTTCATCCACGCTTCGATTTCATCCACGGTTTTCGGCGGCGAGGTCAGCACCTCGCAGCCGGACTCGGTCACCGCCACGTCGTCCTCGATGCGGATGCCGATGTTCCAGAAGGCTTCGGGCACGTCGTCCGCCGGACGGATGTACAGGCCCGGCTCGACGGTCAGCGTCATGCCCGGCACCAGCGGGCGCCATTCGCCCTTGATCTTGTATTCGCCGGCGTCGTGCACGTCCATGCCCAGCCAATGGCCGGTGCGATGCATGTAGAAGCGGTTGTAGGCATTCGACTCGATCAGGCCGTCGACGCTGCCGGCAAGCAGCTTGAGATCGACCATGCCCTGCGTCAGCACGCGCACCGCCGCCTCGTGCGGTGAATTCCAGTGGCGGCCCGGACGGACCTCGTTGATGGCCGCTTCCTGCGCCGCCAGCACCAGTTCGTAGGCGTCCTTCTGTGCCGCCGAGAAGCGGCCGTTCACCGGGAAGGTGCGGGTGATGTCGGCGGCATAGCTGCCGAACTCGGCGGCGGCGTCGATCAGCAGCAGGTCGCCGTCGGTGAGCGGCTGGTTGTTGAAGACATAGTGCAGCACGCAGGCGTTGGCGCCGCTGGCGACGATGGAGGTATAGGCCGGCGCCTCGGCGCCGCCGCTGCGGAAGGCGCAGAGCAGCTCGGCCTCGATCTCGTATTCATGTCGGAAGCCTTGTCGCAGCGTTTCAAGAACAGCATCCTGGAGATTTTTG
>DAOMWT010000222.1:0-1996 GCA_035436705.1 Thiobacillus sp. | reverse complement strand
CCCACCGCCGCCCGTCCCTGCCGCGCGCAAGCCCGCGCCCCGCCTGCCCCCGTCTGAAATCCGCACCTCAACACCGGCCGACCGTGCGCGTCAGCCGGCTGCGTTCCATTTCTTGACGGAGTCCTACCATGTTACGACCCACATTTTTCGTGGCCGCGCTCGCGGCTGCGTCCCCTGTATTTGCCGATGCCGGCCTCGACGCGCTGCGCGCCGAACTCAGGGACATGAAAGCCAGTTACGAAGCGCGCATCCAGGCGCTGGAAGCACGCCTGCAATCCGCCGAAACCAGAACCGCGGACGCCGCCCTGAATGCCGGCGACGCTGCGGCGCAAAACGAAGCGGCGCCAAGCACCACCCAGCGCTTCAATCCCGATATCTCGCTCATCCTGCAGGGCGGCTATGCGCATCTCGACGATGGCGGCGAACGCCGCCTCAACGGCTTTCTGGCGGCCGGACACGACCATGGCACGCCGCGCGGTTTCTCGCTCGATCACACCGAGCTGGTGATGTCGGCCAGCATCGATCCCTACTTCCGCGGCTATTTCAACCTCGCCCTGCTGGACGCGGAAGTCGCCATCGAAGAAGCCTGGTTCCAGACCACCGCGCTCGGCCATGGCGTCTCGTTCAAGGGCGGACGTTTCCTCTCGGGACTCGGCTACCAGAACCAGCAGCATCCCCACGCCTGGGATTTCGCCGACAACGCCCTGATGTACCGCGCGCTGTTCGGCGAGGCCTACGGCAACGACGGCGTGCAGTTGAAATGGGTGGCGCCGACCGATCTGTTCGTGGAATTCGGCTTTGAGGCCGGGCGTGGCGCAAACTTCCCCGGTACCGACCGCAACCGGAACGGCGCAGGCAGCTACGCCCTGTTCGGCCATCTCGGCGGCGATGTCGGCGCATCCAACAGCTGGCGCGCCGGAGTGTCCTACCTGCGCGCCAAGGCAAGCGAGCGTGATAGCGAGCTGGAAGACCTGAACGACGTGGCGGCAGAAACCCTGTTTTCGGGTGCCAGCAAAACCTGGGTGGCGGACTTCGTCTGGAAATGGGCGCCCGACGGCAATGCCGCCGAGCGGAATTTCAAGTTCGCCGCCGAATACTTCCGCCGCGGCGAGCGCGGCAGCCTGCTGTGCGAGGACAATACGGGCGCCGGCGGCGCGTGCGTCGGCAGCGACGATGCCTACCGCTCGCGCCAATCGGGCTTCTACGCCCAGGCGGTGTACCAGTTCATGCCGCGCTGGCGCACCGGATACCGCTACGACCGCCTGGACCCGGGCACGATCGATTTCGGTGCCAACAGCGCCTTCCTGCCGGCAAGCACCCAGCCGCCAACACGCCACTCGCTGATGCTCGATTACTCGCCGTCCGAATTTTCCCGCCTGCGCCTGCAATATTCGCAGGACAAGTCGATGGAGAACCTCAGCGAGAACCAGTGGTTCGTGCAGTACATCCACAGCCTGGGCAGCCACGGCGCCCACACTTTCTGAGGGCTCGCGCCATGAAATCCCTGATCCGCTATCTGATCCTGCTGGCAGCGATGCCCGGCCTGGCGCACGCCGCCCTCAAGGTGTTCGCCTGCGAGCCCGAATGGGCGGCCCTGGCCAAGGAAATCGGCGGCGCCGACGTCAGCGTATTCAGCGCCACCACGGCTTTGCAGGACCCGCACCGCATCGAGGCGCGCCCCAGCCTGATCGCGCAGATGCGGCGCGCCGGGCTGGTCGTGTGCACCGGCGCCGAGCTGGAAATCGGCTGGCTGCCGGTGCTGCTGCGCGAAGCGGGCAACGCCGATGTGCAGCCCGGGCGTCCCGGCTACTTCGAAGCCGCGCGAACCGTGCCTCTGCTGGACAAACCGGCGCGGCTGGATCGTGCCGAAGGCGATGTGCACGCCCAGGGCAATCCGCACATCCACACCGATCCCCGCAACATCCTGCGCGTGAGCGAGGCGCTGGCGGTGCGGCTGGCCGAGGTCGACCCGGCGAACGCCGCCGCGTACCGCGCG
>DAOMWT010000221.1:0-2005 GCA_035436705.1 Thiobacillus sp. | reverse complement strand
GCGAGCGCGATGCGCAAGGGGCTAGCCGACCAGCGTGACACGGTTGATTTCCTCCAGCGTGGAGTCACCGGTCTTCACCAGCGCCAGCGCGGCGTCGCGCAGGCTCTTAGTGCCGCCGCGCGCGGCAGCCTCCTTGATCTGGCCGATCGGTGCGCGTGCGACGATGAGTTCGCGCAGCTCGTCGGTGAGCAGCAGGATCTCGGCGACCGCGCGGCGGCCCTTGTAGCCGCTGCCGCGGCAATGGCCGCAGCCGCTGCCCTGGCGGAATGCGTAGTCGCGGGTCTTGTCCAGCGTCAGGCCGGACAGTTCCAGCAGCTCGTCGGCAGGCACGACCGACGCGGCGCAATGCAGGCAGTTCATCCGTAGCAGACGCTGCGCGACGATGCCGTTCAAGGCCGAGACGAAGCTGTAGGGGTCGACGCCCATGTGGATGAAGCGGCCGATGACGTCGAACACGTTGTTGGCATGCACGGTGGTGAACACCAGGTGTCCGGTGAGCGCGGACTGCACCGCGATCTGCGCGGTGTCGGCGTCGCGGATCTCGCCGACCATGATCTTGTCGGGATCGTGGCGCAGGATCGAACGCAGGCCGCGCGCGAAGGTCAGTCCTTTCTTCTCGTTGACCGGGATCTGCAGCACGCCCGGCAGCTGGTATTCCACCGGGTCCTCGATGGTGACGATCTTGTCGCGGCCATGGTTGATTTCGGAGATCGCCGCGTACAGCGTGGTGGTCTTGCCCGATCCGGTCGGCCCGGTCACCAGCAGCATGCCGTAGGGCTCGGCTGCCAGCTTGCGGATGCGCGCCAGCGTCGCGCCGGCGTAGCCGAGGCCTTCCAGTGTCAGCCCGGCGAGTTCTTCCGACAGCGCCTGCCGGTCCAGAATCCGCAGCACCGCATCCTCGCCGAACACGCTTGGCATGATCGACACCCGCACGTCGACTTCGCGCCCCTGCATCACCACCTTGAAGCGGCCGTCCTGCGGCACCCGGCGTTCGGCGATGTCGAGTTCGGCCATCACCTTGATCCGCGAGATCGCCTGCTCGGCCACCTCGGTACCCGGCGCGTGGGCAATGTGAGAGAGCACGCCGTCGATGCGGTATTTCACCGTCAGGCCGCGCGCATCGGTCTCCAGGTGGATGTCGGAGGCGCCGGCTTTCAGCGCGTCGTACAGCGTCGAGCGCACCAGCCGCACCACCGGGCTGGCATCCTCGGCGATGCTGGCGAAGGACAGGGTCTCGGCGCCGGAATCCTGCGCTACCTGTGCGCCGCTGCCGCCCACGCCTTCCATCGCGCGCAGGCCTTCCTCGTGGCGCGCCAGCAGCGCCGCCAGATCGGCGGGATGCGCGAGGCCGATCTTGAACGGCGTTCCCAGCACATGCCCGGCATAGGCCCGGCTCGCGCTGTCCCAGGGATCGGTCAGCAGCAGCCAGCATTGCCCGTCGGCGTCGCGCGCGGCCAGGCAATGCCGCCGGGCGGCTTCGTTGAAGCCGAGTTGGCCGAAGTCGACCGCCAGCACGTTCAGTGCTGCCATATCGAAAGCGGGCTGGTGGCTGTGCGCGGCCAGCAGCTGCAGCGTGGCGCCGGCGTCGAGGCCGAACTGCTCCTGTATCCGCAGCATCACCGGCTGACCGGTGCTGCGTGCCTGCTCGCGCAGGCCGGCCAGCGTAGCCGGGGCGAGGGCGGGTTGCGGCGCGTTCACTGGATCGATCCCGCCAGTTCGAAAATCGGCATATAGAGCAGCACCACGATGAGGCCGATGGTGAGGCCGATGAACACCATCAGCAGCGGCTCGAACAGACGGGTGAACCAGTCCACCCAGCGCGCCGTCTCCTCGTCGTGAAAGATCGCGATGCGCTCCATCATCTCGCCCATGCGGCCGCTTTTCTCGCCGACGCGCAACAGCCGGGCGGCCACCGGCGTGGTCAGCTCGCCCCGTGCGAACGCGGCCGAGATGGTCTCGCCGCGGCGCATCGCTTCCATCGCCACCGCCGCGCCGCCGCGCAGGT
>DAOMWT010000220.1:0-2007 GCA_035436705.1 Thiobacillus sp. | reverse complement strand
TACAAGTTACAAGTTACAAGTTACAAGTTACAAGTTACAAGTTACAAGTTACAAGGAGGGGCGGGCCGCTCTTTTCTTGCAACTTGTAACTTGCGACTTGTAACTATTCCAGCAAATCGATCAGCCCCCTGAGCGCTGCGGCCACCGCGCGCGAGCGGATTTCCTCGCGGTCGCCGTCGAGGCGGCAAGTCGACGACATGACCGTGCCGTCCGCCAGTGCCCAGCCGTAGCACACCAGGCCGACGGGTTTTTGCGGGGTGCCGCCGCCGGGGCCGGCGATGCCGGAAATGGCGAGCGTGGCCTGGGCGTGGCTGTGGGCCAGCGCGCCGGCCGCCATCGCGCTGGCGATTTCTTCGGAAACGGCGCCATGCGCCTCGATGAGTTCGGCCGGTACGCCGAGCATCTCTGTCTTGGCGGCGTTGGCATAGGTGATGAAGCCGCGCTCGTACCACTGCGAGCTGCCGGGCAGCGCGGTGAGCAATTGCCCGACCCAGCCGCCGGTGCAGGATTCGGCGGTGGCCAGCATCCAGCTGCGCGCGCGCAGCTTGTCGCCGAGTTCGGCAGCGAGTTGGTGCAGTTCTTCGTCGCTTACACGAGCCATTGGATTCCTTTCATCACGGCGATTGCGTACGCTGCCGCCAGCAGGTCGTCGAACATCACGCCGAAGCCGTTTTTCAGATGCGCATCGGCGAGCCGGATCGGCCAGGGTTTCAGGATATCGAACAGGCGAAAGAGTGCAAAGGCCAGCGCAATCCATAGCCAGCCGGCGGGGGTGAACAGCGGCGCCGGAATAAACATGAGAACGAGCGCGAAGGCGACGATTTCGTCCCACACCATGCCGCCGTGGTCGGCGGCGCCGAGCGCGCGGCCGCTGCGTCCGCAGGCCCACACACCGAGCAGGAAGGCGGCGATCAGCAGAATGATCCGGTTCGGCAGGTCGGGCGCGGCGGCGCTGATCAGCCAGAACAGCGGCAGGCCGAGCAGGGTGCCGGCGGTGCCGGGCGCTTTCGGTGCGAGCCCGCTGCCGAAACCGAAGGCGATCAGGTGCGCCGGGTGGGCGAAAAGAAATTTGAAATCAGGTTGCAAAGTGGTCGTACCCGGTACGTTCGAAAGGCAGCGGCTGGCCGTCGGGGCCGACGACCGCGAGTCCGGGTTCGGCAGTGATGCTGCCGATGCGGGTGACTGCGACGCCGGCATTGTCGGCGGCCGTCCGCACTGCATCGTACTTGCCGGGCGGCGCGGTGAAGCACAGCTCATAGTCGTCGCCGCCCGCCAGCACGCAATCGCGCGCGACTTTTTCATGCAGATACGCCCGCACCGCCGGCAGCATGGGCAGCGCGGCGAATTCGAGCACGGCACCGAGCTGCGAGCGTTGCAGAATGTGCCCGAGGTCGCCCAGCAGCCCGTCCGAGATGTCGATCGCGCTGGAGGCGACGCCGCGCAGCGCGATGCCGAGCGCCACCCGCGGCGTCGGCAGATAAAGCGCAGGCAGCACGCGGGCGGCGTCGATCTGCTCCATGAACAGGCGACCCTGGCGATACGCCAGGGCCATGGCCGCCGAGCCGATCACGCCGGAGACCCAGACGTCGTCGCCGGATCTGGCGCCGTCGCGCCGCAATGCCTCGCCCGGTGGGACTTCGCCGATGACCGTGATGCTGATTGTCAATGCGCCGCGCGTGGTGTCGCCGCCGACCAGTTCGATCCCGTGCTGGTCGGCCATGCGGAAAAAACCGCGCGCAAACGCGGTGAGCCAGGCGTCGTTTTCTTCAGGCAGCGCGATCGCCAGCATCGCCCAGCGCGGCGTTGCACCCATCGCGGCGAGGTCGGACAGGTTTACCGCCAGCGATTTGTGGCCGATGCCCGCGGGGCTGTCTTGCGGCGAGAAATGGCGGCCTTCGAGCAGCATGTCAGACGACACCGCGAGCTGCATGCCCGGCGTCGGCGCCAGCAGCGCGCAGTCGTCGCCCACGCCCAGCACCGCGCCGGGCGTGGCGCGGGCGAAGTGGC
>DAOMWT010000219.1:0-2007 GCA_035436705.1 Thiobacillus sp. | reverse complement strand
GGCGCGACCGCCCAGGCGGGCAGCGCGGCCAGCCCGCGGCGGCTGGCGACCAATTGCAATATCGCCACCGTCAGCTGCGCCTCGCGGCGCGGCGGCTTGATCCCGACGGGGGCGAGCACGCGGCGGATCAGGTCGAGCCGGTCTTCCGGCACCGGATAGGTGATCAGGGTGTGGTCGGCGAAGTCGCCCGGGACCAGCCATTTCCTGGCGGCAAGCGGATGCGCCGGCGGCAGCAGCGCCAGCATCTCGAAGCCGAACAGCGGCGCATGGAAAATGCCCGGGCGCGGCGCGGCCTCGGAGGTGATGACAAGGTCGGCGCGGCCGTCCAGCAGCAGTCCCGCCGGGTCGGCCTGAAAGCCGCCCAGGAGGTCGAGCTCCACCCCCGGCCAGACGTCGCGGTAACGGTCCATCGCCGGCATCAGCCAGTCGTAGCAGGTGTGGCATTCCACCGCGATGCGCAGTTCGCCGGCGTCGCCGTCCTTCAGCTTGGCGAGGTCGCGCAGCGCGGCGTCCGCCAGCGGCAGCGCGGCATGCGCCAGTGTCAGCAGGCGCCGCCCGGCGGCGCTGAGCTGCAGCGGGCGCACGCTGCGTTCAACCAGCGGCAGTTCCAGGGCTTCCTCCAGCGCCTTCAACTGGTGCGACACCGCCGATTGCGTGAGATGCAGGCGCTCGGCGGCGGCAGTCAGCCCGCCGGTTTCCGCCACCGCCTGCAGCAGGCGCAGGTGGCGCAGTTCAATATGATGATTGTTCATGTAAGAAATGAAAAACATTCGTTTGTCTCATGGTAGCCGCATCGGCATCATGGCGTCCATCGTTCATTAGGAGAGCACACATGGCACTGGCACACGTACTGGGCGTTCCGCGCATCGGCCCGAACCGCGAACTGAAATTCGCGCAGGAAGCCTTCTGGCGCGGTGAAATCGACGCAGCCGCGCTCAAGGCGGTCGGCAGCGGCATTCGCCAGGCCAACTGGCAGCGGCAGCATGCGGCCGGACTGGACTTCGTCACGGTGGGGGATTTTGCGTTTTACGACCAGATGCTGAACCACGTCGCGCTGCTGGGTTGCGCGCCGGCGCGCTTCGGTTTCGGCGAGACGCTCGATCTTGCGCAGTATTTCCAGCTGGCGCGCGGCAATGCCGCCTGCCATGCGATGGAAATGACCAAGTGGTTCGACACCAACTATCACTATCTGGTGCCCGAACTCAAACCGGACAGCCGATTCTCGCTGGACACCGGCTGGCTGTTCGACGAAGTGGCGGAGGCGCAGACCGCCGGGTTCAACGCCAAGCCCGTGCTGATCGGCCCGCTCAGCTTCCTGTGGCTGGCCAAGGAAAAGGCCGCCGGCTTCGACCGCCTCGACCTGCTCGACCGGCTGCTGCCGGTCTATGTGCAGATTCTGACGCGGCTGAAGGCGCAGGGGGTGGAATGGGTGCAGATCGACGAGCCGATTCTGAGCCTGGATTTGCCGTCCGCCTGGCGCGCCGCGTTCGAACGTGCCTACCACCATCTGAATGCGGCGGGCATGAAGCTGCTGCTCGCCAGCTATTTCGGGCCGCTGCGCGAGAACCTGCTGGTGGCGCTGAAACTGCCGGTGGCCGGGGTGCACGTCGATTGCGTGCGCGGCGGCGGCGAGCTGGCCCAGGTGATCGACTGGCTGCCCGCCACCAAGGTGCTGTCGGCAGGCGTGATCGACGGCCGCAATATCTGGAAGAGCGATCTGAATGCCGTGTTCGAGCGCTTTGAAGGCCTGCATCTGCGGCTGGCCGACCGGCTCTGGCTTGCCCCCTCGTGCTCGCTGCTGCACGTGCCGGCGAGCCTGGCGGGGGAAGACCGGCTGGATGCGGAACTCAGGAGCTGGCTGGCGTTTGCCGATGAAAAAATCGCCGCGCTGGCCACGCTCAAAACCGCATTCAACGAGGGCCGCCTGGCGGCGGCCGCGGCGCTGTCCGACAATGCCCGGGCGCTGGCTTCACGCCATGCCTCGCAGCGGGTGCACGATGCGGCGGT
>DAOMWT010000218.1:0-2015 GCA_035436705.1 Thiobacillus sp. | reverse complement strand
GCCCCCTCCGAGAGGGGGCGCGGAGCAGCCGCATCAACGCGCCTTGGCGCAGGTCGCGTCTAAGCCCCTGGATGCGAATCCGCGCAGGACAGCTTCAGCAGGCCGTCCACGCCGTACAGCCGCGCCAGGTCGGCGAGTTTGGGCGGTGCGCCGTGCACCTGCAGGCTGCGGGCGGCGGGATTCATGCGTTCACGCCCGGCCGCGCTGGCGCGCCCTGCGTTTCGTCATGCGTGCTCGCCACGTTCATCGCAATCATGCCTGTTCTCCTCGCCGACGGCGCTGGTCCTGCAAGGGAATTGAAACATGGGGTTCTCCTTCGTTTGGCCGGTGCTCGAGCAGCGGATGAATTGCATTTAAGACCACAAACGAAAAGTTGTCCCGTGAATAGTCTAGAATCAATTGATTGATAAAATAGAATAAGCGGCATGACCCTGCAGGAACTCAGGTATCTGGTGGCGCTGGCTGATCACGGTCACTTCGGGCGTGCGGCCGAGTCCTGTTTCATCACCCAGTCGACGTTGTCGACCCAGATCAAGAAACTGGAAGACTTTCTCGGCGTGACCCTGTTCGACCGCAGCCTCAAGCGCGTCACGCCGACGCCGATCGGCCGCGAAATCCTGCAAGCGGCGCGTAACATCGTCGAGGAGTCGGAGCGGATCAAGGAACTGGCCAGGCACGCGCAGGATCCGATGGCGCGCACCCTACATCTCGGCGTGATCCCCACCCTGGGGCCGTATTACCTGCCGCATGCGCTGACCCTGGTGCACAGGAAATATCCCGATCTGCGGCTGTTGCTGCGTGAGGAAATGACGCAGCAGATCCTGGAGCGCCTGAACGCGGGCACGCTCGACGCGGCCTTGCTGGCGCTGCCGGTCGCCGACGACGGCCTGCACGTCGAACCGCTGTTTTACGAGCCTTTTTTTGCCGCCCTGCCGGCGGGCCACCCGCTGGCAAAACGCGATGTCCTGAAGGTGAACGACATCATGGCCGAGAAACTGCTGCTGCTGGATGAAGGCCACTGCCTACGCGACCAGGCGCTCGACGTCTGCGGCGGCGGGTCGCGCGGCCGCGAGGAAGTGCGCGCCACCAGCCTGGAAACCCTGCGCCAGATGGTGGGCATGGGACTGGGCTTGACGCTGCTGCCGGCGCTGGCGGTGGACGCCGCGCCGCGCGCAAGCAAAAAGGCGGTCGAGATCCGCCCATTCAGGGCGCCGCCGCCTGGCCGCACGATTGGCCTGGTGTGGCGCCGCCGCGCGCCGTTTCCCGAAACCTTCGAACGTCTGGCCCTCCTGCTGAAAAGCGCGCTGCCCGGTGGCGTGGAGCCCGTCTGAGCATGCCCGGCCTCGACGATCCGCGCGTATTCTTTGCCGCTGAACGCACGCTGCTGTCGTGGAACCGCACCGGCCTCACGCTGATGGCGTTCGGCTTCGTGCTCGAACGCTTCGGCCTGTTCCTGCACATGCTGCGCCAGGATCCGAGCCATGCCGGGCGCGACCTGTCGTTCTGGATCGGCATCGCCTTCATCGGCCTGGCGTTGCTGGCGATCGGCTTTTCCATCGTGCAGTTCCGGCGCGTCCTGCAGACACTGAAGCCCGCCGAGATCCCCGCGCGCTACTGCACCTGGTCGGGCATTGCGATGAACCTGGCGGTGCTGCTGCTTGGGGCCGCGCTGCTGGCGTACCTGTTTTCCGAGCTGTAGGTGCGCTGCTGGCGCCGGGCGTGCCGGCTCAGGCCACGGCCACGCTTTTCACCTGGGCCACCACCGGTGTGCCCGGCTGCAGGCCCAGAAGCTGTGCCGATTTCCGGGTCACGCGTGCGAGCAGCACGGTATCGTCCAGTGCCAGCCGTACCAGCACCTGGCCCGGCGCATCGTCGGCCAGCTCGATTACCCTGGCGGGCAGCAGATTGAGGATGCTGGTCTGCTGCGGCATGGCCAGCGCCAGACTGACGTCGCGCGCGGCGACGCGCACCCTCAGCGGCGCGCCGGGCAAACCGTGCAGACCGGGCAATTCCAG
>DAOMWT010000217.1:0-2157 GCA_035436705.1 Thiobacillus sp. | reverse complement strand
GGTCAATGCGCGCCCGGCCGGCGCCGAGCCGCTGGCCGTTTTCCATGCCCGCGTGGCCGCCGCGCTCGGCGAACTGCTCACGCAGCATGCCGGCCAGCACGTGCTGCTGGTGGGGCACGCCGGGGTGATCCGCATGGCGCTGGCGTGGGCGCTGCACATCCCCCTGGAGCACGCCTACCGCATCGAGGTGGCGAGTGCCGGGTTGACCCGGCTGCGCTTCGACGGCGAACACGCGAGCCTGATTTTCCACGGCAGACCGCGCATCACCCGGTGATCCGCCGCATTGTTTTTCTGGCATGCCTGCTGCTGGCCGCGCCGGCGCAGGCCGCCGCCATCCGCATGGTCGATGATGCCGGGCGCACGCTCGAACTCGAGCGGCCGCCGCAGCGCATCGTGTCGCTGACGCCGCATCTCACTGAACTGCTGTTCGCCGCCGGCGCGGGTGAGCAGGTGGTCGGGGTGGACAGCGCGAGCGATTATCCCGAAGCGGCGACAATGCTTCCGCGCGTCGGCGACTACAGCCGCATCAACTTCGAGCGCATTCTGGCGCTGAAACCGGATCTGGTCGTCGTCTGGGTCGGCGGCAACCGCGCGGCCGACATTCACGGCCTGGAAAAACTGGGTTTGCCGGTGCTGCATACGCAGGCCACCCGGCTTGCCGATGTGGCGCGCCTGCTGCGCCTGATCGGGCAGGCGAGCGGTCATGCCGGGGAAGGTGAGGGGGCCGCGCGGGATTTTTCCGCCAGGCTGGCCGCGCTGCGGGTTCAGGCCACCCGGCGCCCGCCGGTCGGCGTGTTCTATCAGGTCTGGGGCCAGCCGCTGATGACGGTGGGCGGGCAGCACTGGATCAGCGATGCATTGGCGCTGTGTGGTGCGCGCAATGTGTTTGCCGACCTGCGCGCAGTCTCCCCGGTGGTGTCGCGCGAGGCGGTGCTGCGGCGCGCGCCGGCGCTGATTGTGAGTGGCAGCGATGCGCCCGACGTGCGTCGCCAGTGGCAGCGTTTTTCCGGCCTGCCGGCGGTGAAAAACCAGGCGTTTGTGCGGCTGGATGCGGATCGCCTGCATCGCCCTGCGCCGCGCCTGATCGAGGGCGTGGCCGCTCTGTGTGCGGCGGTGGCGCCCTGGCGCCTGTCGCAATAGGTGTTACGCCCGGTGACGGTTGTCGCCCGGCTTGCGGTTGGGGCAGTTTTCCTTGATGCAGTCGGCGTAGATCTGCAATGAGTGATCGTTGATGGCAAAACCGCGTTCCTTGGCGATGCGGGCCTGGCGTTTTTCGATTTCGCTGTCGAAAAACTCTTCGACCTTGCCGCATTGAAGACAGACCAGATGGTCGTGGTGATCGCCATGGTCGAGCTCGAACACCGCTTTGTCGCTGTCGAAATGGTGGCGTATCAGCAGGCCGGCCTGCTCGAACTGGGTGAGCACACGGTAGACGGTGGCGAGACCGATATCCTGGCCTTCGTCGGACAGCAACCGATAGACTTCCTCTGCAGTCATGTGGCGCTTGTTGCTCTGCTCGAACAGGTCGAGAATTTTCAGGCGCGGCAAAGTGGCTTTCAGGCCAATGCTCTTGAGGTCGTACGGATTGCTCAAAAGAGGCTCCAGAACGGGAACGCGAATACGTTATGATACGTTCTTTTCCAACCCGCCCAAACCCTTCCGGCTTCTCGGTTATGCGTCATTTCCTGATCCCTGTTCTGCTTCTGAGCCTGGCTGCCGGGTGTTCCAGCGTCAAAATCGGCCCCCACCGCATCGATGTGCAACAGGGCAATGCGCTCGACCAGGAAAACGTCGCCCGTTTGAAGCTCGGCCTCAACCGTTCGCAAGTTCGCTTCCTGCTGGGCACCCCGCTGGTGGTCGATCCGTTCCGGACCGATCGCTGGGATTATGTGTACGTGTATTACAAGGCAGGCAAGCTGGCCGAGCAAAAGCGCATCACGCTGTTTTTCGACGGCGACACGCTGACGCGCATCGACGGCGACCTGCCGCCAGCCGGGCCCGCGTCTGTCGTGCAGGCCGCGCCGAAAGCCGAAGCCCCGGTTGCGCCGCCGGCCGTGACAACCGCGCCGATGCCCGCGGTAGCAGCTCCTCAGCCAACGCCTCAGAGGAGACAAGAAATGACCCAAGAAAAACCCACGATGCCGACGATCACCAGCA
>DAOMWT010000216.1:0-2280 GCA_035436705.1 Thiobacillus sp. | reverse complement strand
TGCTCCTTAAAACTACCCGTCATGCCGCCGATCACCCTCATCCTCATTCTGCTGAACGTCTCGGTCTACGCGCTGGCGGTCGCCACCGGGCCGGACATCGTCCGCGTCTTCGGGCTATGGCCGCCGGGGTCGGGCGGTGCGTTCCATGTCTGGCAGCTGGTCACCTACAGCTTTCTGCACGGCTCGCTCTTGCACCTGGGACTCAACATGCTCGCCATCTGGATGTTCGGCGCCGAGCTGGAACGACGCTGGGGCGACCTGCGCTACCTGCTGACCTACCTGTTCAGCGTGATCGTTGCCGCAATGACGCAGATCGCCGTCAGCGGCTATTTCCTGCACGCCAGCGGACCCGTCATCGGCGCCTCCGGCGGCGTGTTCGGCCTGCTGATGGCCTATGCGCTGTACTTCCCCAACCGCGTCATCGTCGTCATTTTCCTGCCGTTCATCCGCATCCCCGCGCGCACCTTCGTGCTCGGCTACGGCGCCGTCGAACTGTTCCTGGGGATCACCAATACCACCGCCGGCGTCGCCCACTTCGCGCATCTGGGCGGACTGTTCGGCGGCTGGCTGAGCGTGCAGTATTTCCGCGGACGCGGGATGTTCGGCAAGCGGCCTTCGCCTTAAAGATTCAAGTTGCAAGTTGCGAGTTACAAGGTTCAAGGAGAGCGAGCGGCTTTATGCCCGGCCACGACCCCCTTGTAACTTGTAACTTGAATCTTGAATCTGCCTTTCAGGCGTAGCCGTCCGGGTTGCCCGACTGCCAGCGCCAGGCATCCGCGCACATCCGCGGCAGGTCGTACACCGCGCGCCAGCCCAGGTCGTGCGCGGCGCGCGACGGGTCGGCCCAGCATTGCGCGACGTCGCCGGGGCGGCGGTCGACGATTGCATACGGTACTTTTTTCCCGCTGGCCGCCTCGAATGCGCGCACCATGTCGAGCACGCTCACCCCGCGCCCGGTGCCGAGGTTCCAGGCATGCAGGCCGCCATGGTGCTGCAGCCGGTTCAGCGCCGCCACATGCCCGCGCGCCAGATCGACCACGTGGATGTAGTCGCGCACGCCGGTGCCGTCGGGCGTCGGGTAGTCGCCGCCGAACACGTTGAGATGCGGGCGCCGGCCCACCGCCACCTGCCCCACATATGGGCATCAGGTTGTTGGGAATGCCGCGCGGGTCCTCGCCGATCAGCCCCGATTCGTGCGCGCCGACGGGGTTGAAATAGCGCAGCAGCGCAATATTCCAGCCCTCGTCCGCGCGCGCGATGTCGCGCAGCATCTCCTCGATGAAAAGCTTGGAACGGCCGTACGGATTGGTCGCCGACAGCGGAAAATCCTCGGTGATCGGCACCGTCGCCGGGTCGCCGTACACCGTGGCGGACGACGAGAACACCACCGACTTCACCCCTGCCTCGGCCATCACCTCGAACAGTGCGATGCTGCCCGCGATGTTGTTGTCGTAATACAGCAGCGGCTTGTCCACCGACTCGCCCACCGCCTTCAGCCCGGCAAAATGCACCACCGAATCGATCGCATGGCGGGCGAACAACGCGCGTAGCGCCGCGCGGTCGCGGATGTCGCCCTGCACGAAGTCCACCTGCCTGCCCGCAATCTGTCCCACCCGTTCCAGCGATTTCACGCTGCTGTTCGACAGGTTGTCGAACACCACCACCTCGTGCCCCGCCGCCAGGCATTCCACTGCCGTGTGCGACCCGATATAGCCGGCGCCGCCGGTCAACAAAACCTTCAATTCAACTCCCCTCGATTGATCTTCAGCGTCTGTCGCCGCATGGGATACTCGGCTCAGCGTTCCACGTCGTCCAGGGGCAACATGCGCTTGTCGATATCGGGAAACGCCTCATCCAGCGCGCTCAGCGTCGACAGCAGCCCCTTTTTCCGGAGCGGCTCGATTACCAGACGATCGTCCTCACGGCGAATGATCGCCTCGTCGGCATCCAGCTCGAACTCGCGCGGTATGCGTACCGCCTGGTTCCGTCCGTTGCGAAAGAAACGGACATGTCTTCCCATATTCATCGGCGCCCCCTTCATAGTCGGCATATGCCAAAGCCTATGCCTTGCATGTCAGCGTGACAATCAAAGGAAGCTTGCCCCTTGAATCTCGAATCCTAAGCGTGAGCGTGATTTTCCGGCTCCACCGAAAGTCGCATCCCAACCGTCTTGAGAACAGCCAGCAGCGTTTTAAGGGTTGGATTCCCTTTGGGTGGGCTGCTGCCCTTGTAACTTGTAACTTGTAACTTGTAACTTGTAACTTGTAACTTGTAACTTGT
>DAOMWT010000215.1:0-2354 GCA_035436705.1 Thiobacillus sp. | reverse complement strand
CCACGCGGCGCCGCTGGGCGGTGCCGGCCGGCATGGCGGCCGCCGCCGTTTTCGCGCTGTTCCACGGCTACGCCCACGGGCTGGAAATGCCGCAGGCGGCGTCGCCTGTGCCGTATGCCCTGGGCTTCGTGCTGGCCACGGTTTTCCTGCATGGCGCGGGGATCGCCGGCAGTCTGGCTGGCCGGCGTGCGGTACAGGCGGCGGGAGCGGGCATCGCAACCGCCGGCCTGGCGCTGATCTTCGCCATGTGACGCGGCCCCGGAATAGGCGCAAGTTGTAAGTTGCAAGATAAAAGTTACAAGTTACAAGTTACAAGGAAAAACATGGGGTTGCATACTATTTGCGATTTTCCACTTGAGGCTCGTAGGCGCTGCTCGAAGGCGCAAAATTGAAAAGGCCACCCATTCCGCGAGCCCAAGCGCGATGCGGCTGGCCGCTCCACTCCTCCTGCGCAGTTGACTAGAATGGTAAAAGTAAGACGCGCGAATAACTCTATTGGCAGTTGTCATGCCAGGCGCATCGAGGAGGTCATGATGAACACCAGACTCAATGAAGTGTTTGTGCACATCGACGAAGCTCTCGACGAGGACAGCTTGCACAGCCTCGAAGAGGGAATCCGCCGGGACGTCGGCGTGGTTTCGGTGGGGCACAATCCGGAACAATCCCACATGATCATGGTGGTCTACGATTCGGAGTCCACCCGGGCTTCCAGTCTTCTCCACAGCATCCAGGAGCAGGGCCTGCATGCCCAGCTCGTCGGCCTGTAAGGATCGGGGGCCGATACGCCCGCTGCACGGGCGGCGCCAAGCTCAGTCCCAGCGGTTGTCGCGCACTTCCACCCAGCCCGCCACGATCCTGAGCGGAAAGGTGGTCACTGCGCAATAGGCCGGCGGAGCGGCGACTGCGCCGGTACGCAGGTTGAAGCGGGCGCCATGGCGCGGACAGACGATCTCGTCGCCCCGGACTTCGCCGCTGGCGAGTTCGCCGCCATCGTGGGTGCAGGTGTCCTCGATCGCGCAAAACTCCCCATCGAGGTTGAACACCGCCACGGCCACGCCGTCGACATCGACGACGCGGCGGCTGCCCGGCGGCAGCGCTTCGATGCGCGCCACTTTTACCCAGTCGGTCATCACACCAGCCCCAGCTGCAGGCGCGCAGCCTCGGTCATGCGGCTTGGCTCCCACGGCGGTTCCCAGACGATTTCGACGTGTGCATCGCTCACCCCCGCTACCGCCTTGACGCTTTTTTCGACCTGCGCGGGAAAGCTCTGCGCCACCGGGCAGCCGGGAGCGGTGAGCGTCATGCGGAGGTCGACGCGGCCGCCGGCGTCGAGGTCGAGCGCGTAGATCAGGCCCAGGTCGTAGATATTGACCGGCAGTTCTGGATCGTAAATCGTGCGCAGGGCGGCGATAACCCGTTCACGCAACCCGGTTTGATCGAGGCCTTCCGCGGCCAGGCGCGCCGGGGCGCTCATGGCTGCGGCGCGGGCAACGAAGGCTGCGGGCAGAACGGGGAAGGGCCTTCGGTGCACACCGTTTCCGTCCTGTGTTCGAGCGCAGCCTGCAGGGTATGCCAGGGCAGCGTCGCGCACTTCACGCGCATTGGAAACGCATGCACGCCTTCCAGCACGCGCAGCTTCCCCACGCCTTCCGTCGGGCCGTTTTCCGCCAGCATGCGATGCACCCGGCGGAACAGGGTTTGAACTTCATCCAGCGGCTTGCCCATGACCGCTTCGGCCATCAGCGAGGCGGAGGCCATGCAGATGGCGCAGCCGGCGCCCTCGAAACCGATGTCCTGGATCGTGCCGTCAGCCACTTTCAGATGCACCTGGACCTCGTCGTTGCACAGCGGGTTGAAGCCGTGCGCATGGTGCGTGCTGCCGCGCGGATTCCTGGGGTAGTGCCGCGGATGGCGGTTGTGTTCCAGAATGACCTCTTCGTAGAGGCTGCGCTGATCGGCCATCATGCTGTGTACTCCTTTTCCGGTAGCGGCAGCGCGGCTGCCAGATGCGGCTCCAGCCAGCCGGTGAGGCCGCTGCGCTCCGCAAGCGTCAGCGCTTCCGCGATGAACCCGCGCAGCAGCAATGCGCGCGCCGTATCGGCGTCGATGCCGCGGCTGCGCAGAAAGAACAGCTGCGCTTCGTCGAGCTGGCCCACGGTCGCGCCATGTGCGCACTTGACGTCGTCGGCATAGATTTCCAGTTGCGGCTTGACGTCGATTTCGGCGTGTGGCGAGAGCAGCAGATTGCGGCTGGATTGCTGCGCGTCGGCCTTTTGCGCGCCCGGCTGCACCACCACGCGCGCATCGAAGATGCCGCGCCCGCGCCCGGCGGCGATGCCGCGCCAGGTCTGGCG
>DAOMWT010000214.1:0-2432 GCA_035436705.1 Thiobacillus sp. | reverse complement strand
TTCTTGAACATCTCGATGATTCCCACACAAGCCGCCGCCGCCGCCGCCGCCGCGACGAAGCCGTCGGCCAGTTCCGCCAGCGCGATATCGTAGCCGGCGGTCGGAGTCGGGCCGTCGCCGGTGGACGCGCAAAAACAGGTGGATGCCGGCTCGGCGCACTGCACCGCCACCAGGAACAGCTGTTCACGGCGCCGCGCGTAATGGGTGTCGGGCGGGTCGCCTTGCAGGAAGTGGGCATCCTGCAAGGCCAGCGCGGCAAGGTCGCAGGCGCGCACGCCGATCAGCGCCAGCATCGGGGCGGGCGGCGCCACCGCCATGAAGCGCAGCCGGCCCTGCTCATCCCGCTGCGCCCGCCATAGCAATTCGCGGGGCGCGAACAGATGCGGCTTGATCGCCTGCGGCCCGTTCGCCCAGGCGAAATAGCGCCGCTGCGGGTCCTGCTGCAACCGGTAGCGCCCCGGTGCCTGCGCGGCCTGCAGACCGCGCGGCAACGCATCGGACGCTGCGAGTTCGCGCATGACGATGGCGCCGTTCTCCGCCGCCGGACCGAGGCAGCGATAGCCCAGTTCCATGAGCCTTGCCACCAGCATGCTCAACTGGGCGAGAGGCAAAAAACCGGCGTCTTCAGGTGGAGGGGACATAGGCTGCGGCAAGGGTGTTTTCTGCAGTGTATGCAGAAAGCCCGGAGCGGAACAGGTCCTTTACCCCGCCCACCCCCTGCCGGCAAGCATAAAAGGCCATTGCGGAGCGTTCGTTATAATAGGCCTTTGAGTAGTAATGGAGGAGTGCCTCATGCAGCAGCAACTCGATGTGTTCGTCGCATCCCTGACTTCTTTCTGGACGCAAATGGCGGGGTTCGTGCCGCAGTTGCTGGCAGCCCTGCTGCTGCTGTTCGTCGGCTGGCTGCTCGCCAATCTGGTGCGCACCGGCGTCATGAAACTGCTCGACGTGCTGCGCTTCGACAGCCTTGCGGAAAAAACCGGCATCGAAGCCTTCCTCAAGCAGGGCAACCTGGATGTCTCGCTGTCGCGCCTGCTGGCCAAGCTGGCGTACTGGGTCATCATCTTCATCGTCATCGTCACCGTGGCCAACAGTCTCGGCCTGCACATGGTGGCCGACCTGTTCAACAAGATCGTGCTCTACATCCCCAACATCATCGTCGCCATCCTGGTGCTGGTGTTCGGCGTGCTGGTGGCGCGCTTCATCAATCGCCTGGTGTTCGCCTATCTCAACAATATCGGCGTGCAGGGTGCGCTCACCATCAGCACGCTGTCGGAATACGGCGTCATCATCTTCGTGGTGTTCGTGGCGCTGGAACAGCTGGCGATCGGCACCACGCTGCTGACCGCCGCGTTCCAGATCGGCTTCGGCGCGATCGGCTTGGCGCTGGCCCTGGCGTTCGGCCTGGGCGGCCGCGAATGGGCGGCCGGGGTGATCAAGAAACTGACCGAGAAGTGAATCGAATCCGGGCGGGCAAGACCCGCCCGGATTATTGAGGCGGCCCGGCAATGTTTGAACCCGGCAGCGTTTTTCGCGCCGTCATGAGCGGGGCGGTTCGTTGAGCCGCGCTCAACAGAGCGCTGCTTCAAATGCTTACTGGTCCGGCCTCCCGCGCCGCCTCACGCAGTCCGGGCGAGCTGAGCTTCAATGCCGCTCAAGCTTCATCAGGCCGAATCATTAACGCATGCGCGGCTTGCGGGTGTGCTTGTCCGGCACGCCGCGGGTTTGCCGGCGCGGGCTGGGCGTCATTTCCGCCCATTCCAGCACGCGCGCAACCAGGTCGTCGTCGAGCTCCATCTTCTGCCCGCGGCGCAGCTGAGGCGGCAGCGCGATCGGGCCGAAACGGATCCGGGTGAGACGCGACACCGTCAGGCCGAAGTGTTCGAAGAGCCGGCGCACCTCGCGCTTGCGGCCTTCTTTGATGATGACCTTGTACCAGCGGTTGGCGCCCTCGCCGCCCGCAGCGAAGCAGCTTTGCAGCTGCGCCGGGCCGTCGTCGAGTTCCACGCCTGCCAGCAGTTGCGCGATCATGTCCTCGGTCAATTCGCCCAACACCCGCACCGCATACTCGCGCTCGACTTCGAAGCGTGGGTGCATCAGATGGTTGGCCAGCTCGCCCGAGGTGGTGAAGATCATCAGGCCATCGGTGTTGTAGTCCAGCCGGCCGATGGCGATCCACTTGGCGCCGCGCAGCCTGGGCAGCGCGTCGAACACGGTGGCGCGGCCCTTGGGATCGTCGCGGCTGACGATCTCGCCCTCCGACTTGTGGTAGATCAGGATGCGCGTGCGCTTGTCCTCGAAGCGCAGATACACGCGGCGGCCGCTGACCTTGACCACGTCGCGCGGCCCGACCTTGCTGCCGATGGCGGCGGTCTCGCCGTTGACCTGCACCCGGCCCTCGGCGATCCATTCCTCCATCTCGCGCCGCGAGC
>DAOMWT010000213.1:0-2449 GCA_035436705.1 Thiobacillus sp. | reverse complement strand
ACTGGGCGCGCTGGCCTACGCGGCGGGACTGGCCGCCTCGGCACTGTTCGACTGGCCGGCTGGTCCGGCGGTCGTCATCGCGCTTGCCATCGTCGCCCTGCTCGCGGGGAACCTGCGGCAGGTTGCTGCGCGCGGGCGACAGCGCTAGTATCCAACACTGATCCCTTCATCCAAGCACGCATATTCCGTGGCTCTCCCGTTTTTCAAAAAAGGCAAGGACAAGCCCCCCGTCGCTGCGCCCAAACCCGCAGTCGCGAGGGAAGCCGAGTCGCCCCCGACCGAGACCCTGATGACCATGGACATGGGGGCGAGCGGCATCGTGGTGGAGGAAACCAGCGGAGCGCCCCAGTCGCCGGTGGACGAAGCCGCCATCCTCTATGCCAGCGGCCAGGCCGGGATGGCCGAGCATATGCTGCAGGGCATCCTGGCGGCGGGCGACCGGCACGCATGGCACATGCTGTTCGATCTGTACGCCATCCAGGGCCGCGAGAAAGAGTTCGACCAGCTGGCGCTGGATTACGCGTTGCGCTTTGAGACCTCGCCGCCAGTCTGGCAAAAAATGAACGGCAACGGCGCGGCCACGCCCCAGCAAGCCCAGACGGCCAGCCTGGCGCTGCCCGGACTGCTCGACAAGACCGCTGCAGCCACGCTGCGTGACGGCATTGCCGCCACCGCCAAAAACACCGCGGTGCGGATCGATTTTTCAGACATCGCCATGGTCGACGAGTCGGGAGCGGACGAATGTGCCCGGATCCTGAGCGCGGCGCGCAAGGCCAGGCGCAAGCTGCAGGTCAGCGGCGTCGACCGCCTGATCGCACTGCTGCAGGATCTCAACCGCGCCACCCACAGCCGTGCGGTGCACTGGCTGCTGTTGCTGGAACTGTACCAAACGCTTGGGCAACAGGATAAATTCGAGGATCTGGCCGTCGACTACGCCGTGCGCTTTGAAGTCTCCCCCCCTTCCTGGAGCGAGGTGCAAGCCGCGGAAGTGGTGCAGGGCAAGCCTGTCGAGCCGCTGGACAATGCCCTGCAGCTGGCTGGCGAGATCACCCCCGCCAACGACAGTGTCTTGCAGCAACTGTGCAGCTACGCCGCCACCCACGGTGAAGTGCTGGTCGATCTGTCGCAGGTCACCCGCGTCGATTACGGCAGCGTCAGCCAGTTCATCGGCGTACTGATGCAATGCCTGGGTAACGGCAAGAGCATCACCCTGCGCGGACACAACGCGCTCATCCACGAACTGTTTCGCGTCATGGGTATCGACCAGCTGGCGCAGCTCATCCCGCACCACCGCAGTTGATGGACGACGCCCCGATCGCCGAGGCCGCGCAAGCCGCCGCCGTGGCGCTTGCGGCTTTATGCCGTGGCATTGGGGCTCGGCCTGCCGGGCCGCCGCCTGTCTCGGCCTGAGCGTCATTTATAATTCGGCCATGGAACAATATCGCGGCACCACCATCCTTTCCGTCCGCCGTGGCAATGAGGTTGCCCTCGGTGGCGACGGCCAGGTCACGCTCGGCAACATCGTCATCAAGTCCACCGCGCGCAAGGTGCGCCGGCTGTACCAGGAAAAGGTCCTGGCCGGATTCGCCGGCGGCACCGCCGACGCCTTCACCCTGTTCGAGCGCTTCGAAGCCAAGCTCGACAAACATTCGGGGCATCTGCTCAGAAGTGCGGTCGAACTCGCCAAGGACTGGCGTACCGACCGCATGCTGCGACGGCTCGAAGCCATGCTGGCGGTGGCCGATCGCGAATACTCGCTCATCATCACCGGCAACGGCGACGTGCTGGAACCCGAGCTCGGCATCGCCGCCATCGGCTCGGGCGGCGCCTTCGCCCAGTCCGCCGCGCGCGCACTGCTGGAAAACACCGACCTGCCCCCGCTTGAAATCGTCAAAAAGAGCCTCACCATAGCGGGCGACATCTGCATTTATTCGAACCAGAATCACGTGATCGAAACCCTGTGAGGCGTGAAGGGTGAGGGGTGAAGTGCCCCCACCTCACCCCTCGCGCCTAACGCCTCACTCCCAATGACTCCCAAAGAAATCGTCCACGAACTCGACAAACATATCGTCGGCCAAGCCGCCGCCAAGCGCGCGGTCGCAGTTGCGTTGCGCAACCGCTGGCGCCGCCAGCAGGTGAGCGAACCGCTGCGCCAGGAAATTACGCCGAAGAACATCCTGATGATCGGCCCGACCGGCGTCGGCAAGACCGAGATCGCGCGGCGCCTGGCGCGGCTCGCCAACGCGCCCTTCATCAAGATCGAAGCGACCAAGTTCACCGAGGTCGGCTACGTCGGCCGCGACGTCGACACCATCATCCGCGACCTGATGGAAATCGCGGTCAAGCAGATACGCGGACAGGCGGCCGGCAAAGTCCGTTTTCGCGCCGAGGAGGCTGCCGAGGAGCGCATCCTCGACGCGCTCTTGCCGCCGCCGCGCAGCGCCGGCTT
>DAOMWT010000212.1:0-2452 GCA_035436705.1 Thiobacillus sp. | reverse complement strand
CGCACACGCTGTCGCTCGACGCCCGCCTGTCTGCCTGGCGGGTGACGGCGAGTCTCGCCGGCGGACTGGACGCCACGCAGATGTCGTGGCGCGGGCAGTTGAACCGGGCCGAGGTGGAGGGCGCCTGGCCGATGCGGCTGAGCGCGCCCGCTGCGCTGACGCTGTCGCGCGAACGGCAACAGATAAACGATCTGGTGCTGGCGCTGGCGGGCGGACAAGTCAACGTGGTGCAGATCGACCGTCAGGGCGCGCAGCTGGCCACGCGCGGAAGCCTGGTCAACCTGCCGCTGACGCCCGTGCTCGGCCTGCTGGAAAAGCCGTTGCCGTTCACCACCGACCTGCGGGTGAATGGCGACTGGAGCCTGCGCCTGGGCACTACGCTCGATGGCCAGGCGCGCCTGCTGCGCCAGAGCGGCGATGTGCACCTGACCGAGCCGGCGATGAATCTGGGACTGACCGCGCTCGCGCTGAATTTTCGTGCCGACGCCAGCCGCGTCACCGCCCGCCTCGAAGCCGATACCCGCGAGGCCGGACAGGTGCGTGCCGAAGGGCGCGCCACGCTGGAACGCACGGGCGCCGCCTTCAGCTTGTTGCGCAGCGCGCCGCTGGCATGGACGGCCACGCTCAACGTGCCCGACCTGCGTCTGGCCAGGCCTTTCCTGCCAGTCGGCATCCGGCTGGATGCGCGTCTGGCCGCGCAACTCGCGGGCAGCGGCAGCCTGGCGGCGCCGCGCATCGACGGCCTGATCGATGCCAGCGCGATCCGCTTTGCGATGCCGGAAGAAGGCATCGCCATCACCGACGGCACGCTGCAACTGCTGCTGGCCGGCGACCGGGTGCGGGTGCAGCAGGGCGAGCTGAAAGGCCAGAGCGGACGCATCGTGGTGAGCGGCGAAGCGCAGCTGAAAAACCCGCAGGCGGGCCTCACGCTGGTCTTCGAGAAATTTGCCGCCACCAATCGCAGCGACCGCCGCGTGAGCGTGTCCGGCACGACCCGTCTCAATCTCGACCCGCAGCGCCTGCACCTCACCGGCGAACTCACCGCCGACCGCGCCCGGCTGGAAATGCCGGAGGCGAGCCGGCCCGTATTGTCGGCCGATGTCGTCGTCATCGGCCAGTCGCCGCGTGAAAAGCCGGTCGCGCAGCGTTTCCCGCTGGCGCTCGATCTGACGCTCAGGCTGGGCGACGATTTCCTGTTCAAGGGCGGCGGGCTCGATGCGCGGCTGGGCGGCCGGTTGCGCGTGTTCACCGTAAGCCAGGCACCGCGCCAGGATCGCCCGCAGGGCGGGCGTCAGGCGGCGTTTCCCTCGCAGGTGCTGCGCGGCGAGGGCACGATCCAGGTGGAAGAAGGGCGCTACGCGGCCTATGCGCAGACGCTGGAGATCGAGCGCGGCGTGCTGCGCTTTGCCGGGCCGATCGACAACCCCGGGCTGGACGTGCTGGCAGTGCGCAAGAATCCGCGCGTCAAGGCCGGCGTGCAGGTCAGCGGCACGGTGCAGCGCCCGGTGGTGAAGCTGTATTCCGATCCGGTTCTGCCCGACACCGAAAAGCTCGCCTGGCTGGTGCTGGGGCACGGCCTGGAAAACAGCGGACAGCAGGAATTCGTGCTGCTGCAGGTTGCGGCCGGTGCGCTGCTGAGCCAGGCCGAATCGGTAAACTTTCAGTCAAAACTGGCCGACGCGCTGGGCATCGACAGTTTCGACGTGCGCGCCGGCAGCGGCGAAGATTTCGCCGGCAGCGTGGTCAGTGTCGGCAAGCGCCTCTCGTCGCGCGCCATGCTGAGCTACGAGCAGAGCCTGGACGGGCTGAGCCAGGTGGTCAAGGTGCTGTACCAGCTGACGCCGCACGTGAGGCTGGAGGCGCAGGCCGGGCAGCAAAGCAGCTTCGACGCGTTTTACAGCCTGGAATACGACTGAATCCATCAAGCGGCGATGATAGAATCCGGGCATGTTTCATCCCCTGCTTGTTCTCATGCAGCCCGTGTTTTCGACGATAGATAGTGCTGGGGGCCGCTGATGCGCATCCTGCTTTCCAATGATGACGGTTACTTCGCCCCCGGCCTTGCCGCCCTGGCGCGGGCGCTCGCTCCCCTGGCCGACATCACCGTGGTGGCGCCCGAACGCGATCGCAGCGGCGCGTCCAATTCGCTGACGCTCGATCGCCCGCTGATGTTGCGGCAGGAGCCCGGCGGCTTTTACTACGTCAACGGCACCCCGACCGACTGCGTTCATCTGGCCGTCACCGGCATGCTCGACCATCTGCCTGACATAGTGATCTCCGGCATCAACCACGGCGCCAACATGGGCGACGACACGATCTATTCCGGCACTGTCGCCGCCGCCACCGAAGGCTATCTGCTGGGTGTCCCGTCGATTGCGGTATCGCTCGCCAACCACAATGCGCAGCACTTCGACACGGCCGCGCGCGTGGTGGTCGAACTGGTGCAGCGTAT
>DAOMWT010000211.1:0-2464 GCA_035436705.1 Thiobacillus sp. | reverse complement strand
AAAGGGCCCGCCGGCAGCAGCCAGCCGTTGCCCAGCCCGCTCGCCGCATCAATCACCGCCAGTTCGATGTCACGCTGCAGGCGGTAGTGCTGCAGGCCATCGTCGGCGACGATCACGTCCACCCCCGGATGGCGCGCCAGCAAGGTGCGCGCCGCCGCCACCCGGTCGCGCCCGACCACCACCGGCGCCGCGGTCTTGAGATGGATCAGCAGGGGCTCGTCGCCTACTTCCGCCGGCGGACTGTCAGCCTGCACGTCGACGCAGCCGCGCGCGGTGCCGCCATAGCCGCGGCTGACCACGCCCGGGCGATACCCCCGCGCACGCAGCCAGTTCACCAGCCAGATCGTCAGCGGCGTTTTGCCGCTGCCGCCGGCAGTAATGTTGCCGACGACGAGCACCGGTACCCCCACCGCAACCGGGGTCAGCCAGCCACGGCGGTACGTCAGCCGGCGTGCGCCGGAGATGACCGCAAACAGTGCGGCAAGAGGGGAGAGCAGCACCGTGAGCACGCCGGTGCGCGCCCAGAGATGCTCAGGAGAGAACATGCATGCGACCGCCTAAGGGGCGGTCTGGGTGGCGAAGGTGATGCGGGTCAGCTCCACCCGGCGTGCCGCTTCCATCACGTTCACCACCGACTGATGCGCGGCCCGCGCATCGGCGTTGATTACCACCACCGGATCGTCCCGGTTGGCGGCGGCTTTTTTCAGCGCGGCGGCCAGCTCGTCGATCGAGGCCTCGCTCAACGCGGTGCCGTCGATCTGGTAGCGGCCGTTTTCAGCCACCGCCACTTCGATCTGCTTGGGCGGGTTGGGCGTTTGCGCGGCGCTGCTGGTGGGCAGGTTGATCTTGAGTTCGGCAAAGCGTGCGTAGGTGGTGGTCACCGCCAGGAAAATCACGATGACGAGCAGGATGTCGATGAACGGAATCAGGTTGATTTCCGGGTAATCCTCGCGGCGGCCTCTGCGAAAATTCATGACGGCCTTACTTCCGTTCGCCGTGGACGATTTCCACCAGCTTGATCGCCTGCTGTTCCATGTCGACCACCAGGAACTCCACCTTGGCGCGAAAGTAGCGGTAGAAAATCATCGCCGGAATCGCCACGATCAGGCCGAATGCCGTGTTGTACAGCGCAATCGAAATACCATGCGCCAGCTGTCCGGGATTGGTACCGGTTGCCGTTTGTGCGCCGAAGATTTCGATCATGCCGATGACCGTGCCGAACAGGCCGAGCAGCGGCGCCATGCTGGCGATGGTGCCAAGCGACGTCAGGAAACGATCGAGTTCGTGGGTGACGGCACGGCCGGATTCCTCGATGGATTCCTTCATCACTTCACGCGAGTTGTGAGCGTTCTTCAGCGCGGTGGCAAATATCCGCCCCAGCGGGGAGCCGTCGGCCAGCCGGGCGACCAGCTCCTGCGTCACGCCGCGTTCCTGATAGATCTTGATCGTTTCCAGCAGCAGACTGGCAGGCGCCACTTCCTGGGTACGCAAGCTGTAGGCGCGTTCGATAATGATGGCGACGGCGACGACCGACGCCAGAATCAATGGCCAGACCGGCCAACCGGCCGCCTCGATGATGGCAAGCACTGGATACCACTCCCAATAAAACAACAGGCGAAATGTAGCGCCCGCGCGCAGGGTTCGGCAAGCCCCCATTGCATGGACGGCGTTTTTGGCGTGCTGGCCGAGTTCTCCACAATTGATGTGGATAAGTCTGTGAGAAACTCCCTGCCAGTTCCCCTAAACACCCGCCCACAAAGGGAAAAGCGTTTTGGCACAAAAAGTAACCAATCCGTTTTATTTTTTTATATCAATGAGTTACAAAAACATAACTATCGTCAATAGGGTTTTAAAGATTTTTTGCTAGAAATTTATCGGCTGTGCATGAACCGTGCCGGGCATCAACCCGCTATCCTGCGCGCCATGGACTGGATCGAAGACTCCCGGGGTGCCGCAGAATTGCCCGTGCTCACCGTGAGCGAGCTCAACCGCATGGCGCGCCGCGCGCTGGAATCGCAATTGCCGCTGCTGTGGGTGGAAGGCGAGGTATCCAACTTCACTCGCGCCGCGTCGGGCCATTGGTATTTTTCCCTGAAGGATGCGAATGCCCAGGTGCGCTGCGTGATGTTTCGCGGCCGCAACCAGTTTGCCGATTTCACCCCTGCCAACGGCGACCACATCGAGTTGCGCGCCCTACCCTCGCTGTACGAGGCGCGCGGCGAATTCCAGCTGGGCGCCGAGTCGATCCGCCGCGCCGGTGCCGGGCGGCTGTATGAAGCCTTCCTCAAACTCAAGGCCAGACTCGAAGCAGAAGGCCTGTTCGATCCAGCGAAAAAGCGCGCCCTGCCGCGCTTTCCGCATTGCCTCGGCATCGTCACTTCGCCGCAGGCGGCGGCGCTGCACGACGTGCTGACCGCGCTGGCGCGCCGCATGCCGGGCCTGCCGGTGATTCTCTATCCCACCC
>DAOMWT010000210.1:0-2472 GCA_035436705.1 Thiobacillus sp. | reverse complement strand
CGGCAGGCAAGGCCGCGCCGTCCGCCGCCAGCACACCAAGCGCCGTCCACGCCGCCGCCGGCAGGCGGTGGGCCGCGCGGGCTTTACGCCAGTCGAATCCCTGCGGCAGGCGCACCTCCAGCGCCACCGGTTCATCCGCACGCCAGCCGGCACGCTGCAGGTAATTCGCGGCGGAATGCATGGCGTCGGGCAGCGACTGCCACAGGTCGATGCGGCCGTCGCCATCACCATCCACCGCGTAGGCGCGGAAGGTCGACGGCATGAACTGCATGTGCCCCATCGCGCCGGCCCACGAACCGCTCATATCGGCCACGGCGACGTGCCCGGCGTCGATGATGCGCAGCGCGTCGAGCAGCTGGCTGCGGAAAAATTCGCTGCGCCGCCCGTCGTAGGCCAGCGTGGCCAGGCTGGCCGGGATGTTGAAGCTGCCGAGTGTGGCGCCATAGTTGGTTTCCAGTCCCCAGAACGCCATCAGTACCGCCCGGGGAACGCCATACTGCCGCTCGACCGCATCGAACAGCGCGGCGTTCTCCTGCAGCAGGGCCTGGCCGCGCGCAACCTGGTTCGCGGTGACGCGCCGCTCCAGATAATCGGAAAAGGCCTGCAGAAATTCGGGCTGGCGGCGGTCGAGTTCGACCACGCGCTCGATCGGCGCGATGCCGCTGAGCGCGGCATCGAGGGTGGCGGGGGAAATGCCCTGTGCGCCGGCGTCCTGGCGGAAGGCGGCGAGCCAGCTGTCGAAGCCGCTCTGCGCGTGGACGGGGAAGGCCGCCAGCGCGGCCAGCAGCAGAAAATGCTTACGCATGTTTTTGCAGCCAGTATTCGAGCAGCGCCAGATGCCACAGCTTGCTGCCCTGGATGCGGGTGTGGTGCTGCTCGGGCGCAGCCAGCAGCCTGTTCACATAGGCACGGTGGTACAGGCCGCGCTCGCGGCAGGCCTGCGAATTCAGGATGTCCTGCATGAAGCCCAAAAACTCGCCGCGCACGTATTTGAGCGCCGGCACGGGAAAGTAGCCTTTCTTGCGGTCGATCACCGCGTCGGGGATCAGGCCGCGGGCAATTTTTTTCAGCACATGTTTACCCTCGGATGCCAGTTTCAGTTCGGGTGGCATTTGCGCCGCCAGTTCCACCAACCGATGGTCGAGGAAAGGCACCCGCGCCTCCAGTCCCCACGCCATGGTCATGTTGTCGACGCGTTTCACCGGGTCGTCGGTAATCAGCATGGTCGTGTCCATGCGCAATACCTGATCGATGAATTCGTCGGCGAAAGGTTCCGCCAGGTGCGCGGCAATGATCTGTGCCGTGTAGTCCGGGCCGTGGTACGGCGGCATGGTCATGTCGATGAATTCGTCGTGGTCGCGGTCGAAGTAGTGGCGGCGAAAACGCTCCAGCGCGCTGTTCGAGGGGTCGGCCGCCATCCGCGGATACCAGAAATAGCCGCCGAACACCTCATCCGCGCCCTGCCCGCTTTGCACCACCTTCACCGTCTTGCTGACCTGCTCGGCCAGCAGGTAGAACGCCACCGCGTCCTGCGCGAACATCGGCTCGCTCATCGCATCGACCGCCTCGGGCAGGCGGCGCAGCACTTCGCTGTTCGGGATCAGATACTTGTGATGGCGGGTGCCGTACATCTCCGCCACCGGGTCGGAGTATTCGAACTCGTTGCCGCGCTCTTCCGGCTGGTCTTCGAAGCCCACCGAAAACGTCATCAGGTCGGGAACGCCCTGCTCCGCCAGCAGTGCCACCAGCAGGCTCGAATCGAGGCCGCCGGAGAGCAGCACGCCGACTTTCACGTCGGCGATCTCGATGCGCTTTTTCACCGCCTGCCTGAGGCTTTCGTGAATCGCCTCGGTCCATTCGGCCTCGCTCTTCGGCACCACCGGACGCTGCGCCCGCAGCGACCAGTATTTGCGGTGGTTGAGTTCGCCGCGCGCATTCACCGTCAGCGTCGTCCCCGGCGCCAGCTTGCGGATGCCGTTGAAAATGGTGCGCGGCGCCGGCACCACCGCATGCAGCGTGAACAGATGATGCAGCGCGACGGCGTCGATGCCGGTGTCGACGCCGCCTGCGGCGAGCAGCGCCTGCGGGGTCGAGGCGAAGCGGAAGCAGCCGAGATTCTCGCTGTAGTACAGCGGCTTGATGCCGAGGCGGTCGCGCGCCAGGAACAGCGTCTCGCGGTTCCAGAGGGCGAACGCGAACATGCCGTGCAGGCGTTCGACGCAGGCTTCGCCCCACTCCAGGTAGGCGCGCAGGATGACCTCGGTGTCGCCGTCGGAATGGAAGGCGTGGCCGCGCGCGATCAGTTCGGCGCGCAGTTCCGGGTAGTTGTAGATGGTGCCGTTGAACACCAGCGCGGTGCCGCTGGCGGCGTCGAGCATCGGCTGGGCCGAGCGCGGCGACAGGTCGATGATCGCCAGCCGCCGGTGGCCGAAGCCGACATTGCCGTCGACCCAGTGCCCTTCGCCATCCGGC
>DAOMWT010000209.1:0-2500 GCA_035436705.1 Thiobacillus sp. | reverse complement strand
ACCGACGCTCAAGCCCGACAACGCCTGAACGGCTTCGCCCGCGCATCCGCCCGCCCGTCCGCCGGAGCATGGATGCCGCGCCGCTCATTGCGGCGTGCCTGCGGTCGTCTGCGCAATTCGCCGGATCGTCGCGACGAACCCCGGGTCCTCGCCCTGCAGCAGCGCCGGCAATGCGGCGCGGAAATCCTCGCGCTGGCACCACTCGTGCATGTAGTCTTCCCACGACTGCCACAACCGCGTCTGCTGGCGGCTCATGTCGTCCTCGTACACCAGCACGTAGGCGCGCTCGAACAGGCTAACCAGGATGGCGAACAGGGCATGCTTGCGCACCAGCTGTTCTTCGCTGAGTTCGTCCTTCGCGGCGGGCGACAGCAGATGCAGGTCGGCGTTGTCGATCACCAGCCGCATGAAGTCGGCGTACTCGTCGGACAGCCGCAGGAAGATTTCCTCCTCGTCGTTCTGCTGGTCGCGGCGGCGGTCGTAGACATAGACGCCGATGGCGAACGGCAAGCCGACGATGGTGATGATGTAGCTGGCCGCTTCCAGCCATTCCAGTCCGCTCATCCCGGCTCTCCCATTTACACGCCTCCCGCAAAACCGTTTTGTCGCCAGGCCTCGAACACGACCACACTGACGGCATTGGACAGGTTCATGCTGCGCGAACCCGGCCGCATCGGCAAGCGCAGACGGTGCCCGGGATCGAACTGTGCCAGGAGTTCCGCTGGCAGGCCGCGCGATTCCGGGCCGAACAGCAGCACGTCGCCGGCCTGAAAAACGATATCGGCATAACGCGCGCACCCCTTGGTGGTAAGCGCAAACCAGCGCCGCGCCGGCAACGCCGCCTGCACCGCCGGCCAGTCCTGGTGCACGGTCACGCAGGCCATGTCGTGATAATCCAGTCCGGCGCGCGCCACCTGCTTGTCGGACAGGTCGAATCCCAGCGGCTCGACCAGATGCAGGCGGCAGCCGGTATTGGCCGCCAGACGGATCAGGTTGCCGGTGTTGGGCGGGATCTCGGGTTGAAACAAAACGATGTCAAACATCCGGCATGACCTAAAATAAAGGCTTCTTCGAAAGCCCTATTCTATGGTTCCTTACCTCACCACCGCACTGACCGGACCGCTGCTGGAATTGGAAAAGCGCCTGCTCGACGCCCAGCCGACGATCGAGCACTGGTTCCGCCAGCAATGGAAGGAACAGGCCGCGCCGTTTTACACGTCGGTCGACATCCGCAACTCAGGCTTCAAACTGGCGCCGGTCGACACCAATCTGTTTCCCGGCGGCTTCAACAATCTCAACCCGGAGTTCATGTCGCTGTCGATCCACGCAGCGATGGGCGCAGTGGAAAAAATCTGCCCCGATGCGCAGCGCCTGCTGCTGATCCCCGAGAACCACACGCGCAACACCTTCTATCTGCAGAACGTCGCGGTGCTCGCCCACATCCTGCGCCAGACCGGACTGATCGTGCGTATCGGCACGCTGATTCCCGAGATCACCCAGCCGACCACGCTGGAGTTGCCCGCCGGTGGGCGCCTCACGCTGGAACCGCTGGTGCGTAAAGGCGACCGCGTCGGGCTGGAAGGCTTCGATCCCTGCGCGGTGCTGCTCAACAACGATTTGTCGGCGGGGGTGCCGGATATCCTGAAGGGCATCGAGCAGACCATCATGCCGCCGCTGCATGCGGGCTGGGCGACGCGCCGCAAATCGCGCCACTTTGCCGCCTACCAGCATATCGCCGGCGAATTCGCACGGCTGGTGGGAATCGATCCCTGGCTGATCGACCCCTATTTCAACCAGTGCGGCAAGATCGATTTCCATGCGCGCCAGGGTGAAGTCTGCCTGGCCGAAAAAGTCGCCGACATGCTCGACAAGATCCGCCTCAAATACGACGAATACCACATCGACCAGCCACCCTTCGTCATCGTCAAGGCCGACGCCGGTACCTACGGCATGGGCATCATGACAGTGAAATCGCCGGACGACGTGCGCGAACTCAATCGCAAGCAGCGCAACAAGATGGCCGTCGGCAAGGAAGGACTCGAAGTCAGCGAAGTGCTGATCCAGGAAGGCGTCTATACCTTCGAAAGCATCAACGACGCCGTCGCCGAGCCGGTGGTCTACATGCTCGACCACTTCGTCGTCGGCGGCTTCTACCGCGTGCACACCGGCCGCGGCGCGGACGAAAATCTCAACAGCCCCGGCATGCACTTCGTGCCGCTGGCGTTCGACAACACCTGCCTGATGCCCGATCGCAGCGCCAATCCCGACGCCAGTCCCAACCGCTTCTATGCCTACGGCGTGATCGCGCGGCTGGCGATGCTGGCGGCTTCGATCGAGCTCGACGAAGCGCTGAACGAGACCGAAAACGCGGCTGCCGCATGAAGCTGCTGTTCGTCGTCGATCCGCTGGCGGGCCTCAAGCCCTGCAAAGACAGCTCGGTGGCGATGATGCGCGCCGCGGCGGCACGCGGCCATGCCGTGTTTGCCGCCGAGGCTAACCG
>DAOMWT010000208.1:0-2501 GCA_035436705.1 Thiobacillus sp. | reverse complement strand
TGTTGATTTTCACCCAGAACTGAGCCGGTTAGGCGCATAATTTTCACTGAGAACTGAGCCATGTGAACCTTTCCCCGAAGCTGTGAGCGGCGGGGGCAACGGAGTGATCCACATGGGACTATTGAACATCATCCGCCGGATGCATTTGCGGCAGAAGTTATCGATCCGGGAGATTTCACGGCTGACGGGCGTGTCGCGCAATACCGTGACCAAGCATCTGGCGGCGAACACGATCGAGCCGAAGTTCGCGACGCCGGAACGTCAAAGCAAGATTGACCCTTTTGCCGACAAGCTTGCGGGCTGGCTGAAGACTGAGGCCGGGAGGTCGCGCAAGGAGCGGCGGACCATAAAGCAGCTGCATGCTGAACTGGTGGTGCTTGGTTTCACCGGCTCATATGCCCGCGTGGCGGCGTTTGCTCGCACTTGGAAAGCGGAGCGGCAGCGTGAGCAGCAGACCACGGGCCGGGGGACCTTTGTGCCGCTGCATTTTGCCCCCGGCGATGCCTTCCAGTTCGATTGGAGCGAGGACTTTGCGGTTCTGGGCGGCGAACGCACGAAGTTGCAGATGGCGCATATCAAGCTGTCGCACAGCCGTGCCTTTTTGCTGCGGGCCTATCCCTTGCAGACCCACGAGATGCTGTTCGATGCCCATTGGCACGCATTCCGGGTCTTCGGTGGCGTGCCTGCGCGGGGGATTTACGACAATATGCGCACGGCGGTGGATCGTGTCGGTCGCGGCAAGGAGCGGCAGATCAACATGCGCTTTCTCGCCATGACAAACCACTATGTCTATGAGCCGGAGTTCTGCAATCCGGCGGCGGGCTGGGAGAAGGGGCAAGTCGAGAAGAACGTTCGGGATTCCCGTCACCAGATGTTGCAGGGGATGCCGGACTTTCCGGATCTGTCCGCGCTGAATGCCTGGCTGGAAGAGCGTTGCCTCGCGTTGTGGCGGGAGACCCCGCATGGCAAGCAGCCCGGCACCATCGCTGATGTCTGGGCTGAGGAGCGGGCCGCGCTGATGCCGCTGCCCGTCGCGTTTGACGGCTTCGTCGAACTGAGCAAGCGCGTGTCGCCGACCTGCCTGATCAGCTTCGAACGCAATCGCTACAGTGTTCCGGCGTCGTTTGCGAACCGCCCTGTCAGCTTGCGGATCTATCCCGACCGGCTGGTTGTGGCCGCTGAGGGCAACATCCTGTGCGAACATGCCCGCGTGATCCAGCGCAGCCATCATCTGCCGCCGAAGACGATTTACGACTGGCGGCATTATCTGGCGGTCGTTCAACGCAAGCCCGGAGCCCTTCGCAACGGCGCCCCCTTCCTGGAATTACCGTCTGCGTTCAGACAGTTACAGGATTACATGCTGCGCAAACCCGGCGGTGACAGAGAGATGGTGGATATCCTCGCCCTCGTGCTGCACCACGATGAGCAGGCCGTGCTGACCGCCGTGGAATTGGCGTTGGCCGAGGGCGTGCCTACCAAGACCCATGTGCTGAACCTGTTGCACCGGCTGGTCGATGGCAAGGTGATCGGCGGGCCGCCACTGGATACGCCACAGGCATTGGCCCTGCACCGCGAGCCCAAGGCCAATGTCGAACGCTATGACGGCCTGCGCGCCCAGACTGTCGGAGGCCGCCATGCGTCATGATCCAGCCGCCGGCGCCATCGTCATCATGCTTCGCAGCCTGAAGATGTATGGCATGGCCCAGGCCGTCACCGATCTGATCGAGCAAGGGGCGCCAGCCTTTGAGGCCGCAGTCCCGATGCTGTCGCAACTCTTGAAGGCCGAATTGGCCGAGCGCGAAGTGCGCTCGATCGCCTATCACATGAAGTCCGCCCGCTTCCCGGCTTACAAGGACCTCTCCGGCTTCGACTTCGCCACCAGCGAGATCAACGAGGCCAACGTCCGGACACTCCATTGCTGCGAGTTCATGGAAGGTGCTCAAAACGTCGTCCTGATTGGTGGCCCGGGCACCGGAAAAACCCATGTCGCGACAGCACTCGGTATCCAAGCCATCGAGCATCACCGCCGCAAGGTCCGCTTCTTCTCCACCATCGAATTGGTCAACGCCCTCGAACAGGAAAAGGCCAAAGGCAAAGCGGGACAGATCGCTGAAAGCCTGACGAAGCTGGACTTGGTCATCTTGGACGAACTCGGCTACCTGCCGTTCAGCGCATCAGGTGGGGCGCTGCTGTTCCATCTGCTCAGCAAGCTTTACGAGCGCACCAGCGTCGTCATCACCACCAACCTCAGCTTCAGCGAATGGGCCACGGTCTTTGGCGACGCAAAGATGACCACCGCCTTGCTCGACCGTCTCACCCACCGCTGTCACATCCTGGAAACCGGAAACGACAGCTTCCGCTTCAAGGCAAGTTCAGCTGCGGCAGCCCGAAAAAAGAAGGAGACAAACCCGCCCTTGACCACAGCCTGAACCGAAATCCATAATCAGAGGTGGCTCACTTCTCGGTGAAAAAACCGGCTCAGTTCTGGGTGAAAATCAACA
>DAOMWT010000207.1:0-2512 GCA_035436705.1 Thiobacillus sp. | reverse complement strand
GCCAGCGGCAGCATGGCGGCCGCGCCCGCGCCCGCCAGAAAATCTCGTCTTTGCATGGATTTGCTCCGGTTTTGGCCGATTATACGAGCCGCTGCAAAAACCGCCGCGTGTTAAAATGCGCCCCTTTCCTGCCTAGCCCGACTGCCATGTTCAACCGCCAAGACACCCTCGCCAAGACCGACCCCGACCTGTGGGCGGCGATCCTGAAAGAAGACCAGCGCCAGCAGGACCACATCGAGCTGATCGCGTCGGAAAACTACACCAGCCCGGCGGTGATGCAGGCGCAGGGCTCGCAGCTCACCAACAAGTACGCTGAGGGCTATCCCGGCAAGCGCTACTACGGCGGCTGCGAATACGTCGACATCGCCGAGCAGCTGGCAATCGACCGCGTCAAGGCGCTGTTCGGCGCCGAAGCGGCCAACGTGCAGCCCAACTCCGGCTCGCAGGCCAACCAGGCGGTGTTCATGGCCTTCCTCAAGCCCGGCGACACCATCATGGGCATGAGCCTCGCCGAAGGCGGCCACCTCACCCACGGCATGGCGCTCAACATGAGCGGCAAGTGGTTCAACGCCGTCGCCTACGGCCTCGACGAAAAAGAGGAAATCGACTACGAACAGATGGAGCGCCTGGCGCGCGAGCACAAGCCGAAGCTGATCATCGCCGGCGCCTCGGCCTATGCGCTGCGCATCGACTTCGAACGCTTCGCCAAAATCGCCAAGGAGATCGGCGCGATCTTCATGGTCGACATGGCGCACTACGCCGGCCTCATCGCCGCAGGCGTCTATCCCAACCCGGTGCCGCATGCCGACGTGGTGACCTCGACCACCCACAAGACCCTGCGCGGCCCGCGCGGCGGCATCATTCTGATGCGCGCCGAGCACGAGAAGGCGATCAACTCGGCGATCTTCCCCGGCCTGCAAGGCGGCCCGCTGATGCACGTCATCGCCGGCAAAGCGGTGGCGTTCAAGGAAGCGTCGACCAAGGAATTCAAGCACTACCAGGAGCAGGTCGTCGCCAATGCGCTGGTGATGTGCAAGGTGCTGGTCGAGCGCGGCCTGCGCATCATCTCCGGCCGCACCGAAAGCCACCTCTTCCTGGTCGACCTGCGCGCCAAGAACCTCACCGGCAAGGAAGCCGAGGCGCTCCTGGGCCGCGCCCACATCACGGTCAACAAGAACGCCATCCCCAACGACCCGCAGAAGCCCTTCGTCACCAGCGGCATCCGCATCGGCACCCCGGCGATGACCACGCGCGGCTTCATGGAACTGGAAGCCGAGCAGCTTGCCCACCTGATCGCCGACGTGCTCGACGCACCGGCCGACGAAGCGGTGATCGAGCGGGTGAAGGGCGAGGTGGCGAAGCTGACGGCGAAGTTTCCGGTGTATGGCTGAGAGGAATCAGGGATCAGGATTCAGGGGTCAGTGAGAGTCGCTTTGCGGTTTCCTGATTAAAAATGCGGCTTCGCCGCACAAAGCCCCCTGATTCCAGGCCCCTGAATCCTGACCCCTAAAAAATGAAGTGTCCCTTCTGCGGTTCCCTCGACACCCAGGTCATCGACTCCCGCGCCAATGAGGCGGGCGATGCGATCCGCCGCCGCCGCCGCTGCGCGGCGTGCGACAAGCGCTTCACCACCTGGGAAACCGCCGAACTGCGGCCGCCGCAGATCGTCAAGACCAATGGCACCCGCGAGGATTTTTCCGAACCCAAGCTGCGCGAAGGCTTTCGCCGTGCGCTGCACAAGCGCCCGGTTTCCACCGAGCTGGTCGACGCCGCGGTCGACCGCATCCGCCAGCGCCTGCTGACGCTGGGCGAGCGCGAAATCCCCGCGCGCGCAGTCGGCGAACTGGTGATGAACGAACTGAAGAAGCTCGACAAGGTCGCCTACATCCGCTTTGCCTCGGTGTACCGCAGCTTCCAGGACGTCGAGGACTTCCGCGACGTCATCCGCGACATCGACCAGTAAATGCCCAGCGCCAACCGCTTCAGCGCCGCCGACCATGCCCACATGGCGCGCGCGCTGCAACTCGCGGCGCGCGGGCACTTCACCACCAGCCCCAATCCACGCGTCGGCTGCGTCATCGTCAGGGACGGCCGCGTCGTCGGCGAAGGCTGGCATGCGCGCGCCGGTACCCCGCACGCCGAAATCCACGCGCTGAAAACCGCCGGCGACGCCGCACGCGGCGCGACGGTATACGTCACGCTGGAGCCCTGCTCGCACCACGGCCGCACTCCGCCGTGCGCCGAGGCGCTGATCAACGCGGGCGTGGCGCGCGTGGTGGCAGCGATGAACGATCCCAATCCGCTGGTTGCGGGCGGCGGCATCGCCATGCTGACGCTGGCAGGCATCCAGGCCGAAGTGGGGCTGCTGGAGGCCGGCGCGCGCGCGCTCAACCCCGGCTTCGTTTCGCGCATGACGCGGCAGCGCCCATGGGTGCGCCTCAAGACCGCCTCCACCCTGGACGGCAAGACCGCGCTCGCCAACGGCGCCTCGCAGTGGATCACCGGCGCGGCC
>DAOMWT010000206.1:0-2538 GCA_035436705.1 Thiobacillus sp. | reverse complement strand
GATGTCGTGCCCGGCATCCGCCAGGGCGGTCGGGCTGGGTCAGCACCAGGGCGATGTCGTGCCCGGCATCCGCCAGGGCGTTCAGGGCTGCCGCCGCAAACGGCGGAGTGCCGGCAAAAACGATGCGCACGGGGAACGGCTCAAAGCGACGCGCGCACGGGCGCGGCGTCGGGGCGGTGTTCGCGCGCCTGTTTGGCCAGCTTGGCCTTGATGCGGTTGCGTTTGAGATTCGACAGATAGTCGACGAAGACCTTGCCCATCAGGTGATCCATTTCGTGCTGGATGCATACCGCCAGCAGACCCTCGGCCTCGATCTCGAACGGCTTGCCGTCGCGATCGAGCGCACGCACGGTGACGCGCTCGGCGCGCTCGACCCTGTCGAAAATGCCCGGCACCGACAGGCAGCCTTCTTCGCTTTCTTCACGCCCGGACTGCGCGACGATTTCGGGGTTGATGAACACGCGCAGCTCGTCGTGGGTTTCGGAAATGTCGATGACGACGACGCGTTCGTGAACGTTGACCTGGGTGGCGGCCAGACCGATGCCGGGCGCGGCGTACATGGTCTCGGCCATGTCGTCGATCAGCTTGCGGATGCGTGCGTCCACCGCCTGCACCGGTTTGGCGATGGTGTGCAGGCGCGCATCGGGGTAATGCAAAATGTCGAGTCTGGCCATAAAAAGCTTTACGAATGAAGGGGCTGTAGGCACACTTTGATGCAAAATCCGCACCCGGCCGCCAGCAACCCTAAATATAAGACGGCGGATAGCCGTAAGTTAGGCGCACAGTATATTTTCAACGCAGAAAATTAGACAAGGTCTAAATGGAGGGTTCCCCGTGCGTCAACTCGTTGTTTCTCTTGCCCTGTTGCTGGCCGCCGCTCCCACGCTGGCCGATACCCTTAAATTGCAGGACAACGCGCCGGACAAATACGTCGTGGTCAAAGGCGACACGCTGTGGGATATCTCCGGCAAGTTTCTCAAGGATCCGTGGCGCTGGCCGCAGATCTGGAACCTGAACCGCGCGGAAATCAAGAACCCGCACTGGATTTATCCGGGCGACCTGATCGTGCTCGATCGCAGCGGCAAGGAGCCGCGCCTGACGCTGGTCAAGGGCGGCAAGAACGGCATGCAGACGATCAAGCTGTCGCCCGGCGTGCGCGTGGCCGAGATCGGCGGCAATGCCATTCCGGCAATTCCCATCACGGCGATCCATGCCTTTCTGAAACAACCCTTGCTGGTCAGCGAAGACCAGCTGAATAACGCTCCGCAGATCCTCGGCACCAATGAAGAGCGCGTCATCATGACGACAGGCGACACGGCGTACGCCACGAGCGATGGCTCGGCAAACCGCAATTGGCAGATTTACCGCCAGGGACAAGCCTTGACCAACCCCGACAACGGGGCGCTGCTGGGCCATGAGGCCGTGTTTTTGGGCGATGCCGAGACGCTGGTCGCCGGCAACCCGCAAAAATTGCAGATCAAGCGGGTGACGCAAGAGGTGCTCGCCAAGGACAAGCTCTTGCCGGCGCAGGAAACCACCGTGTTCGAATTCGTGCCCCATTCGCCGGAAAAACCGATTTCCGGCAAGGTGATTTCCGCCTACGGCGCCGAAGGGATCTCCAACTCCGGGCGCTATCAGACGGTGGTGATCAACCGCGGCGCGCAGGACGGCCTCGAGCCCGGTCATGTGCTGGCGGTGTATCGCACAGGAAAACTGGTCAAAATGGACGCGAAAAAGGGCGGCCGCCAGCGCTGGGTTTTCCTCGATTCCAGCTGCATCAAACCAGGCGAAAAGATCAGCTTCGACCAGCCTTATGAGCCCGGCAAGGCCATGCAGGACTGTCCCGGCACGGAAGTCCAGGCCGGGCCCTGGGCCTACATGGATGTGGGCTGCCTGAAACCCGGCAAGAAAGTGAGCTTCGATCAGTTCTTCGACCCCAAGGAAGTGTACGACCGCAGCTGCGTCGACAAAACCCAGGCCGACGCCGTCCAGCTCCCGGACTCCCGTACCGGCCTCGTCATGGTGTACCGCGTGTTCGATCGCGTGTCCTACGCACTGATCATGCAGTCCGAACGCCCGGTATACCTGCTCGACACGGTGAAAAACCCCTGAACGCGCGCGTTCTCGCCGGGAGCATCGGGCGTGGCTGACGCTTGGCTGCGCCTCGCTCTCGCCCCCGGGGTCGGCAACGCCAGCCTGCTCCGCCTGCTGACGGCCTTCGGTTCTCCGGAGGCCGTTTTGGCATCCGGCCGCACGGCGCTGGCGGCGCATCTTTCCTCCGCTCAATGCGATGCGCTGTTGGCCGAACCCGACGCCGCGCGGCTTGACGCCGCCCATGCCTGGCTCGGCCAGCCGGGCAACAGCCTGATGACGCTGGCCGACGAGGACTACCCGAAGAGCCTGCTGGAAATCGCCGATCCGCCCGCGCTGCTGTTTTGCAAGGGGCGGCGCGCCCTGCTGAGCCAGCCCGGCCTCGGCATCGTCGGCAGCCGCAACGCCACGCCGCAGGGGGTGCGCGACGCCGAAGCCTTCGCCCAT
>DAOMWT010000205.1:0-2721 GCA_035436705.1 Thiobacillus sp. | reverse complement strand
TGCAACGTGTTCTTCTGACTCCAGTCCTTGCCGGTGTTCGCCTCCATGACTTCCTGCAGGTAGCGATTACCCAGGTCTCTGGCCTGCTCGAACACGTCCTTCAGCTGAGCTTGCAGCAGTGCTCGTACGTCCCTGATCCGGTCGTCCATCGGTAGTCCGTGCCCCCTCTTAAAGATAAGGATTCGTCACCCCACCAATCCTTATGAAAAATCGGCCAAAACGCCGACACCCGGCTAGCGCAAAACCCTCGTTGTGACCGAAGCCAAGCGCCCTTCCTGGTTACCAAGGACGGCCATTTCGCCTATTCGGCCGGTTTCAAGGCCTCGCAGGGCATCGACCGAGGGGTAATTCCAGGCCAAAGGGCAGGCTTTTTCTTCCAGAAGGCTGCAGCCCAACCAATCCCTATGTAATAAGGCATGGTGGGTGCAATCGTAGGCACCAGCCGCCTCCCTTTGCGGCCGAGATGCGTCCTTCCCGGTCGCATTTCGAACCTGAGAGTGAATACGCTCGCGTCGCTGGCGGCCAGGTACTCTGGCGGTGTACAGATCGTGGTCAAAAACGCTCAAGATCCCCGTGGTATCGCTGCAGGGTTCCTGCGGTACTACTGCCAGGTTTCGCCGCCCCTTTCCGAACGCGCTGATCGACGATAGAGGCCCTCTGCCGGTCAGAGGCTCGGTAACGGCCGGCGTTGGCGGGATGTAAAGCGGGATGAAAACGAGGTTCTTCAGACGATCCGACATGGTGGCTCCCTTCCCTGTCATGCTTATTGGGGCGTGGGTTCTTGACCCTCTTTCGGCGGCATGATCCAGATGCCTTCCGTTTGCTCATGGCCACCATGGTGCAGGACACGCGGTGGAGGATTCCATGCCGCCACCGGGCGACTTCGGTAGGCCGCCCAACCCGTTTCTTCCGCAACATTTGCGCTTCTTCCGACGCGTGAACAAACCGTCACACGTGTGAAGAAACCTTCACACGACGGCGGTGCTTTCTCCGTCAAAAATAGCGATACTTCTGCAAAACAGGATCGGAGCGCCCCATGTTCAAAGTGGCCGTCATCGAAGACGACATTCCCACCAGTAATCAACTCAAGGAATGGATTCTCTCCGCGCACGCGGACATCACCGTGGAGCAGTGGTTCACCCGCGACGATGCGGAAGCCGCCCTGGCCCGCGAGCAATACGGCTTGGTGGTGCTGGATATCGAACTGGGGCGGGAGCGTCACGCGGGTGTTGCGATCATCAACGCCATCAACAAGCGCGCCAGCGGTACACCGGTGCTGGTGGTTTCGGCGATGCCCGCCACCATTTACCGCGGCATCATGAAGGCCCTGGATGCCTGGGATTACTTGCAGAAGGCCACCTTCGAGGAAGCCGAGTTCATCGATACCTTCCTGGAAATCCTGCGCGCGGTCCGGCAGCGTGAAAGCGTCAAGCCGCCCTTGGCTGCCAGCGACGAGCTCTCCATTGACCCCCTGCGGCAGAGCACGCCCCTGTGGCGGGGACAACGAATCAACCTGCCACTGACCGCCCAGCGCATCCTCGCTGCGCTGTACGAGAAACGGGGCGAAGTGGTCTCTTACGAAGAACTCTCCCAGGTGGTCAAGAGCGGCCGGAGTCGGGACAACATCCGTAAACACATCAGCAGCATCCGCGAGGCTTTTCGTGAACTGGACGAAGCGTTCGACCGTATCGAGAACATCCCCATGCGCGGCTTCCGATGGTCCGACCCGACCGCCACTGGCGCAAGCGACCGGTAAGCGGGCGATGGACAGCAGGAGATTCCTCGGCAGCAACCTGGCGCATCGCTACGCCACTTCGGTGAGGTCGCCGGAATGAAGCCACTGGCCTGGCTGGCGTCGTTCCGGCTGCGCATCCTCTTTCGGACTTCCTTCCTGCTGCTTGCGCTGGCCGTCGTGGCCATGGCGGTCGCGGTCTTGCAGGAGGAGAAGCAGCGCAGTTACGACAACTATCAGGCGAGCTTCGCCAAGACCAAGGAACAGATCGTCGCCCGCCTGCGCCATCCGGCCGGCCAGCTGGCCCTCCTCAACCCGCCGCGTGGCGAGGGTCCCGTGACACCGCTGCGCCCCGTGATGCTGCCCTTCTCGGCCATCGACTTCGACGATCAGGGCAAGGTCCGCCATGCCGTGGAAATGGCCGGTTGCCTGGTCCAGTACAAGAACTACGGCAGTCTCTGCGTGGCGATTGCCAACAACCCCTGGGCCGGCGGCTTCATCTATGCGGCGGGCACTTTCGTCAGCAGCACACTGCTGCCTCACCGCATCGGTAACGAGTTCCTCGATGGCGCTCACCGCCTGCGGGTGGTGGTCAGCCTGCGCGGAGAGACGTACCGCTGGGTCGCGCCCTTCGAAGTCCCGAGCCGCGACGAGCGTCGGCGAGCGTCGGGGATGCGGGGTCGTTTCACGGGTTACGTGGAACTGGACGACCGGGACTACACCGGCGAGATGCCGGTGAAGGAATTCCGCGGCTGGGTATGGCAGAGCGGCCGATGCCTCGACGCCACCAAGGAGAGCGACGAGGACTGCGAGAAGAAATCGTTCTTCTCGTTACGCCTGCCGATCGACGCGCTGCGCGACGCGCTTTTCCAGCCCGAAAAGCCCCAGTGGCCGCCGCCGGACCTCGACCAGTTTCAGGTCCAGGTCGAAGTACTGCCGCCCGGCGACGGCCCGGCGCTATTCGACAGCAATGCCGACGGTGCCGTCCC
>DAOMWT010000204.1:0-2738 GCA_035436705.1 Thiobacillus sp. | reverse complement strand
CAGAAGCCCGCCGCGCCTGCCGTGGCCGCCGCAGCCGCGCCGGTCGCCAACACGCGCAAGGATGCCACCGTCAACTATGAAGTCGACAAGACCATCCAGTACGTCCAGCAGGGCGGCGGCGGCCTGAAGCGGCTGTCGGTCGCGGTGGTCGTCAATTACAGGAAGACCACCGACAAGTCCGGCAAGAGCGTCATGCAGCCGTTGAGCGAGGCCGAGACAACCCAGATCACCAACCTGGTCAAGGAAGCCATGGGCTACAACCAGGAAAGGGGCGACACCCTCAACGTGGTGAACAGCCCCTTCGCCAGCACGGAACGGGAAGCGCTTCCCGAGCTGCCCTTCTGGAAGCAGCCCGAATATGTCGAATACATCGAGATTGCCAAGGTGGCGGGCAAGTATCTGCTGATTGCGGTGGCGCTCGTCGTTCTGTACCTGAAGGCGGCCAAGCCTTTGCTGAAAAAGATTTCCGAGCCCCCCGCGCTGCCCGCGCCCGACCACGATGCGCTGCAGCATGCGGCCGGCGGCGGGCTGAAGGCGCTCCCGCCCGGCCAGCGCAGCTACCAGGAAAACCTGTCGCGGGCGCAAAAAATGGCCAGCGAAGACCCGCGCGTGGTCGCCAACATCGTGAAAACCTGGGTGGACAGCCATGAGTGAAAGCGGCATCACCAAGGGGGCGATCCTGATGCTTGCGCTGGGCGAGGAAGGCGCGTCGGAAGTAATGAAATATCTCGGCCCGCGCGAAGTGCAGAAGCTGGGCGAAGCCATGACCACCATGAAATCCATCCCCCAGGAAGAGGTGGAGAACGTGCTCGACGACTTCAACAACGTGGCCGACCAGAATTCCTCGCTGGGCCTGGACTCGAACGACTATATCCGCACCGTTCTCAGACGGGCGCTGGGCGACGACAAGGCCTCGTCGCTGCTGAACCGGATCCTCGGCGGCGGCGGCGATGCCAGCGGCATCGAAAGCCTGAAGTGGATGGACGCCGAATCGGTGGCCGACCTCATCCACAACGAGCATCCGCAGACCATCGCGACGATCCTGGTGCACCTGGAGCGCGACCAGGCCTGCGAGGTGCTGGCCTGCTTCACTGACCGCCTGCGCAACGACGTATTGCTGCGCATCGCCACACTCTCCGGCGTGCAGCCGACGGCGCTGCGCGAACTCAACGACGTGCTGACCAAGCTGCTGTCCGGCAGCGACATATTGAAGAAGCAGCCGATGGGCGGCACCCGCGCAGCGGCCGATATCCTGAACTTCATGAGCGGGGAAAACGAGGCTTCCGCCATGGAATACCTGAAAAGCTACGACCCCGACATGGCGCAGAAGATCATGGACGAAATGTTCGTGTTCGAGAACATCATGGAAATCGAGGATCGCGGCATCCAGCTGCTGCTGCGCGAAGTCCAGTCGGATTCGCTCATCATCGCGCTCAAGGGCGCGTCGGAGGACATGCGCGAGAAGATCTTCAAGAACATGTCGCAGCGTGCCGCTGAAATGATGCGGGAAGACCTGGAATCGAAAGGACCGGTGCGCCTGTCCGAGGTTGAAGCGCAGCAGAAGGAAATCCTGATGATCGTCCGACGCCTGGCCGATGAAGGCCAGCTCTCGCTGGGCGCGAAAGGGGAAGAGACCTATGTCTAGTTGCGTCATTCCCAGCGCCGATCAGCCGGTTTGCCAGCCTTGGGAGATGGCCAGCTTCGACGTCGATCCGCATCCCGTAAAAAACGTGGATTACGCAGGCATCACCCTGCCGACGATCGAGCAGATCACCGAAATCCAGGAGCAGGCCAGGCAGGAAGGCCATGCCGCCGGCCGGGCCGAAGGCTATGCCCAGGGCCAGCAGGAAGCCGCGCTCGAAGCGGCCAGGCTGCGCGGCCTGGCCGACGCCTTCAGCGCCGAGGTCGGCAAGGCGGACGAAACGATCTCCCGCCAGGTGCTCGACCTGGCGGTCGATCTTGCGCGCGCCATGCTGAAAACCGCCCTGGCCGTCCAGCCCGAACGGGTCATCCCGATCGTCAAGGAAGCGGTCCGCTATCTGCCGGTCCTGCATCAGCCGGCCCTGCTCTTCCTGAATCCGGCGGATGCGGAGCTGGTCAAGGACAGGATCGGCGACGAACTCGCGAAAACCGGCTGGCAGCTGGCCGACGATGCCGAGCTTGAACGCGGCAGCTGCCGCGTGGAAACCGCCAGCAATCAGATCGATGCCACCTTGCCTACCCGTTGGCAACGCCTCGCCGCCGCACTGGGCAATCAATCGGATTGGCTGGCGCCCTGATGGACGCACAGCCCCACAGCAGCCGCTGGAAAGCCTATCTGCAGGATTGCGGCGAACTGCTGGCGATCGCCGAGCCGATGCAGGTGTCCGGCCGCATCACGCGCGTGGCCGGGCTGGTGATGGAGGCGGTCGGCCTGAGGCTGCCGGTGGGCAGCGCCTGCACCGTCCCCCTGCCCAACGGTTCGCACCTGGAAGCCGAGGTGGTGGGGTTCGACGGCAACCGGCTTTTCCTGATGCCGCAAAGCGACGTCGAGGGCATCGTGCCCGGTGCCCGCGTGTTCCCGGTCGAGGTCATCCCCACCCTGCCCGGCCTGGGCCAGGTGAACCATCCGCGCCGCCGCCCGAGCGACCGCACCCGCCACCTGCCGGTCGGCGACGCCCTGCTCGGACGAGTGCTCGACAGTGGCCGTAACGGCGCTGCTCGGCTTTGCCGCACTCAACTACCTGCCGCACCTGCTG
>DAOMWT010000203.1:0-2814 GCA_035436705.1 Thiobacillus sp. | reverse complement strand
GCGGCATGGCGATCAGCCGGTCGGGGCGGGGGGCGGACGCCACCGCGCGGGCCAGGCACTCGCCCAGTACCGGCGCAACCGCGAGCCGGCCGCGGTATTTCAGATGCGGGATCAGGCAGTCGAGCGGAAAGGCATAAGCCAGCGCCGCAAAGCTGCGATCGAATGCGGGGGGGTGCTTGAGGCAGGCGCCGCATACCTGGCCGGCGGGCGTGGGCGTGGCGCACTGCGGACACTGCGGCTGGCTGTGCCAGGGCAGATCGGCCAGGCAGCCGCCACACAGGTGGCGGTTTCCCGCTGCGGCCCCGCACAGCAGGCAGGCGCGGGGCATGCGGTTCCACGCCAGACGGGACTTCAGGGCGGAGTAGATCGGCGTCGCCTTGCGGAACGCGAAGTGATTAAAAATTGAGCTGATGTTCAATTTTTCCCCTGTCCGGATTTGACAGGGGCGGCGCCACCCCCGAGAATTCGGGCCATGAAAACCGCGCATTTCATTCCCGCCGCCTCCTCCCGTTTTGCCGCACAGTTGTTCAACATCATCACCGTTTCGGTGATGATTCTGTCGCTGACCGCGATGCTCCTGGGCAAGCTGCTTGCCAGCCAGAAAGTCGGTTTCCTGCCTTTCGTGCTGTCGCTGCCGCCATTGATGATCTGGCTGGGCGCGTCGATTTTCGTCTACGCCAGCATCGCCCATCATCCCAACCCGCGCTCCGCGCACTACAACAAATGGGCAGGCTACCGCTTTTATGGCGTGATGGGCAGCCTGATGGTGATCGGGCCGGCACTCTACGGCCTGCTCGGCGGCTGGCGGGGCCTGATGCTGGTGCTGGGGCTGGCGGTGTTGATCATCGTGCCGTGGGCGCTGTTCGATATTTTCAGGGCCGCGCGCGAGCCGTGGGCGGATATGACCATCGAGGTGGAGGCGTGAGCCGTAAGCAGGATTTACCCGCGTAGCGGGATGTGTACGGTCGCGCATGGCTGCGGCCGCCGAATGGCCCCCGCGGCGCCCGACGATTTGACGAGACGACAATCCATGAATGACATGACCCAACCCCATAGCCGCCTGTCCATGGCGGAGATCGAAGCGCTGTTCGAACTGCCGTTTGCCGACCTGATGTACCGGGCGCAGGTGGTGCACCGCGAACACTTCGATCCCAACCGTGTGCAGTTGTCGACGCTGCTGTCGGTCAAGACCGGCGGCTGTTCCGAGGACTGCGGCTACTGTCCGCAGTCGGCGCGTTACGACGCCGGGGTGGAAAACCAGGGGCTGCTCGATCTCGACGACGTGCTCAAGGCGGCCAGGGCGGCCAAGTCGGCCGGGGCTTCGCGCTTCTGCATGGGGGCGGCGTGGCGCGGACCGAAGCAGCGCGACCTCGAACCGGTGCTCGACATGGTGCGCGAGGTGAAAGCGCTGGGCCTGGAGACCTGTGCCACCCTGGGGATGCTGAAGGACGGCCAGGCCGAGCAGCTGAAGGAAGCCGGGCTCGACTACTACAACCACAACCTCGACACCGCGCCCGAGTTCTACGGCGAGATCATCACCACCCGCGAATACCAGGACCGTCTCGACACGCTGGAACGCGTGCGCCGCGCCGATCTGCACGTATGCTGCGGCGGCATCGTCGGCATGGGCGAGTCGCGCACCCAGCGCGCCGGGCTGATCGCGCAGCTGGCTGCGCTCGACCCGCAGCCGGAATCGGTGCCGATCAACCTCTTGGTGCAGGTCGAGGGCACGCCGCTCGCCGGCACCGAGGCGCTCGAGCCGCTGGAATTCGTGCGCACCATCGCGGTCGCGCGCATCTGCATGCCGCAGAGTTTCGTGCGCCTGTCGGCTGGCCGCCAGCAGATGAGCGACGCGGTGCAGGCGCTGTGCTTCCTCGCCGGCGCCAACTCGATCTTCTACGGCGAAAAGCTGCTCACCACCGGCAATCCGGAGTGGGAACGCGACCAGCGCCTGTTCGACAGCCTGGGCCTGATGCCGTTGTGACGCACGCCGCGCTGACCCGTCTGCAGGACGGGCTGGCGGCGCTGCAGGCCGATCATCTGGAGCGCCGCCGCCTGCTGCTCGACGGTGCGCAGGGCGCCCGCGTCACGATCGACGGCCAGCGCGTCGTCTCGTTCTGCAGCAACGACTATCTCGGTCTCGCCGCCGACCCGGCGCTGGTGCAGGCCGCGCATGCGGCACTGGATGAATGCGGCGTCGGCGCCGGGGCGGCGCATCTCATCACCGGCCACCACCGCTTCCATGAGGACTTCGAAACCGCATTCGCGCGCTTCGTCGGCAAGCCCGCGGCGCTGCTGTTTTCCACCGGCTACATGGCCAACCTCGGCGTGCTGACCGCGCTGCTCGGACGTCGCGGTGAAGTGTTCGGCGACAAGCTCAACCACGCCTCGCTGGTCGACGCCGCGCAGCTGTCCGGCGCGGCCTTCACCCGTTATCGGCATCTCGATCTTGCGCAACTGGAAGCGCAATTGGCGAAGAGCGCCGCACAAGACAAGCTCATCGCCTCGGATCTGGTGTTCAGCATGGACGGCGACATGGCGCCGGTCGATGCGCTGCTCGACCTGGCCGAGCGCCATGGCGCCTGGCTCTACCTTGACGACGCGCATGGCTTCGGCGTGCTGAACGACGGCCGCGGCGGACTCAGCGACCGCGCACGGGCGAGCGACCGCGTGATCTATCTGGCCACCCTGGGCAAGGCGGCCGGCGTGGCGGGTGCGGCGGTGGCCGCGCATGCCGGCGTGATCGACTGGCTGATCCAGAAAGCGCGCCCCTACATCTACACCACCGCCTCGCCGCCGCTGCTGGCCGCGTGC
>DAOMWT010000202.1:0-2856 GCA_035436705.1 Thiobacillus sp. | reverse complement strand
GACCCCTGACCCCTGACCCCTAGGGATTGTGCATCAGCGCTGCTTCGAGCGTGTTTTCCAGCAGGGTCGCCACGGTCATCGGCCCCACCCCGCCCGGCACCGGGGTGATCCAGCTGGCACGTTCCATCGCGGAATCGAAATCGACGTCGCCTACCAGTTTGCCATCGGGCAGCCGGTTGATGCCGACGTCGATCACGATCGCACCCTCGCGCACCCAGTCACCTGGAATCATGCGCGGCTTACCCACTCCCACCACCAGGATTTCGGCCGAGCGCACGAAGCTTTCCAGGTCGCGCGTGGCACTGTGGCATACGGTGATGGTGCAGCCGGCCAGCAGCAGTTCCAGGCTCATCGGCCGGCCGACGATGTTGGAGGCGCCGACCATCACCGCATTCTTGCCGCGCAGCTCCTCGTTGGTCGCGCGCAGCAGCGTCATGATGCCGCGCGGCGTGGAGGGCCGCAGCGTCGGCATCTTCACCGCCAAGCGGCCGATGTTGTAGGGATGAAAACCGTCGACATCCTTGTCCGGGCGGATGCGCTCGATCACCGTCTCGGCGTCGATGTGCGCGGGCAGCGGCAGCTGCACCAGGATGCCGTCGATGGCTGGATCGGCGTTGAGCTGGTCGATCAAGGCCAGCAATTGATCCTGTGTCGCGGCAAAGGGCAGATCGTGCGAGATGCTGGCCACGCCGGCCCGCTCGCAAGCGCGCTTCTTGTTGCGCACGTACACCGCCGAGGCGGCGTCGTCGCCGACCAGGACGACCGCCAGGCCGGGGCGGCGTTTGCCTTGCGCCTCGCGTTCGGCCACCTTGTCGTGGACCACTGCGAGGATGGTATCGGCCATGGCCTTGCCGTCGAGAATGCGTGCGCTCATTAGAACAACCCTTAAGCAAAAGCGTGATTTTCCCGGAAACCACCCACCATACTCAAGTGGAAATTGACCCGGCCGGTTCGCCGCGGTATAGTCTCGCCTCTCCGAAATGCGCCTGAAGCGCCAACAGGATTTCGGGGTGTAGCGCAGCCCGGTAGCGCGCCTGCTTTGGGAGCAGGATGTCGGAGGTTCGAATCCTCTCACCCCGACCACCCCCTATCCAACAAGTAAGAGATCGCGCCCGAGATAGTGAGTCTCTGCCCGTAGCTCAACTGGATAGAGCACCAGCCTTCTAAGCTGGGGGTTACAGGTTCGATTCCTGTCGGGCAGGCCAAGGTTTTCGTTGCCGGCACGCTGGCGACAACAATGGTGGATGTAGCTCAGTTGGTAGAGTCCAGGATTGTGATTCCTGTTGTCGTGGGTTCGAGTCCCATCATCCACCCCACCGTATTCAATCAGAAGCCGCTACAAAGCCCGCGCCAGCGGGCTTTGTCTTGTAGTACGCCGTCCGCACCCCGCGATGCCCGTCCTCATTCGCGGATCTCGCCGCCGACATACAGCCAGCACCCGTCCAGCCGCTCGAAGCGGCTCACTTCGTGCAGCTTGAACGCACGGCCATTGAGCTTGTAGCGCGCGACAAATTCCACCTCGGCGTGGCTGTCGTCCGACGGCACATGCGCCTTCACTGCCAATCCTAGCCATTGCGGGCGCGGGCTGGCGTCGAGATCCAGCGCCGCGGGGCGGGTAGCGGCATGCCAGGTGGCCAGGAGATAGGACTCCAGGCCATGCACATAGGCGCTGTAGCGCGAGCGCATGAGGGTTTCCGCATCCGGCGCCGGTTCGCCGGCGTGAAAGCGTCCGCAGCAAGCAGTATAGGTGCGCCCGGATCCGCAGGCGCAGCTTGGGTCAGCTGCCTTCATTTCGCCGGACAACGCAGTTTCGGTTTGAGGTACGGCCATATGGCGTCGAGCATACCGGCCTGGGCCTTTTCGTTGGGATGGATGCCGTCGGCCTGCATCATGCCCGGCTTCGTGCCGACCGCACAGACGAAACACGGCACGTGCGTGACCGTTTCCGCGCGCGACACCTCGCCGTACAGCTTCGCGACCGCGTCGGCATAGGCTTTGCCGTAATTCGGCAGCACCGGCGCTTCCAGCAACACCACCCATGCGCCGGCTGCCTTGGCCTGGCGCACCAGACTCAGCAGATTCCTGCGGATCGCCTCAGGCGGCGTGCCGCGCAAGGCGTCGTTGCCGCCCAGTTCGATCAGCACGCCCTGCGGGCGCTGCCGGGCCAGCGCGGGCGCCAGGCGCTGCAGGCCGTTCTGTGTGGTGTCGCCGCTCACGCTGGCGTTGATCACGCGCCAGTCCGGCGCGTTTTTTTTCAATCGCGCAGCGAGCCGATCCACCCAGCTTGAACCATTTGCCAGGCCGTATCCGGAACTCAGGCTGTCGCCGACAATCAACAAGGAACACGAGCCGGCCGCGGCCCAGCCTGGCAGCAACAACAACAACACCCATACGCGATAATTCATTCACTCATCCTAACCTGGCCCATCTCAATGACGTCTTCAGCCCGCGCCCGGTTCCCCGCTGAGTCGACCCGTTCACCGCAATCGCCCGGCGTCGTCAGCGCACGCGCCCTGTCGCAGCATGTCGCCACGGCCGACGGCGTACTCGCCATCCTCGACGATGTTGGGCTTACCGTCAAAGCGGGCGAGACGCTGGCCATCACCGGCGCCTCCGGCTCCGGCAAATCGACCCTGCTGGGCCTGCTGGCGGGACTCGACCAGCCGTCCGCGGGCGAAGCCTTCCTGCTCGGCCAGCGCCTCAACGATCTCGACGAGGACGCCCGCGCCCGCCTGCGCGCTGGCCGCGTCGGCTTCGTGTTCCAGTCGTTCCAGCTGCTGCCTGCGCTGACTGCGCTGGAAAACATCCTGCTGCCGCTGGAACTGGTGGGCCACCCCGGCGCCCGCGAACGCGCCG
>DAOMWT010000201.1:0-2893 GCA_035436705.1 Thiobacillus sp. | reverse complement strand
GGCGGCGGTGGGTGGCGGCGACGCAGCCGGCAAGCCGAGATGATGGCCGGGCACGACCGGCAGCGTGAACGTGCTTGCCGGCGCCGCGCTGCCAAGGCTGGCATGCGCCAGGCAAGCCTCGCACACCGGCTCGGGGAGGCCGGAATCGTGCGGGTACAGATGCCCGAGCGCATGGGCGAACGCGGACGCCTGGCCCAGCAGCAGAAACAATGCGAACAGCGTGCGGATGAGACGACGGCGCAGCATGCGGGTCAGTCGGGCGGCGGCACCGGATCGTAGCCGTGGGCGCAGCCGGGGCGGCAGCGGCCGATGCGTTTGGCGGCCAGCCAGCCGCCCTTGAGCGCGCCGTGCTTTTCGATCGCTTCCTTGCCGTATTCCGAGCAGGTCGGCAGGTAGCGGCATTGCCGGCCCAGCCACGGCGAGAGCGCCAGCTGGTAGAGGCGGATCGCGCCGACGAGGCATTGCTGCGCCAGATTCATGGGCTTGCCAGTGCGCCAGGCTCGGCCTGGCTGCATGCCGCGCCGGTGAAATCGGCCAGCAGCTTTTCCACGAAGCCGGGTTCGAGGTCGCGCACGATGAAGACGAAGCGGCTACGATGATCCTCGTCCGGCCAGGCATCGAGCCTCACCTCGGGATACAGCACGTGCTGCACGCCGTGCAGCACCACCGGCTGGGCGTCGCCCTGCAGGTTCACGATGGCCTTGAAGCGCAGCAGGTTTTCCGCGCGAAACGAGGTGAGCATGCCGAGCGCGGATTGCAGGCCGTAGCGGTCAAGCGGCGTGGCGAGCACCACCGAAAATGCCTGGATGCGCGCGTCGTGCAGTGCGCGTTGCGTTTTTCCGACGACCGGGCCGGCGCCGGCGGGCCGATAGCGCTGCTGCTTCAGCCAGCGCGCCACTTCCAGCGATTTGGTTGCGGCATTCCACAGCCCCATGTTCTGGATCGCTGCGGGATCGAGTTCGCCGTGTGCCACCACGATGACGTCGGCTGCCGGGTTGAGCGCGGCCAGCCGTTCGCGCAGGGCCGTCATGCTGCTGGCCGTTGCGAGGTCGGTCTTGGTGAGCAGCAGGCGGTCGGCTACCGCCACCTGCTTCACCGCCTCGGAGTGTTCGTCGAGTTGACCCATGCCAAACAGCGCGTCCACCATGGTGACCACGCCGTCGAGGCGGAAGCGCGCGCGCACCCAGTTGTCGCGCAGCAGGGTGTCGAGCACCGGCACCGGGTCGGCCACGCCGGTGGTTTCGATGATGACGCGCTCGAAGGCCGGAATGTCGCCCTTCTGCCGCGCCATCCACAGGTTTTTCAGGGTCGGCGCCAGGCTGCCGGAAATCGTGCAGCACACGCAGCCGCCCGACAGCAGCGCCATCGGCCCCTCCATCTTTTGCAGCAGTTGATGATCGAGTGCGACTTCGCCGAACTCGTTCATCAGGATCGCGGTACGCGGCAGCGTGCCTACCAGGTGGTTCAGCAGCGTGGTTTTGCCGCTGCCCAAAAATCCGCTGAGCAGGGTGATGGGAAGCGGGACAGGCGAATCCACGCGCGCTTCAGCGTGCAGTGGGTCGGCGTTGCCTAGGGGCGCAGCCATGCCGGGTGCTCGCGGCAGCATTCAGGCATGCAGTCTTTCCTTCTTTTCGTGGCGTTCCTGCGCCTCGATCGAGTATTCGGCGGTGGGGCGGGCCAGCAGACGGGGCAGCCCGATGGGATCACCGGTTTCCAGGCAATATCCGAATTCACCGGAATCGATGCGCGTCAGGGCGGCGTGGATTTTTTTCAACAGCTTGCGCTCGCGGTCGCGTACCCGCTGTTCCAGCATGTGCTCTTCCTCGACCGTGGCACGGTCGTTGGGATCGGCGAAATTCTCGTTTTCCTTCAGGGTCTCGCTGGTGTCCGCCGCGTTGCTGAGCATTTCATCGCGCAAGGTTTCGAGGCGGGCGCGAAAAAACTCGAGCTGAGCCGTGTTCATGTAGGCGGAAGCCGGCATTTTCAGCAGGGCGGCTTCGGTGAGGGGTTTGGACGAGGTAGGCATCGTGGAGACTCCATTCAAGCAGCAAAGACAGGTTGTGGATCATGCATCCTGCTGGCAGGGGGCATACGTGTGTACCCATGGGCGGCAAATACCAGCCCTCCCGGGCGTATCACGGGCTGGTGCGTGGTGCGCACCAGCCCGGCATCATACCCCGGGGTCCTTCCCCCGGGAACGCGGCGCAGTGGCGACGGCAGCGCATCCGGCGCAACGGCCATGCACCGTGATATCGACCCGGTCGGATGCGAATCCGGGCGGCAGCTCCAGGGCGGCGGTGGCCAGGCTGCCACGCAGGCAGAACAAGCGTCCACAGACGCTGCATTCAAAATGTGCGTGGGCATGATGCGGGTTCATCAGGCTGAAGCGGCGGACCCGGTCGTGTCCGGTCACGCTGTGCACCAGCCCCTGCGCGGTCAGCCAGTCGAGCACACGGTAGAGCGTCACCTTGTCGAATGGATGGCCGCTGGCCGCCGCCACCTGCTGCAGCGACTGGTGCGACATCGCCGCGTCGGCCGCCAGCAGCAGTTGCAGCACCCGTACCCGGGCCGGCGTGACGGTCGCGCCGCGCTGGTGCAGCAGGCGGGTGGCCTGGTCGTGGCGGGTGGGGGCCGCTTGCATGGACCGATGGTAGGGCGCGGTATGAAAAAATGCAACTTGGTTGCAAAAATGCGCTGGCGGCGCGTAAACAACGGGCAGGTGATTACGCGATAATCCCGCCATGAAAATACTCCTGTTCCCGATGGCCTTCCTGTTGCTGCTGTCCGGCTGCGGGCGCGATGCGCCGCCTGCCGTGCCTGAGGATGTGCGCCCGGTGCGCGCCGAGCAGGTCGGCCTGCATCTGCATGAGCAGGTCGTTGGCCGCCGCCCCGC
>DAOMWT010000200.1:0-2908 GCA_035436705.1 Thiobacillus sp. | reverse complement strand
ACCAGCAGGCGCAGCGGTCCGCTGCGGGCGGCGCGATCGTCTGCCGGCATGGCGGCAATGTCGGCGCGCACCGGGTTGCCTACCCATTCGGCCGCCACGCGGCGGCACGGAATAGGCTTGTCGTGCGCATGGGTGAACACCTTGGGGAACGCCGTCAGCACGCGGTCGGCCAGGCAGGCCAGCACGCGGTTGGTCAGCCCGCCGACCGAGTTCTGTTCGTGGATGACTAGCGGCCTGTTGAGAAGACTCGCCATCATGCCGCCGGGAAAAGCGGTGTAGCCGCCCATGCCCAATACGACGTCGGGCCTGCGCTGCAGGATGGCGCGCAGGCTTTGCCAGAACGCGACCAGCAGCATGGCCGGCAGCAACAGTTTCTTCAACACGCCCTTGCCGCGCACCCCGCCCATCGACACCCACACCATGTCGATGCCCGCCTGCGGCACCACGCGCGCTTCGAGGCCGTTTTTGGTGCCGAGCCAGAACACCTCCCAGCCGCGCGCGCGCAGGGCGTCGGCCACCGCGAGAGCGGGGTAGACATGGCCGCCGGTGCCGCCGGCCATGACCATGAGGGTGCGGTTGGCGGCCGCCATCAGAAGGTTTTCCCCCGCATCATCTGGCGGTGCTCCCAGTCGATGCGCAGCAGCACGGCGATCGCCAGGCAGTTGGCGACGATGCCGCTGCCGCCGAACGACAGGAAAGGCAGGGTCAGCCCCTTGGTCGGCAGCAGGCCGACGTTCACCCCCATGTTGATGAGCGCCTGCACTCCGAGCCAGATGCCGATGCCCTGCGCCACCAATGCGCAATAATTGCGTTCGAGCTGGGCCGCGCGATGGCCGATCAGGAAGGCCTTGACGATGAGCCAGGCGAACAGCCCGATCACCGCCGCGACGCCGATGAAGCCGAACTCCTCGGCGATGACGGCGAGCAGGAAATCGGTGTGCGCTTCCGGCAGGTAGAACAGCTTTTCGACGCTGCCGCCCAGCCCCATCCCCAGCCATTCGCCGCGGCCGAAGGCGATCAGCGCGTGCGACAGCTGGTAGCCTTTTCCGTACGGGTCGGCAAACGGGTCCATGAAGCCGAGCACGCGCTGCAAGCGGTAGGGCGAGGTCAGGATCAGGATGACGAAACCGACCAGCAGCACCGCCACCAGCCCGGCGAAGACTTTCCAGTTGAGGCCGCCGAGGAACAGGATGCCCATGGCGATGGAGATGATGACGACGAAGGCGCCGAAATCCGGTTCGCGCAGCAGCAGCGCGCCGGCCAGCATCATCACCGCCGCCATCGGCAGGAAGCCCTTCTTGAAATCGTGCATGAAGGCGGCCTTGCGCGTGGTGTAGTCGGCGGCGTACAGCACGGCGAGAAACTTCATCAGCTCGGACGGCTGCAGATTGGCGAAGCCGAGCGGAATCCAGCGGCGGCTGCCGTTGACTTCGCGGCCGATGCCGGGGATCAGCACCACCGCCAGCAGCAGCAGGCCGGCGAGGAAGAGATAGGGCGCCGCCTGCTGCCACACCCGCATCGGCACCTGGAACGCGGCCATGCCGACACCGACGCCGAGCGCGATGAAGAGGCCCTGCCGCAGCAAATAAAATTCGCCGTTGTGGCCGGTGTACCTGGCCGCCTCGGCGATCGCGATGGATGCGGAATACACCATCACCAGGCCGATCGCCAGCAGGCCGAGCGCCAGCCACAGCAGGCTGAAATCGAGTTCGGCACTGGGCTTGGGTGCGCGCGCGGTGTAGAGCATCAGCCCGCCGCCCTTTCTGCCGCCAGTTTTTTCACGGCGTCGATGAACACTTCGGCACGATGGGCGTAGTTGCGGAACATGTCGAAGCTGGCGCAGGCGGGCGACAGCAGCACGGCATCGCCGGGCTGCGCCAGGCGGTGCGCCTGCGCGACGGCATCGGCCATGCTTTCGACCTTGTAGCTATCGATGCCGCAGCCGGCAAGCGCGGCGGCGATCAGCGGCGCGTCGCGGCCGATCAGCAGCACTGCGCGGGCATTGGCTTCGACGGCGGCCTTGAGCGGGCCGAAGTCCTGCCCCTTGCCGTCGCCGCCCAGGATCACCACCGCGCGGCGGCGGCCCATGCCGTAGAGCGCGGCCTCGGTCGCGCCGACATTGGTGCCTTTGGAATCGTCGTACCAGGTCACGCCCTCGATCTCCATGACCTTTTCCACCCGGTGCGGCAAGCCCTTGAAATGCACCAGGCCGCGCAGCAGCGCCTCCATCGGCAGACCCAGCGCGCGGGTCAGCGCCAGCGCCGCCAGCGCGTTGGCGGCATTGTGCAGGCCGGCCACCGGCAGCGCGGACAACGGCATCAGCATGTCGCCGCCCAGGCAAAGCTCGTCCTCGCACAAGCCGAAACTCTCGCCCTTTGGACAGCGATCCAGACCGAAGCTGATCACGCTGCGGCCCGGCCGCGCCATGGCGAGGCTGCGCGCATCGTCGCGGTTCAGCACCTGCACGCCGTCGCCGCTGAAAATCCGCGCCTTGGCTGCCGCGTAGGCCTCCATGTCGGGATAGCGATCCATGTGGTCTTCCGACAGGTTGAGCACGGTGGCGGCGTCGGCCGCGAGGCTGGATGTCGTTTCGAGTTGGAACGACGACAACTCCAGAACCCATACCTGCGGCGGGGCCGCGAAACCCTGCTCGATTTCGTACAGTGCATCCAGCACCGGCAGGCCGATGTTGCCTGCCACGCAGGTGCTCAGCCCGGCCATGCGGCACATGTCGCCGCACATCGCGGTGACGGTGCTCTTGCCATTGCTGCCGGTGATCGCGAGCACCCGCATCGGGCCGCTTGAACTGGAAGACTCGGCGCGCTGGGCGTTAAGCGCGCGGATGGCGCGGGCGAACAGCTCGACGTCGCCCACCGCCTCGACGCCTGCCGCGGTGGCGCGGGCGACC
>DAOMWT010000199.1:0-2908 GCA_035436705.1 Thiobacillus sp. | reverse complement strand
GTCGAGCAGCGCGCGTTGCGCCCTGGCACGGGCGGGCGGCGCTGCCACCCGCCCGGCATCGGTCAGCAGCAGCCAGGGCGTCCTGGTAACGAACGGTGTGGCGTTGCGCAGGCGCGGCGGCAGTGCGGCCAGCAGGATCGGGCCCAGCGGGTAGTGGTAATAATCAGCACAAAACTGCGCCAGGCGGAGGATGTGGGGAGACAGCGCGGGGCGATCGTCCAGCACGCGGATCAGATGGCGCAGTTTGCCGGCCTCGACCGCGCTGTCTGCCGCCGTGCCTAGCGCGACGCCGACTTGGCGGGTGCGGCCGAACGGAACTTCGACCAGACTGCCTGGCGGCACCGCATCAAGGCCATCCGGCAGGCGGTAATCGAACAACCGGTGGAGCGGCGTATCGAGCGCGACCTGAAGGATGGACGGCATGGGTTAGCGGCGAATCTTGGTTGAATGTTCGTAAAAATTAACTAGGTGGCTGTTATAAAAGACTTATTTTGAATTTTCCACGCAGGCTGTGGATAATTGTGTGGGTGATTCGTGTCGATCGCGCTCAAACGCCCGTATTCAGGCGGGTAGGCGTCGCTGTCTAAAAAGCAGGCAATTCAGTAAGTTTTTAATTTTCATGGACTTATAAACGAGGCTTGACTGTCAAGCGTTTGACACAAAAAAATCCCTCCAACGTCAAAACTGTGCATAAGTAATACTGCTTTGAGCGAAAAGGCGCCTCCTTGCGCACCTTTCTGGTGCGCAAGACCTTGTTTATTCTAGTTTTGTTGCTGTTGAATGCCGACAATCACCCAGCCGCCCTGGCCGCTGGCCGGTTTGCTGAGGTGCCACACTTCGTCGAGCGGCATGGCGCCCTGATCGGCGGACTCGCGAATGAGGCCGGTGAAGCGCACGCTGACAAGATGGCGGTTGCTTTCGTCGACGGCTTCCAGCACCTCGGCATTGAGCGTCATCACGTCGGTCGTTTGCGCGGCGTCGCCGCGCTCGGCCAGCTGCATCGACAGTTCGGCAAATATTTCGGGCGAGGTGAAGGCGCGCAGGTCGTCCAGATTGCCGGCGTCGAAGGCGGCTTGCAGGCGGATGAAGTTGAGCTTGGCTTCGCGCGCGAAGGCGTCGGCGTCGAACCCGGGCGGGAAGGAATGCGCGGCAGCAGCGCCGCTCAACGGGGCGGGGCTGGCGTCAAATGCCGCGGGCGCGCCAGGATTCATCCCGCCGGGCGGCATGCCGGCGTACTGCATCGCGGGTGCGCTGACCGGGGCATTGCGGCGCATGAAGAAGCGGAACAGCATGAAAGCGGCCAGCGCCAGCAGCGCCAGCATCAGGAAATTGGCCATTTCTTCACCCATTCCCAGGTGCGAGAACAGCGCGGCCAAGCCCAAACCTGCGGCGAGGCCGGCAATGGGGCCCATCCAGGAGTTTTTCTTTGGTGCGGCCGTCGGCGCAGCACCGGGCTGCTGGCGCTGTGGCGTGGGCGCGGCATTCTGCTTGGCCGGGGCAGTGCGCTGCATGCCGAAGGATTTGCCGCCGCCCATGCGCCGGGCTTCGGCGTCGTGAACGGCGAAGCCGAAGCCGATGAAAAGGGCGAACAGGCTGATCAAGATACGTTTCATGGTAGGTCCCGATAAATAGAAAGCTGGAAATTAAGACGCTGCAGGGTGAAAAAGTTCGCTCAGGCGCTATGCGGAAACGGGCGCGGCACGCATGGCGCGGCTGCGGCTGTGCACGGCCTCGACCAGTACGCTGACGTTATCCGGGTTGGTGAACTGCGAAATGCCGTGGCCGAGGTTGAACACATGGCCGGGGTGGTTGCCGTAGCTGTCGATGATGCGATGCGCCTCGGCGCGGATACTGTCGGGCGTGCCGTGCAGGGCGCAGGGGTCGAGGTTGCCCTGCAGCGCCACCTTGTCGCCCACGCGGCGGCGCGCCTCGCCGATGTCGACGGTCCAGTCGAGTCCGACGGCATCGGCGCCGATGCCGGCCATGGCTTCCAGCCAGTTGCCGCCGCCCTTGGTGAAGATGATGCTGGGGATGCGGCGGCCTTCGCGCTCCTTGATCAGGGCGGCGATGATGCGCTCCATGTAGTCGAGCGAAAATTCCGTGTAGGCGTGCGGGGTGAGGCTGCCGCCCCAGGAATCGAAAATCATCACGGCCTGGGCGCCGGCCTCGATCTGCGCGTTGAGGTAGTCGATCACCGCCCGGGTGTTGACTTCCAGGATGCGGTGCAGCAGGTCGGGGCGGCTGTACAGCATGGTCTTGATGTGGCGGTAGTCGTCCGAGCTGCCGCCCTCGACCATGTAGCAGGCCAGCGTGTAGGGGCTGCCGGAAAAGCCGATCAGCGGCACCGAGCCGTCGAGCGCGCGGCGGATGCTTCTGACCGCGTCCATCACGTAGCCGAGCTTGTCGGTCGGATCGGGGGCAGAGAGGTCGCGGATTTCCCACTCGTCGCGCAGCGGGCGCTCGAAGCGCGGACCCTCGCCCTGCGCGAAGTACAGGCCGAGGCCCATGGCGTCGGGCACGGTGAGGATGTCGGAAAACAGGATCGCGGCGTCGAGCGGATAGCGCGCCAGCGGCTGCAGCGTCACCTCGGTCGCCAGGTCGGGCGTCTTGCACAGGGTCAGGAAATCGCCGGCGCGCGCGCGCGTGGCATTGTATTCCGGCAGATAGCGCCCGGCCTGGCGCATCAGCCAGAGCGGGGTGTGGTCGGTGGGCAGGCGCTGCAGCGCGCGCAGAAAAGTATCGTTCTTGAGAGCGGGCATGGCTGTAGCCAGGGATATGGCCAGGACGCAAAGCCGGCATTCTAACAGGCTTGGCATCCCGGCCTTGAGTCGCGGGCGGTCAGCTGCGGCGGAAGCGCCATTCGCCGCGCCCGGACGGGCACGCCAGCACGTCGTGCGGCGTGCGGCCG
>DAOMWT010000198.1:0-3032 GCA_035436705.1 Thiobacillus sp. | reverse complement strand
GGCGGAATCCGGCGGCGCGGCCGACTATCCGCTGCCGCTGACCGACGGCGCGCGCGCGCTGGTGGTGTGGAACAGCGCCAGCGAAGGCGTGCGCGTTCTGCCGCTTGAACTGGGTAAGCCGCAATGATCCGGCGCCTGCTGCTCGGGATGCTGGCGGCGCTGGTTCTCGCCGCGCCGGCCGGTGCCGGCGAGCCGGCTGCGTTCACCACCGACAGCCTGGCAAGGATCAAGGCGCAGTACGCCGGCCGCCCCTTCATTCTCAACCTGTGGTCGGTCAACGAATGCAGTTATTGCATCGCCGAACTGACCCTGCTGGGCAAGCTGGCAAAAACGCAGAAGCGCCTGCCGCTGGTGCTGGTGGCGACGGATACGCCCGACTATGTTCCGGCCATGCAGAAAACCCTGGCCCCACTCGGCCTGGGCGGCGTCGACAGCTGGGTGTTCGACGATCCCATTCCCGAGCGGCTGCGCCATGCCATCGATCCGTCGTGGTACGGCGAATTGCCGCGCACCTACCTTTACGACGCCCAGCATCAACGTGAAACCGTTGTCGGCGTGCTGAGCGAACAGCGCCTGCGCGCCTGGCTCAGGAAGCACAAGCTGGCCAACTGATTCAAAAATAACGGAGGAAGTAATGAAGCTGAACCCCATTCCGCTCGTGCAGGCGGGCATCCTGTGCGCGCCCGCTGCCTCGGCGGCGGACCCGGCCGAGGCGGCGCTGCCGGAGATGACGGTGACCGGCACCCGCGAAGGCGAGTTGCTGAGCGAGACCCCGGCGACGGTCGGCATCGTCAAGGACCAGACCCTGCGCGAAACCCGGCCCACCCACCCGAAGGAGATCCTCAATCAGGTGCCCGGCGTGTGGGTCAGCAATCTGTCGGGCGAGGGTCACTCCACCGCGATCCGCCAGCCGTTGACGACGAGCGCGGTTTACCTCTATCTCGAAGACGGCATCCCGACCCGCTCCACCGGCTTCTTCAACCACAACGCGCTGTATGAGATCAACGTGCCACAGTCGGGCGGAATGGAAATCATGAAAGGCCCGGGCAGCGCGCTGTATGGGTCGGACGCGATCGGCGGCACGATCAACGTGCTGACCCGCACGCCGCCGCGGCAGGCCGAATTCGAGCTGAGCGGGGAAGCCGGGTCGTACGGCTGGGGCCGCATCCTGGTGGGCGGCGGCAACGCTCACGGCGACGACGCCTGGCGCGCCAGCCTCAACCTGACGCGCACCGACGGCTGGCAGGACAACGCCGGCTACGACCGCCAGACCGGCACCGCGCGCTGGGACCGCGCGCTCGGCGACGACGCGCTGCTGAAAACGGTGCTGTCGTTTTCCAGAGTCGACCAGCAGCACGTCGGCAAGCTGAGCGCGGGCGAACTCGATGCCACGCCGCGCGCCAACAACGTGCCGTTCTCCTTCCGCCAGGTCGACGCCTTCCGCCTGTCGACCGCCTACGAAAAGGAAACCGCCAACTCGCTGCTGTCGATCACCCCCTATTTCCGCGACAACAGCATGGAGATCCTTCCCAACTGGAGCGTCGGCTACGATCCCAGCCAGTACGTCACCAAGAACAAGTCCTTCGGCTTCCTCGGCAAATACCGCCGCGATTTCGAGCCGCTGCGCGCGCGCCTCATCGTCGGCCTGGATTTCGACTACAGCCCGGGGTCGCGCGACGAGGATTCGCTCCGCCTCGACAAGTTCACCAACGCCTATGGCGGCGTGACCTACAGCCGCAATGCCGCCGCGCCGGTGCAGATCTACGACTACGACGTGACCTATCGCGGCATTTCGCCCTACGTCCACGGCGAGGCCTCGCTCAGCGACAGGCTGCGCCTCAACGCCGGGCTGCGTTACGACGACATGCAGTACGATTACGAGAACAAGTTCAACAACGGGGTGGCGGGCGCGACCCAGGGGGCGGCGGGCGCCTTCCCGGGCAACGGCTGGTACGGCCACGTCGCCAGCACCAAGGTCGGCTACAGCCATTGGGGGCCGAAGCTGGGCGCGACCTACGCCTTCAGCGATACCTTGAACGGCTTTGCAGCCTACAGCAATTCTTTCCGCACCCCGTCCGAAGGCCAGGTGTTCCGCGGCAGCCGCGAGTCCACGGCAATCAAGGCGCAGGCTGCGGCCGAATCCCTGCTCAACCTCGAGCCGGTGATCGTCGACAACCTGGAACTCGGCCTGCGCGGGCAATCCGGCGCGCTGCGCTACGAGGCCTCGGTGTATCACATGACCAAGAAGGACGACATCGTCAGCTATGTCGATCCGGTCACCACCCAGAGAACCGTGGTCAACGCCGGCAAGACCCTGCACCGCGGCATCGAACTCGGCCTCGGCCTGCCGCTGGCGCAGGACTGGCAGCTCGACGCCAGCCTGTCGTACGCCAAGCACACCTACGAGACCTGGACCGTTTCCGGAACCGCAGACTACAGCGGCAAGGAAATGGAAACCGCCCCGCGCGTGATCGCCAATACCCGCCTCAGCTATTCCCCCGGCTACCTGAACGGCGGCCGCTTCCAGTTGGAATGGTTCAGGCTCGGCAGCTACTGGCTGGATGCCGCCAATACCGGCAAATACGGCGGCCACAACCTGGTCAACCTGCGCGCCAATTACCCCTTCGGCAAGGGCATGGAAGTCTTCGGCAGCATCAGCAACCTGTTCGACAAGCGCTACGCCGAGACCGCCGACGGCACCGGCGCTGCGCCGACCTACACTGCCGGCCTGCCGCGCACGGCCATCCTCGGGCTGCAGGCGAAGTGGTAAACCGGGCAATGGGCAAGCGGGGGGCGTGAAGCGGATGCCGCGGATGGACTGGAATCGTGCTGTGGGCCTGCTGGTGGTGCTGGCCCTGCACGGCGGTGTGCTCTATGCGCTGTGGAGCGCGCGCGTGATTCCGCCGCCGGCCGAGGCGGTGACCCTGTTCGTGAACTTTATCAATCCGCCGCCTCCGCAGCCCACGCCGCGCGTGGTTCCGCCGCCGCCCAAGCCGGTCCACGATCCGAACGTCATCCGTCTGAACTGCGTC
>DAOMWT010000197.1:0-3050 GCA_035436705.1 Thiobacillus sp. | reverse complement strand
CCGCTCGCCGGTGCTGCAGCGACTGGCCGCCGCCGGCGCGCTGCCGCCCGCCGTCACCCACGAAATGCAGCGCTCGGTCAACATGTTCGGCGCGCTGTTCGACACCATGCACGCCGAGAAATCGGTCAGCGAGGGAATGCGTCCGTTCTTCCAGCAACTGGAAACCAGCCTCATCAAGCTGGCGATGTCCGACCCGCAATTTCTGAATTCGCCTGCCCACCCGGCGCACAAGGTATTGAACACGCTCGACCGCATCAGCATGGTGGCCGGCGACGACGGCAAGATCACCGACCAGCGCCTGCTGCGGCTGATGCGCCGCTGGACCGACCGCATCAACGCCGAGGCCGACAAGAACCCCGGCGTGTTCGAAGAAGCGCGCACCCAACTGGAACGCGTCGTCAAGCCGCTGCTGAACGAGCGTGCCGCACGGGTGTTCCGCCTGCAGGAAATGTGCGAAGGCCGCCAGCGTGCCGAAGTCGTCAAACAGCGCATCCTGCGCGAACTGTTGACGCGGCTGGACGAACGCGCGGTGCCCAATGCCGTGATCGAACTCCTGAACGGCGGCTGGCGCAACGTGCTGCTGCTGGCCGAGATGCGCCACGGCGTCGACAGCGATGAAGCGCGTGAAGCCTGGCAGGTGCTGCAGCAGCTGTGCGCCTGGCTGGACCCGGAACTGGCCACGCCGCCCGGCGCCGCCGAGATCCAGACCCTGCTGCAGCGCATCGACCAGGCGCTCACCCAGGTGTGCGCCGACAAATTCGCGCAGGATCGCATCGTCGACCAGCTCGCCGCCGCGCTGTTCGACGAAGACAAGTCGCAGCACCAGCACACTTCGGTCGCCGCCCGCCTCAACGAGGCCGCCAGCGAACCCTTGAGCGAAGCGCAGGACACCCTCGCCGAACGACTGCGGGTGGGCGACTGGCTGCAGTTCAAGTCGCTCGACACCCCGCTCAATCTGATCTGGATCGGCGACCAGCCGCCGGTGTATGTGTTTGCCAACTACCGCGGGATCAAGAAGCTCGACCTCAAGCGCCCGGACCTGCTGCAATCGCTGGAAGACGGCACGACGCAATGGACCGAAGACCTGGAACTGCCATTGATGGACCGCTCCTACAGCGCGATGATCCAGAAAATGCAGCGCGACCTGCTGTGGCAGGCCTCGCACGACGCCGCCACCGGACTCGCCAACCGCAAGACCTTCTTCCGCGCCATCCGCCGCAACTGGCTGCGCAGCGAGACCACGGATGGCGGCTACGCCGTCGGCGTGATCCAGCTCGACATCAGCAACCCTGCGGGGAAGGCCGCAGGGGTCGAAATCCGTACCCCCATCCTGCGCGAATTCGCCCGGCTGCTGCCCGCAGCCCTGCCGGCCGACGCGCTGTTTGCGCGTGCCGGCGAATCCGGCATTGCGTTCTGGGCGAGGGCCGCCGACAGCGCAGCCGCCGTGGCGCAAGCCGGTGCCCTGCTGCAAGCCATTTCCGACCAGCCGCAGGAAATCGACGGCACCCGCTACCGCGTGCAGGCCGCGGCCGGCCTGATGTGGGCACGCGACTGCCTCAGCCCGGAAGCGTATTACGACAACGCCAACGCTGCCTGCGCCCGCGCCCGCGAGTCGGGCGTGCCCATCGTGTCGTACGACAGCGAAGCCGACGCCGCCGGCGTGCTGGCGCTGGCCGAATGGGCGCACGAACTGACTGCCATCCTCGCCAACAACCAGTTGAGCCTGAATTGCCAGCCTGTGGCCGCCGCGGCCGACTCCGCAGGAACTCCGCTGTATTACGAAGTCCTGCTGCACCCGGCCGCCCACGGCGAGCGCACCATCGCCACTCGCGACCTGATTGCGGTGGCCGAGCGCCTGCAGCGCATCACCGAAATCGACCGCTGGGTGGTGAAAACGGTCCTGCAGTGGATGCGCGACCATGCTGATCTCGCCGCCCGGATCGGCGGCTTCTCCATCAACCTGTCCGGCCAGTCCGTCACCAATCCCCTGTTCCTGAAGTTCCTTCTCGCCGAACTGGCGCGCGGCGACATTGCCGGCGACAAGCTGATTTTCGAGATCAGCGAAGCCGACGCCGTCGACGGCCATGCCCAGACCCAGCTCTTCATGCGCCAGCTGCAGCGCCACGGCTGCCGCTTCACCCTCGACGACTTTGGCGTCGGCACCAGTTCCTACACCCGGTTGAAGAGCATGAAGCTCGATTACCTGAAGCTCGACCGCGCGCTGGTGCGCGAGATCGGCACCAGCATGATCGACGAGGCGCTGGTGCGCTCGATCCTGGAGACGGGGAGTTTCCTGGGGATCAGGACAGTGGCGGGGTATGTCGAGGATGCGGAGACGCTGGCGAAGCTGGGGGAGATGGGGGTGGATTGCGTGCAGGGGTATTTGATTGGGGAGCCGAGGCCGCTGGAGAGTCTGGCGTAACGCCGTCTCTCCGCTCCGTTCGCGCTGAACTTGTCGAAGCGCTGTTGGCAGTAGCCGGCTTCTTCGCAGGACCACTGATCGTTGGCCGGGAGTAGCCCGGCAGCTAGTCACTTTTCTTGTCTCGCCAAGAAAAGTAACCAAAAGAAAGCGACCCCGACAGTCCCGGATTCCCGAAGATCAAGCGCGCCAGGTGGGCGGCAAAGAACTCGCCCCGCCTTCGATGTTTTTAATTGGTTTTTTGTGGGCGGGGCTCAAACACCTTTGCCGCTGATCCACCCGCCACACTTGATCTTCGGCGGGTCTGTAAGGGGAAAAAAAATCAAAACCAGGACAGTGATGACTGGACGGTTTGGGTGCTGCGCAACGACTCTTATTTGAACACAGCCATGTAGGTTGGGCTGCAAAGCCCAACGTCTCTGCCAGTTGTCGACCTATGTGCGTGGATACGTTGGGTTTCGTTTCATTCAGCCCAATCTACGGGTGCTAGTTATTTGTTGCAGGCCCTTTTCTGAAGAACGGTTTCATTGTTTTCATAGGTTGAAACAAACTGACAAATTTCACCAGTCTGTTTGTCTATTGATTCGGCCTGATTTATCCGTGATTCATGCTGCATATTTTACGCGTGCAT
>DAOMWT010000196.1:0-3105 GCA_035436705.1 Thiobacillus sp. | reverse complement strand
CCTGGCGGGCGTTCTCGGCGTTCTGCCTGACGGTGCTGGTCAGCTCTTCCATCGAGCTGGCGGTTTCCTCAAGGCTGGAGGCCTGTTCTTCGGTGCGCGACGATAGATCGAGATTGCCCGCCGCAATCTGCGTCGATGCAGTCGCTATGGTGTCAGTGCCGATGCGTACCTGGCCGACGACCTTCACCAGACTGTCGCGCATGTCTCGCATATTGGCCAGCAGGCTGGTTTTATCGCCGGCTTTGATATTGACTTCCACAGCCAGGTTACCGGCGGCGATTTCACGCGCCACGGCGGAAGCATAGTCAGGTTCGCCACCCAGTTGGCGGGTGATGGAGCGGGTCAAGAACCAGGCAATTGCGGCGCCTGCGACAACGGCGATGACGGCAATCACCAGCATCAACAGGCTGGTGGTGGCAGCAATATCTTGCACACGCTTGGCTGATTCATGCATCAAGCCCACTTGCAGTTTGACCAGATCCTCCAGAGGCTGAGCGAGTGCACTCTGGGCCTGGCGGCCCTCGCCGCTCAAAACCACGCGCGCTCCCTCCATGTCGCCGGCAAGGCCGGTTTCAATCGCCCGGTTCATGGCGGTGTTGTAGGCATTGCGGGCGGCGAGCGCGCTTTTGAGTATCCGGGCGCCCTGTTCGGTATTGATCGTTTCCTCCAACTTCTTGAACATGGCACCAGTTTCGGCGCGCAACTCGCCGATGTGTTTCTTCTCGGCCTGCTTCACATTTTCGTCGTTGGCCAGGGCAATATCTCGTACGGCACGTGCCTGTAAATTCAGGTTGGTCTGAATGATGCGGACCCACACCACCTTGGTCATGCGATCATCGACCAGCTGTTTTGCTTCGTTGCTGGCCCGCTCCAGCTGGACGCGGGCGATAATGGCAATGGCCAGCCCCAGCAAGATGACCAGCGCAAAGCCCAGTCCCATAGCGGTGGCGACTTTCATGCGTGCGCCCTTGGTGTGGTTCATTTCTTTCTCCTTGGCGAATAGATAATCAGTAGTTCACAGGCAGGCCCCGCGATGGCAGTCGGAAGAGCCGCCACGAAGGCGAGAGGCAGTTTCTGGCCAAGTTTCATGATGTTTGCTCCTGAGGGCTAAATAATTGCGGGAATAGACAGTTCTTTTTCATTACGGAATGTCCCGGGCTCAGAATTCCCCCCACTCGTCGCTGTCGCCGCCGGCAACCGCCGCCAGCCTCTTCGAATGCGACGCCGGCAATGGCGCAGACGGCATCGCCTTCTTCGCCACCGGCTGTTCCAGCTTTTGAACGACCGCACGTTCGATTCGCGGATTCGCAATCATGCTGTCCAGCCGGAACACGCTGACCGCCTCGGCCAGCCTGGCCGCCTGCTCCCGCAGGCTCTCGGCCGCCGCCGCCGCCTGTTCAACCAGGGCTGCGTTCTGCTGCGTCATCTCGTCCATCTGCCCAACCGCCTGGTTGACCTGCTCGATGCCGGCGCTCTGCTCCTGGCTCGCCGCAGCAATCTCGCCCATGATGTCGGTCACCCGTTTGACCGAGCCAACAATCTCGTCCATGGTCTTGCCGGCTTCGTCCACCAGCTTGCCGCCGGCCTCGACTTTGCCGACGGAGTCTTCAATCAGGGCCTTGATCTCCTTGGCCGCACCAGCGCTGCGCTGGGCAAGATTCCTCACTTCGCTGGCAACGACGGCAAAGCCGCGACCCTGCTCGCCCGCACGCGCGGCTTCAACCGCAGCGTTCAGCGCAAGAATGTTGGTCTGGAACGCAATGCCGTCAATGACGCCAATGATGTCGGCTATCTTCCTGGAACTGTCCTTGATCGAGGCCATGGTGTCGACGACTTTGCCGACCACCTTGCCGCCATTCGCCGCAATGTCTGCCGTCGACATCACCAGCTTGCTCGCGTGATGGGCATGCTCGGCGTTCTGCTTGACGGTGCTGGTCAGCTCTTCCATCGAACTGGCGGTCTCTTCCAGGCTCGACGCCTGCGATTCGGTGCGGGCAGACAAGTCGGCATTGCCCGTGGCGATCTCGCGGGAAGCGACCCGGATGTTATCCACGTTCGATCCGATATCGGATACCACCGCCATCATGTTGGCATTCATCTGATTGAGTGCGCGCATAAGCTGCCCGGTCTCATCCCAGGCAGCCATCTCGAAGCGAAGCGACAAATCGCCTCCGGCGATTGCGTGCGCGACCTCAAGGGCGCTGTCGAGCGGCCGCAGAATCGTACGTGAGATGAAGTAACCGAAAAGTACCGACAAAACAGCCCCCACGCTGCCCGCGACAGCAATCAGTTCCGGTATCCAGCTCTGCCTGCCGGAGGCCTCGACCAAAGCGCTGGTTTCCCACCAGCCGAGCATGCCCAGGGCAAACATCAGCGCGGCGCCAAGGCCTGTGGTCAGCGTGATTCGCACGCTGACGGGAATCCTCCTGATAGAAGTCAGTCTGCTAATCAGGCTGGTGCTGGTCGCGTTGCCACGCACGATCACCAACCCACCCGCCTTCCCCTCTTTGATCGATCGATAAATGCGGTCGGCTTCTACGATCTGCTGTCGTGTGGGCTTGTTGCATACGGACATATATCCATTCGTGGCGCCGTTTTTCCGGATCGGTGTCACATTGGCAACCACCCAGTAGTAATCGCCATTCTTGCGCCGGTTTTTCAGCAGACCGGTCCAGGGAAGCCCCTCTCCCAGCGTGGCCCAGAAGTCGGCAAACAACTCCGCCGGCATCTCCGGGTGCCGCACGATGTTGTAGGTGCTGCCGACAAGCTCGGCTTCGCTGAAGCCGCTTGCTTCCATGAAGGCGGTGTTGGCATAAACGATCCGCCCCTTGAGATCGGTCTTGGTAACGAGCGACTCGCCTTCGCGCAGCTCGTATTCGACATTCGTCGACGCCAAATCGATTCGCCTTCCATTGTTCATCATTTTTGTCACCGTTAAATGTGCATTATTCCGGTCGTCAAACAGCATGGGCTTGCGAGGTAGTTGCCCATGTGAGCACGGTGCTTCACCCGCAACCGCGCTGGCTGCAGCACGCCGTTGCGCACATGGCTCAGAACTCTTCCCACTCCTCGTTGCCGCCGCCGGCCGCCGCGAGTTTCTTCGGC
>DAOMWT010000195.1:0-3112 GCA_035436705.1 Thiobacillus sp. | reverse complement strand
GCCCTATCTCGAACGCGGCTACGTCGCCGCGCGCCGCATCGGCAAACACGGCCTGTGGGCCGAGCTTTATGCCGCGGTGCGCGCAGCCGACGCGGCACGCGCCTACGTCACCGACTTCATCGAAACCGTGAAGCGCGACAGCTTTGCCCGCCTGCCCGGCATCCGCCCGGCCATCGCCGCGCCATGACGCCGCGCCTCGCCTTCCGCCTCATCCTCGGCGACGACATCGCGCTCGGCCCCGGCAAGGTGCAGTTGCTCGAAGCCATCCGCGAAACCGGCTCCATCGCCGCCGCCGGCCGCGCCATGGGCATGAGCTACAAGCGCGCCTGGCATCTGGTCGACACCATGAACCGCTGCTTCGCCAGCCCGCTGGTCGAAGCCAGCAAGGGCGGCGCGCACGGAGGCGGGGCGCAGCTCACGCCGCTGGCCGATGAAGTGATCGCCCTGTATCGCCATCTGGAAACCCGCGCCCGCAAGACCACCGAGGCGGACATGGCCAAACTCGCCCGGCATCTGCGGACGGACGGCTAAGCCTGCGGCACGCCCATGCTGACGCTCGACAAGCTCAACATCTATCGACGCTTTGATGGCGACCTGGACGGCTGGGCACGAATCGCGAACGGCCACGACGCTTCGGGCATCACGGACGCCGACTGGCTTCTGATCGAAGAACTGCGGCAGGGGCTTGACCTGATTGCTGCAGGGCAGGCGTCGCAGACGTTCGCTGCCGCGCTCGAATCGCGCCTCCTCCGTACTACCGCAGACGAAGCCACGCGACAGGCGCTGCGCGCGTTACGCTAACCCACCCGGAGACGCATCGCTTGTTCTCTCCCCATTCGATATGACATACTGGATATATCGAAACGTGCATCTTACCTAGGTGACCTTCATGACACGCGTATTCAGGAAACTGGCATCCATCCTTGTGCTGTCCGCATCCGCCAGCCTGCCCGCCGCGGCAGACACGGCGCATATCGCCGTTGCCGCCAACTTTGCCGCGCCGATGAAAGTGCTGACCGCGCGGTTCGAACAGGCGACCGGCCACACGCTCGCCCTGTCATCCGGATCGACCGGCAAGTTCTATGCGCAAATCAAGAACGGCGCCCCCTTCGACGTATTGCTGGCCGCCGACGACGCCACGCCGGCCCGGCTGCTGCACGAAGGCGATGCCGTCGCCACCCGCAACTACGCCATCGGCAAGCTCGCCCTGTGGAGCGCCGACCTCCACCTGATCGACGGCACCGATGCCGTGCTGAAGCAGAACCGTTTCGGCAAGCTTGCCGTCGCCAACCCGAAACTGGCGCCTTATGGCGCAGCCGCCCGGGAAGCCCTGGCCAAGCTCGGGCTCCTCGACGCCGTCGCGGGCAAATTCGTGGTGGGCGAAAACATCGGCCAAACCTATCAGTTTGCCGCCAGCGGCAATGCCGATCTCGGCTTTGTGGCCCTGTCCCAGATCATGCAGAATGGCAAGCTGACCCGGGGCTCGATGTGGCTCGTACCCAGTCAGCTGTATTCGCCGATCCGCCAGGATGCCGCCCTGCTGAAGCACGGCGCCGACAATGCGGCTGCGCGCGCGCTGCTCGATTTCCTGGGAACGCCGGACGCGCAGGCCATCGTCCGCAGCTATGGCTACGACCTGTAATCCATGTCCCTGACCGGGGCCGACACGTCGGCCATCCTGCTGACGCTGAAGCTGGCATCGATCGCCACGCTGCTGTTGCTGCTGATCGCCACGCCGCTGGCGTGGTGGCTGACCCACACCCGCGCGCGCCTGCGTGCGGCGGTCACCGCGCTGGTATCGCTGCCGCTGGTATTGCCGCCGACCGTGCTGGGGTTTTATCTGCTGGTATTGCTGGGGCCGCAGGGTGCGGTCGGACACTGGATGCAGCAACTTGGTTTATCGACCCTGCCGTTCACGTTTGCCGGGCTGGTGGTCGGATCGGTGGTGTTTTCGCTGCCCTTCGCGGTGCAGCCGATCGCCAATGCGTTTGCCGCCATCGGCACGCGCCCGCTCGAAGTGGCTGCGACCTTGCGTGCCTCGCCATGGGACCGTTTCGCCAGCGTCGCCGTCCCCCTGGCCCGCCCCGGCTTCATCACTGCGGCGGTGCTCACATTCGCCCATACCGTGGGCGAGTTCGGCGTGGTGCTGATGCTGGGCGGCAACATTCCGGGCCAGACGCGGGTTCTGTCGGTGGCGATCTACGACCATGTCGAGGCGCTCGAATACGCCGACGCGCACCTGCTGTCGGCTGGATTGGTGGCGTTTTCCTTCCTCGTGCTGCTGATGCTGGGCCGCTACAGCGGACATTGGCAGCGGACCCCGACATGAGCCGGATCGAAGGACGGTTCCGCACCACGCTTGGCGATTTTTCGCTCGACGCGGATTTCAGCGTGCCATCGCACGGCGTCACCGCCCTGTTCGGCCAGTCCGGCTCGGGCAAGACGACGCTGCTGCGGCTGATCGCCGGGCTCTCCCGCGCACCCGGGCGCCTCGTCGTCGACGGCGAGGTCTGGCAGGACGACACCGTCTTCATTCCCACCCATCGCCGCGCGCTCGGCTACGTCTTCCAGGAGGCCAGCCTGTTTCCGCACCTGTCGGTACGCGCCAACCTGGAATACGGCTGGCAGCGCGTGCCGCCCGGTGAGCGCACCATCCGCCGTGACGAAGTGATCGACTGGCTGGAACTGATGCCGCTGATCGCATTGCAGCCGCACCAGCTGTCGGGCGGGCAACGCCAGCGCGTGGCGATCGGCCGCGCCCTGCTGTCGTGCCCGCGCCTGTTGCTGATGGACGAACCGATGGCCGCACTCGACGCCGGCGCACGCGCCGACATCCTGCCGTACCTGGAACGCCTGCACCGGGAACTCGAACTGCCGCTGCTCTACGTCAGCCACGCGCTTGATGAAGTGGCGCGCCTGGCCGACACCCTGTTGCTGATCGAGGCTGGCCGTATCGCCTACCAGGGTCCCCTGACTGAAGGTCTGACCCGCCTCGACCTGCCCCTGGCGCACCGCGACATTGCCGCCACCATCATCGACGCCACGGTGGCGGCGCACGACGCGGCGCTCCAGCTCACCCGCGTCGCCCGTGGCGCCGTCACGCTGGAATTGC
>DAOMWT010000194.1:0-3127 GCA_035436705.1 Thiobacillus sp. | reverse complement strand
CGGCATACGCAGGGCCAGCCGTCGCGCCCGACCGCACCGATGTTGATCGACAGCGGACCCTGCAGGAAGGCGGCCTGTTCGGCGCTGAGCCGGATGCTCATGGCATCAGGTGCGGTATTCCGCGTTGATCTTCACGTAGTCGTACGAAAAATCGCAGGTCCACACCGTGGCGTTCGCATGGCCGCGGTTCAGCACCACGCGCACGACGATCTCGGCCTCCTTCATCACGGCTGCGCCCTGCGCTTCGGTATAGCTTGGCGCGCGGCCGCCCTGCTCCGCCACCAGCACGTCGCCCAGGTAAACCTGCAAGGCGTTGACGTCGAGGTCGGTCACCCCGGCATAGCCGATGGCGGCAAGGATGCGCCCGAGGTTGGGGTCGCTGGCGAAAAAGGCGGTCTTGACCAGCGGCGAGCGCGCGATGGCGTAGGCGATCTGCTTGCATTCGGCACGGTCGCGGCCGCCTTCGACCGCCACGGTGATGAACTTGGTCGCCCCTTCGCCGTCGCGCGCCATCGCCTGCGCCAGGCCGATGGCCACCTCGCTCAGGGCGGCTTTCAGCGCGGCGTAGTCGGCGCTGGCGAGGTCGGCAATTTCGGCATTGCCGGCCTGGCCGGTGGCGATCAGGATGAAGCTGTCGTTGGTCGAGGTGTCGCCGTCGACGGTGACGCAGTTGAACGACACGTCGGCCACCTCCTTCACCAGCTGCGGCATCAGGCCGGGCGCGATCGCCGCGTCGGTCGCCACATAGCCGAGCATGGTCGCCATGTTGGGGTGGATCATGCCGGAGCCCTTGGCGATGCCGGTGACCGTGACCGTGCTGCCGCCGATCTGTATCTGGCGCGAGACGCCCTTGGCGACGATGTCGGTGGTCATGATCGCGTGCGCGGCCTCGCTCCAGTGGTCCGGCGCGAGGTCGGCCCGGGCGGCGGGCAGCGCGGGCAGGATCCTGTCGACCGGCAGCGGCTCCAGGATCACCCCGGTGGAAAACGGCAGCACGTTTTCCGCCGCGCAGCCCATCAACTGCGCCACCGCCTCGCAAGTCCGGCGCGCGCGCCGGAGTCCTTCCTCGCCGGTGCCGGCGTTGGCATTGCCGGTATTGATCAGCAGGGCGCGGATGGCGCCGGCAGCAAGATGCTGTTTGCAGACGACGACCGGCGCGGCGCAGAAGCGGTTTTGCGTGAATACCCCGGCCACTTGGGAGCCGGGCGCCAACTCGATCAGCGTGATGTCGCGGCGTCCGGGTTTCTTGATGCCGGCGGACGCAATGCCGAGACGCACGCCGGCAACCGGCAGCAGGGAGGCGGGGTCAGGGGCGGAGAGGTTGACGGGCATGACGGCTTCGCAAGACGGAAAGCCGCCATTTTATGCCGCGCTGGCGGCAAATGGATGGCGCGGATTTACTGCGTGCGCCCCAGCAGCCAGTTCATGATGCGGCGAAATCCGGGCCGCCATGGCCATACCGGGTCGAATTCGATCGAACGCGCCAGCGCCGCCAGCGCAATCAACGCAAACACGGAAAACAGCAGTTGCGAGACGAGTTGACGCGGCGTGAGCATGCCGAGGGGTTGGTCGAGAAAGCCCGGAACATAAAACAGGCTGGCAAACGCCGCGAAAAGGAAGGCCGGGCCGAGATACATGATGTCCGCAGTCTGAGTCGTTGTGCCAAGGCATCATGCAAACCTTGTGCCTGCCAAGCAAAGGCCAGCAAAAACAACACGTTGGGATGGCTAGCCCGACCGGCCCGGCCATGTAATGTAAATTAATTCGACGGCTATTTGTCGAGCGGCGGGGCGGCGAACTTGCGCAGGATTTCATGCGACAGCGAATAAAACTGCGGCGTGGGGCCGAGGTCTTCGTAGATCGGGTCGCCGTAGTCGTCTTCGGCGATGATGCGGTTGCCGGGAATGTAGGGCATGGCCACCTCCAGTTCGTCGAGGGCGGCACGAATCAGGTCGGCTATCAACTGGGAGTCGCTGCGGCCGGGGTACATGACGTGCAGGGCTTCCACCCGCGCCGCGTCGCGTAACGGTAAATGGACGGCATAGGCACGCACGTCCGCGCGCGCATGCCCCTCCTTGCCCCAGCGTTGAATCAATTCGGCGATGCGCATGAGCTTTCCCCTGCCTACAGTGTTTTTAGTTATAGCAAAGCCACCCGCAAGACAAAGCCGGATTCAGCTTGTGCGCCGCCACACCAGGGTGCGATTGTTCGCCGGCATGGCGATATCCTGTTGCAGAACCAGGCCCTGGGCGCGCGCCAGCGCATCCACTGCCTCGAAGTCGCGCACTCCGGAAGCCGGGTCGCGCGCTTTCAGCCAGGCGTCGAAGCGGGCATTGCTCTCCGCGGTATAGGCGCCGTTGTAGTTGAACGGGCCGTATACCGCCATGACGCCGCCCGGTTCGAGCACGTCGCCGATGCCCTCGAAAAACTGTTCGACCTCGGGCCAGCCCATGATGTGCAGCGTATTGGCCGAGAACGCCGCATCGTAGCGGGCGTTGCGCCAGGCCGTCTGGCTGACGTCGAGCGCGATCGGCGGCAGCACGTTGGGCAGTGCCGCCGCGTCGAGCCATTGCCGGATGCCGGGATGATGCTGCGGCACATCGGCCGTCTGCCAGACGAGATGCGGCAGTTCGGCGCCGAAATACACTGCATGCTGGCCGGTGCCGCTGCCGATTTCCAGCACGCGGCGGCGGTCGGCAAATACCTCGCGCAGCACCGCCAGAATCGGCGCGCGGTTCTGCACGCAGGATTCGGCAAAGGGCTTGTCGGACATTTTCAGGTCTCCACTTGAATCAGCCGGCCGTCGGCCAGCAGCACGGCAGTATGCACCGGCCGGCCCGGATACAGCGCCGCCAGCAGGGCACGATAGCCCGCCAGCTGTGGCCGATGGCGTTCGGCCAGCTGCGCGTCCGCCAGCATGCGGCTATCGTCGCCGGTTTTATAGTCGATCAGCCACACCGCATCGTCGAATTCCACCACGCGGTCGAGCCGCTGCACCCGGCCGTCGGCATCCAGCAACGCCAGCTCGCTGTGCGCGCGCCGGTACAGCGCGGGATCGAAGAAGCGCGCCAGGTGCGGCTGCGCCAGCAGGGTGCGGGCATCCGCCTCGATCCTGGCGAGCCCGGCC
>DAOMWT010000193.1:0-3135 GCA_035436705.1 Thiobacillus sp. | reverse complement strand
GTGGCGCGGGCAGATCGACCTTGAACCGGAAGGGGAACGGATCCGCATCGAGTCCGACCTGGCCGGGCTGGGCTCCAGCCTGCCGGCACCGCTGGCCAAAGCGGCTGCCCAGACGCTGCCGTTGCTGGTGATCCGCCAGCCGCAGGGCGATGCCCAGTTGAACGAAGTCCGGCTGGGCCGAACCCTCAGCGCGCTGTGGCGCAGCACCGCAGCAGGCGGCTTCAGCCGCGGCGAAATCCATTTTGACGGGCAGGCGGTCATGCCGAGTGAACCCGGCCTGCGTCTGGCCGGCAGCGGACGCGGCCTGGATGTCTCCGGCTGGATGGCGTTGTTGCCCGTGGGTGGAAGCGGCGCAAGCTTGCCGCTGTCGTCCATCGATCTCAGATTCGATGCATTCGATCTGATGGGGCGGCGCTATCAGGATGTGCGCCTGCTGGGGCGTACCCGCAACGGCCTGCTGCGCACCCAGGTGAGCGGGCGCGAAATGAGCGGTGTGCTGACCTATCGTCCGGCTGGCGCATCCGATTCCACAGGCGCTTCAGGCCGTGGTGGGGCGGGGCCCTCCCAGCCGCAGCCCGCCCGCGTGTCGGTACAGTTCAGGCAGCTGACCATCCCCGCCAGAATGCCGGTGAGCGGGGCGGCCGATGAAATGAACATGAAGGCAGTGGATTTTCCGATGCTGGATCTGACAGTGGAGGACTTCCGTCTGCAGGACCATGCTCTGGGACGGCTGGAAGCCGTGGCGCGAGGCACACCGCAGGGCCTGATGATCGACACCCTGCAGCTCACGCATCCCGACAGCGTGTTTCGCATGAGCGGCCTGTGGCGCGACAGCGGCGGGGGCGAAACCCGGGCGGAGCTGAGCCTCGATGTGCTCGATGCGGGCAAGTTTCTGGCCCGCTTCGGCTACCCCGATACGCTCAAACGCGGCAGTGTCGCGGTCCAGGGCAATGCCGCGTGGGAAGGCTCGCCCGCCGATTTCGCGTTCGGCACGCTGGCGGGGCAGCTCGATTTCAAGGCCAAAAGCGGGCAGTTCCTCAAGGTCGATCCAGGTGCCGGCAAACTGCTCGGCGTGTTGAGCCTGCAATCGCTGCCGCGCCGGCTGAACTTCGATTTCCGTGATATCTTCAATGAAGGCTATGCCTTCGACGACATCGGCGCCACCCTGCGCATTGCGCGCGGCGTGGTCTACAGCGATGACTTCAGGATGCGCGGGCCGGCCGCCAAGGTCAACATGTCGGGGCTGGCCGACCTTAACCAGGAAACCGTGCAGCTCAGGGTCAAGGTGATTCCGAAACTGTCCGAAGGCGTGGCCGTGGCAGGCGCCCTGCTCGGCGGGCCGCTGGCAGGCGTGGGTGCGCTGGCCGCGCAGAAATTGCTGCGCGATCCGTTCGAAGAGGTCATCAGCCAGGAATATATGGTGACCGGGGCGTGGCAAGCCCCCGATGTCAAGCGGCTGCCCAAGGCCAAAGCCGAAACCCAAGTATCCGAACCCTGATCGTGGAACCCGACCATGCCGACAAAAAAACCCGCAAAAACCACTGTGGCACCCACCAGGCGTGCACAAGTCAAAAAGCCCGCGCCGCAGCCAGGCACGGTGCGCGTGGCGGCCATCCAGATGGCATCCGGCCCCAACGTGCCGGCCAACCTGGCTGAAGCCGAGCGACTCATCGAACTGGCGGTCGAGGGGGGCGCGCGCCTGGTCGTGCTGCCGGAGTTTTTCTGCATCATGGCGATGAAAGACGCCGACGTGGTGAAGGCGCGCGAGGCGGAAGGCCACGGCCCGATCCAGTCCTTTCTGTCGCGCATGGCGAAGAAGCATCACGTCTGGCTGGTTGGCGGTTCGGTGCCGCTGGAGGCCAGCACGGCGAACAAGGTGCGCAATAGCTGCCTGGTGTACGACGAACGCGGCAAGCTGGTGGCGCGCTACGACAAGATTCACCTGTTCGGCCTCGATCTCGGCAACGAGCATTACCAGGAAGCCAAGCTGATCGAGCCGGGCGGCAAGGTGGTCGTCCTCAACAGCCCGTTCGGCCGCATCGGCCTGTCGGTCTGCTACGACCTGCGCTTCCCCGAGCTGTACCGCGCCATGCCCGACGTCGACATCATCGTGGTCCCGGCGGCGTTCACCGCCACCACCGGGCGCGCGCATTTCGAGACCCTGATCCGCGCGCGCGATCGAAAACCTTGCCTACGTGATCGCGCCGGCGCAGGGCGGTTACCATCTGTCGGGCCGCGAGACCCACGGCGACAGCATGATCGTCGATCCCTGGGGCGTGGTGCTCGACCGCCTGCCGCGCGGCTCCGGCGTGGTCATCGCCAACATCAACCCGGCCTATCAGGCCAGCCTGCGCAAGAGCCTGCCCGCGCTCAAGCACCGCCATATCCCGTGCCCGCAGATCGAAGTCGACGTGGTCGAGCGCCGGGTACCGGCCAAGCGCGAGCCCACCACCAAATAATTTTGAATCCAGCAGGATCAGGACAAGCCATGAACCCAACCGACGCCTTCGTTCCCATCCAAACCGCCGAACAGCTGTTCCATTCCGCCGAAGCCACGCTGCTGACCCCGAATGGACTGAACGCCGATAAGCTCGCGCCGGTGTTCGGGCGTCTGCTGACGCACGACGTCGACTACGCCGACCTGTATTTCCAGTACTCGCGCTCCGAAGGCTGGAGCCTGGAAGAAGGCCAGGTCAAGTCCGGCAGCTTCAACATCGACCAGGGCGTCGGCGTACGGGCGATCTCGGGCGAGAAGACCGCGTTCGCCTATTCCGACGACATCAGCCTCGACGCGCTCGGCGCCGCCGCCGACGCCACCCGTGCGATCGCGCGCGCCGGGCAGAACCGCAGCTTCGGCATGGTGCAGCGCGGCGAAGGACGCCTGCTGTACAACGCAGTCGATCCGCTGGTGAGCCTGGACGACGCAGCCAAGGTCGCGCTGCTGGAACGGCTGGAGAAAAAGGCGCGCGCGATGGACCCGCGCGTCATCCAGGTGATGGCGAGCCTCGCCTCCGAATACGAAGTGATCTTCATCGCGCGTTCCGATGGCCACCTCGCCGCCGACGTGCGCCCGCTGGTGCGCCTGTCGCTGCAGGTCATTGCCGAGCAGGACGGCCGCCGCGAGCAGGGCTCCGG
>DAOMWT010000192.1:0-3240 GCA_035436705.1 Thiobacillus sp. | reverse complement strand
CATATTGTTCTTGCCTCCGTCGTGCCGGCGTCATGGGCCGCCCGGTTTCCGATTGCCGTGTTCATTCGTGTTGCCCCATGGGAGTGTCGCTATGTGATCGAATTATCGGCACTGCCGCTGGTTTCAATCGGGGGAATAGAAGCCGGTTTCAGGCGCTTATCGGGCTTATGGCTTGCCCCTGGCCTGATAAGGTGGGCACGTGAAAAACCGCCTGTGCGGGCGGCTGGATGAGCGGAGGAGGGCACGATGAGCGTAGGCATGATCGATACCGGCCGGATTGAAGCGATGGTGGCGCAGTTGAAGGCCGCGGCGGCACGCGCAACGCCAGCGGGCGAAAGTCCGCTGCAAACCGACAAGACCGCGAATCAGGTCAATTTCCAGTCGGTTCTGAAATCATCGCTGGACCAGGTCAACACGGCCCAGCTGCAGTCGCAGCAACTGGCCGAACGGTTCGCCATGGGCGACAGCAACGTCAGTCTTTCCGACGCCATGATCTCCATGCAGAAGTCCAGCATCGCCTTCCAGCAGACCGTGCAGGTGCGCAACAAGCTGGTGTCCGCCTATCAGGAAATCATGAACATGGGCGTGTAAAGAGCGCGCCCCCGCGATGCGGGGGCTTCAAGTTACAAGGTTCAAGTTACAAGTTGTTCGTTGCCGTGCAAGCAGCGGTGCGCTTCGCTTGAACCTTGAACCTTGCATCTTGCATCTTGCATCTTGTAACTTGTAACTTGTAACTTGTAACTTGCATCTCAATGCACTGCGCCCAGCGCATGCCGCAGCGCGTCGGCCAGGTCTTCGGCGACGAACTTGGCCACATAGGCGTCGGCGCCGACTTTCTTGACGTGCGCTTCGTTGGTCGAGCCGGTCAGTGAAGAGTGGATGACCACCGGGATGGTGCTGAAGCGCGGATCCTGCTTGATGTTGCGGGTCAGGGTAAAGCCGTCCATCTCGGGCATTTCCAGGTCGGTCAGCACCAGGGCGATCCGGTCGTGCACGGTCTTGCCCTCGTCCTGCGCCTTGGCGGAGATGGCCTGCAACTGGTCCCAGGCCTCCTTGCCGGTCTTGCACATGAGGTAGGGCAGGCCCATCGCTTCCAGTCCCTGTTCGATCATGGTGCGCGCGATCACCGAATCGTCCGCCGCCAGGATGACGGTGCCGGGCTTGATATCCACCGCCGGGCCGATGCTGGCGGGGTCGACCGCCGGCTCGCTCGACGGCATGGCCTGACGCAGGATGGTCTCCACGTCCAGTACCTGCGCCAGACGGTCGCTGTTGTCGCCGTCCAGGCGGGCGAGGCTGGTGACCATCCCGCCGGCGGCATTGCCCTCGGCGGACAGTACCTGCCGCCAGTCGAGGCGCACGATGTCTTCCACCGATTCGACAGCAAAGGCCTGGGTGCTGCGCGCATATTCGGTAATCAGCAGAATATTCAGTCCGGTCCGCGGGGTGCATCCGGCAATCGCCGGCAAATTGATGACCGGGATGATCTGGCCCCGCAGATCGACCACGCCCATCATGTGGGCAGGTGATCCCGCAACGGCCGTGATGGTCGGCATCGGGATGATTTCCCTTATCTTGAATACATTGATGCCGAACAACTCGCTTCGATCGAGATTCGCATCGTCGCCCAGGCGAAACAGCAGCAGCTCGAGCTTGTTGGAGCTGGTCAGGTTGGTTCTTTCGTCAATTTCCTGCTGGATCGTTTGCATGGCGGAGTCTCCTTGAATCATTCATGTGGGGGGGACGCACTACAGGCTGTTTCGCCGTGTGCGCTCGATATCCATGACAAAGCGCTGCAGCCTGGTGGCCATGTCGTTGGGCAAATCCAGAAAGCGGCAGCCCAAGCGGGTCTGGATGACGCCATTTTGCAGGCGGATCTGGGCGGCATTGCGGACTTCCAGTGAGGTGACGACGGTGACGGCATCGGGCAGCAGCAGACGGCAGTCGGGCAGCGTTCTGCCGGTATCGCAGCCGAGGCGTCCGCTGTTTTCGGCGATCGCCACGCCGCCGCAGCTGATGTCCACGATGCAGGTTGCGATCGGCTCCGCGTTCGCGTCCGCCAGGGACGGGACGAGGCATCTGACCGGGTTGGCAATGGGCATGGGCACCCGGAAATGTTCCCGTCGCTGCAGGCGAATCAGCGAGGGGGGAAGGGTAATACGCAGGGCCGGCAGGTTTTCGTACACGCACGCAGCAACCGGGCCGCTGGAAAACGAGATGGAGACGCCATCGAGCTGGGTGATGAACTCCGCGCCCGTGCCGGACATCAGTTCCTGGTTGATCGCGTCGCCGCGGGCGCTGTCCAGAATCAGCAGGTTGCGCGCCTCGTCGACCGCGAGCACCGAGGTGACGACGATCTGCCGGCTGCGCGGCAGATCGAGGTTGACCAGCAGCTTGCGTTTCTGGATCGCGCGCAGCAGGAAAAGAATCTCCGCACGCGAGTGGACGGCGTAAGGCGCCAGTGCCTTGTCGCGATCGGGATGGGTCGGGTCGTGCTGCGGAGCTGATAAAGACATTCTGCTTAGACGTGATTGTTCGGCAAGTCCTGCCTGTCGGCAGCTTCCAGATGGTAGAGCCAGGCCAGCAGTTCGGCCACTGCGATATATAACTGCGGCGGGATGTGGCTGTCGAGGTCGATCTGCATCAGCAGGGCCAGCAATTCGCGCGATTCGTGGACGTACACACCCGATGCGCGGGCCTTCTCGATGATGCTGTCGGCCACGATGCCCCGTCCCTTGGCGACCACACGGGGCGCAGCGTCGCCGTTGCGGTAGGCGAGCGCGGCGGCGGCGCGCCGCATGTCAGGTGCCGGCATCGTGCTGCACCGTGAGGGCGTGGAGAGTACAGCCCGCCGTGGTCAGGCGCTCGATCAGCCTGTCCTGGTGCTGCTGCAGCAGGGGTTCGATTTCAGGCTGTTCCGGCACCATCCTGATGCTGAATGCCTGCTGCGCATCGAGCTTGATATGCACAGTCACGGTGCCGAGTTGCGGTAGCGTCAGCCTGAGCCTGGATTCCCAGCCTGCATCGGCCGCGTCGGTGGCGGCGGTCGAATGGTCCTGCGCGAGGTCCGTCTCCTGGCGCAGCTGCCATTCCAGCGTCTGCCCCGGCCACACCTCGCCGCGCCAGACGAATTGGGGCGACTCCAGCACCTGCAACTGCTGCGACAGCAGGGCGTGCATCGGGTTGAGCGGCTTGTGCGCAGCCGTTTCGCCGCTGTCGGGCAGCGCCGGCGGGTTGCCG
>DAOMWT010000191.1:0-3297 GCA_035436705.1 Thiobacillus sp. | reverse complement strand
GCCCGGCGTGGCGGCGACGACGGCCATCGCCGCGACCGCCGCCAGCGCGCTGTCCGGCCTGGTCATGGACCTCAGCCTGCACCATCCCGAGTTGGCGGGCCCGGTGGAAATCCTCGACCGGGCCATCCGCAAGGGCGACTGGGCGCAATGCCGCAAGCAGTTGAGCCAGATCACGCTGCAGCTCAAGCAGCGGACGGATGGCAGCGGCAGCGAGGAAGACCTGACTCTGCTGCGCGACCTGCTCGCCAAAACCCTGGAATTCGGCGTCATCCCCCAGCTGTCGCACCACCCCGCGCTGGCGGACAGGGCGCAGCAGCTGGCCTCGGCCGTGCGCGACGCCGGCAGTGCCAGCGCCCTGCGCAATACCGCAGCCAGCCTGAAATCGCTGTGGATCGACGTCGATCAGCACGCCTCGCACCTCCACGACCAGCAGGAAACGTTCCGGCGCATTCTGCTGCTGCTGGTGGAAAACATCGGCGAACTGCTCGACGACGACACCTGGCTGCGCGGCCAGCTCGACATGGTGCAGGAAATCGTCGCCGGCCCGCTCAGGATCCAGTCGCTGCAGGAAGCGGAAAGACGGCTCAAGGAAGTGATCTATAAGCAAAGCCTGGTCAAGCATGGCCTGCGCGAAGCCACTGCCACACTGAAAGCCACCATGACCACCTTCGTCAGCCGCATGCGCGACGCCGTGGCGGCCAACGACGAGTACCAGGGAAAAATCGCCTCCCACATCGAACGCATCGGCAGCACCGAAGACGTGCGGGAGCTGAACCGCATTCTCGAAAGCCTGCTGGAAGAAACCCGCGCCGCGCAGACGGACACCCGCCGCGCCCACGACCAACTGATCCACGAGCGCGACGCTGCCCTGCAGGCGGAAGGCCGCATCCGCCAGCTGGAAGCCCAGCTCGCCGAAATGAGCGCCCTGGTGCGCGAAGACCCGCTCACCCGCAGCCTCAACCGGCGCGGCCTCGACGACGAATTCGCGCGCGAAGCCTCGCGCGCCGACCGCTATGCCTCGCCGTTCTGCATCGCCGTGCTGGACGTCGACAACTTCAAGGCGCTCAACGACAAGCGCGGCCACCAGACCGGCGACGAGGCGCTGATCCATCTGGTCAAGGTCGCCAAGGAAGAACTGCGCCTCACCGACCACATCGCGCGCATGGGCGGCGAGGAATTCCTCATCCTGCTGCCCAACACGCCGCTCGACGAGGCCATGGGTATCGTCACCCGGCTGCAGCGCAGCCTCACCAAGAAATACTTCCTCGACAACAACGAGCGCGTGCTGATCACTTTCAGCGCCGGCGTCGCCGCGCGCGCCCCTGGTGAATCGCAGGAAGCCGCCATCGCCCGCGCCGACAGCGCCATGTACGAAGCCAAGCACAGCGGCAAGAACCGCGTTTGCCGGGCGGCACAAGCCCCCGTGCAGGCTCCGGAATGAAGATCATGCAGATTTTTGCAACAGCAGCCTTAACTTTCTCCAACCCCCGACGATTCCTCTCACAACGGCGGTTCATGCAGCCCCAGCGGGCAAACCAACGTTGACGGCACCAGCCGGAACCCTCGACTACCAAAGGAGAAACAACATGGCAGCAGTGATCAACACCAACATCGCTTCGCTCAACGCGCAGCGCAACCTGAATACCTCGCAGTCCGCGCTCAATACCGCGATTCAGCGCTTGTCTTCCGGCCTGCGCATCAACAGCGCCAAGGACGACGCAGCCGGCATGGCGATTGCCGACCGGATGACGGCGCAAATTCGCGGCATGAACGTGGCGGCGCGCAACGCCAACGACGGCATCTCGCTGGCGCAAACCGCCGAAGGCGACCTTCAGCAAATCGGTAACAACCTGCAGCGTATGCGCGAACTGGCGGTTCAATCGGCCAACGCGTCCAACAGCGCCGGTGACCGCGCAGCACTGCAGAGCGAAATCGCCCAGTTGCGGGGAGAAATCGACCGTGTGGCCGGCAGCTCGTCGTTTAACGGTGTGAAGCTGCTCGATGGCTCCTTCAATGCACAAACCTTTCAAGTCGGTGCCAATAACACCCTCAACGACCGCATCACCGTCGACTCCATCGGCAACGCACGCACCGCCAACCTGGGGCAAACCTATGGCGCGTCGGTCACCACCTCCACTTTGACCGCATCGACCGGCATCACGGCTGCGGGCCAATTCACGATCGGGGTGAATGGCGGTACGGCAGTCGACGTCTTTTCAGCCTCGGGTGGCGCCGCCATCGGCGGCAGCGCAAAAGCGATCGCCGCTGCGATCAACAACTCGAACATCACCGGCGTCACCGCGACTGCCAACGCCACAACCGCAACCGGAACTTATGCATCAACGCCGATCACGGCTGACGGCACGGCAGTACTCACCATCAACGGCACGAACATTAACGTAGGGCTGACTACGGCTGGCATTGGCGCAACGAACGTGGCTGCCACCGTCCAGGCGATTCAAGCGAATAGCGCAGCAACCGGCGTGACGGCGAGTCTTGAAGCGGGCAACACCATCAAGCTATCCGCAGCCGACGGCAGGAATATTGACGTCAGCTTCGCAGCCGGAACCGCCACGGGTGCGGCCCTGACGGATATCGGCTTGGGTGGTGTTGCGGCCACGACATGGGGCTCCTACAGCCTGAATTATGTCGGCACCGGCAACGTGGTCGTCGGGGGTACTGCCGCAACCGGCGTTAAAGGCGTCGCCAGCGGAACCACGGCTTCTGCCGCAACGGGTACTGCAGTGAGCGCACTTGATATCTCCACGGCAGCGGGTGCGCAAGCAGCGCTGGCCTCAATTGACTCGGCGCTGACGACCATCAATAGCGCACGCGCATCACTGGGCGCGATGCAGAACCGCTTCACCTCGGTGGTCACCAGCCTGCAAACGAGCGCAGAAAACCTGTCCGCTTCGCGCAGCCGGATCGAAGACGCCGACTTTGCGGCCGAAACTGCCTCGCTGACCCGCGGCCAGATTCTGCAGCAGGCCGGTACCGCGATGCTGGCGCAGGCCAACTCGCTGCCGAACAACGTGCTCTCGCTGCTGCGCGGCTAAGTTTGGAAAGTGCAGCACAACGGGCGCCTTTGGGTTTAGTCAAACCCGGCGCCCGGGCGAAGCGGCGGAGCAAGGAGTTTCCTTGTTCCGCCTTTGCCGCTTGATTTAGGGGAATCATCATGTCCATTGGAAAAGTCGATTCAGTTGACCTTGCCGCGCTGCGGCAGGCCCCCGCACCCGCCCCCGTCACCCCCCCGCAGCGCGCCACGCTCGCCAATCCCGTCTTTGCGCCCGCGCAGCC
>DAOMWT010000190.1:0-3299 GCA_035436705.1 Thiobacillus sp. | reverse complement strand
ACTCCGGCGATCGCCGCCGCCGCCGCCTCGCAGGCGGCGAGTGCCTGGGCGCGGGAACGGGCGAGAACCAGGAAGTTACCGCCGCCGACGGAGCGCAGCAGGCCGGTGGATTCCTCGGCCAGGAATTCGCCATCCATCACCGGGATGCGCCAGTAGCGCCGGCCGCCGATCAGTTTGGACATCTGCCAGCCGTCGCCGAAATAGCGCAGGTTCTTGCCCAGGGGCAACTGCTCCTCGCCTTCGCAGCCGGCGAACACGGCGGTGGTAGGACAGGTCAGCACGCACTGGCCAACGCGGCGTTCCAGCTGTTTGGCCAGTTCCTTGGTGGAGACCGCGAACAGCAGGCCGGCCACACCGGGACGGCCGTCCGGGGTTTCCTCGGGGGAAAGTTCGCGCTCGATGCCCGCCTCGCAGCCACAGGCGATCACCGAGGTGGCGAAGCCAAAAGCCGCATTGGCGGAATGCTTCGCCCAGGCCAGGCTGTCCGCGGTGATGACGATGCGGGTGGCCTTCATGCCGAAGGCTTCGGCATAGGTGTCGTCGATGCTCACGCCGTTGATGATCACGCCGCCCTCCCCTTGCACGCATGGGGGATCAGCTTGCTGGCGCCGCAGGCGCAGATCTCGTCATCGCTTACCCGGATATGTTCCATCTTCACGGTCATGTAACGGTCGTAATATTCCTTGAGCGGTTTCTCGATCGCCTTGTCGTATTCCGGTTTCACCGCGTGCTGGGCGCCGTTGACCACCTTCACCACCCGGCCGTCGCGCACGATGATCTGGCCGTCCTTGAATACGTACTCGGGTTTTTCGAACATCGCTTCGCGGTTGGCATCGTCGTGGTACACCACGATGTTCGCCGCCGCACCCGCGCCCAGATGTCCATGGTCGGAGAGGCCGAGGGAACGGGCCGGCGCGGCGCGGGTCATGATGGCGATCTCGTACAGGCTGTATTCCCGCTCCAGGCTGCGCAGCTGGCTGTGGGCCGCCGCCTCGGCATTGATCTCGTCCAGTTTCGCGTTGCGGAACCCCCGGTCCATCAGCAGCCGGATCAGGTGGGGATAGCTGGTAAAGGGCGCGCCGTTGGGATGGTCGGTGGTCAGAAAAATGCGCCAGGGGTCGCTGACCCGCAGGAACAGTTCCAGACCGATGGCCCATTGCAGCGCGTTGACGAAGTTCTTGTCCTTGTACTTGAACGGCACCACGCCGCAGCCGGCATCGCACTCGATGTCCATGGTCACCCATTTGTCCGGGCTGGCATGACGGTGATTGCGGTGCTGGCTCATATTGTCGCCGGAGGCGGTGACGGTCTGGCCGAACAGGACCTGGCCGACGTCGGCCGACACGTTGCTCATGCGGTTGATGGCATCGGCGATGCGTTCCGCCTCCGAGGAGAACTTGCGCTCCCCTTCCGTGCCGTAGCTGTGGAACTGGATGTGGGTCAGGTGGATGGGCAGGCCTTCCGCCGCCGCCATGGTGGCGAGCGTGCTGTCGGCGTTGCCGGGAATGCCCAGGTTGCTGGCGTGCACGTGCAGCGGATGCGTCACGCCCAGTTCGTGCACGGCACGAGCCAGGGCGCGGATCACCTGACGCGGACTGACGCCGTAATGCGGGTGCGCCTCGTCCAGGTCCAGGTTGCGGGCGTTGAACTTGAAAGCGGAGATGGCGCCCGGGTTCACCACCTTGATCGCCATGGCCTGGGTGGCATCCAGCGTCCAGCCGACGTAGTCGTTGATCAACTGCTGGTCGCTGCCGGAAGCCAGCAGGCGCAGAAAGAAGTCGTCGCTGCCGAGCATGGCGTAGGCGCCCTTGTCCACCATCGGGATATCGCCCATCTCCAGATGGGCGTGGCGCGCGTTGGAGGGCAGCATGGCCGGCTCGAAACAGGCGGTATAGCCCATCTCGGCGTAGCGGTAGCCGGTGGTCCAGGTGGACGGCGCGGCGTGGCCGCAGCCGGCGTGCATGTCGCCCATGGCCGGTACCGGATCGGCGCGGTGATCCTCCGGCAGCAGTGCGCGGGCGATGTTCAGCTTGCCGCCGCCGATATGGGTATGCAGGTCGATGGCACCGGCCATCACGACCCGGCCGGCGAGGTCGATCTCGCTGTCGATGCGGGTTTCCGGGCCGGGCGCGGCAACGATGCGGCCATTCTCCACATAGAGATCGCGCACCTGGCCGTCAATGCCGTGCTCAGGGTCGTAGAGGCGGCCGCCTTTAAGTCGCAACATGATTCATCTCCTGCTGGATCGCGGCCAGGGCCTGGGCCACGCTGGGCAGGTCGGCGGGTGTGTGGCCTTGCAGCGGCAGGGCCACCACCCCGTCCATGCGGTGCATGAAGCCGGCGTGGTGCACACCGGGCACGGCCACCGGAATGAATACGTCCGGCGGGTCGGCAAAGACCATGTCCGGACGGCCCAGGACGATGCGCGGGCAGGCGGCGGCTGGCGGCACGCGTTCCGGATCGAGCGCGGCGATCCATAGCAGTGCATCCACCTCGCGCGTTTCCAGCAGACGCGCGGTATTGAACAGCAGCGGCTGATAGTGCGGGCCGGAAGCCTCGAAGGCGGTACGCAGCGGATAGCCCGCCTGCCAGGTGCAGACCTGGGCAGCGGAAGTGTCGCCGTCGTTGCCGCCGAGCGGCAGGCCCGACCAGCGCGTGGTCTGGTTGAGGTCCTTGACCAGATCGACCATGGCCTGGATCGCCAGGTCGGCGTGCGGAAACGTCAGTTCGGCCGCGTTCCATACCAGGACGCCGTAGCGCGCTGCGCGCAGCGTCTCCAGCAAGGCGTCGACCTGATCCATCGGCACCCCGGCCACGGTGTCGGCATCGAGTCGCCGGCCGGCCAGGCGCGCGCGCAGGGCGCCGCACAACTCACCCAAACGCGCGTTCGGGAGCGGGATGACGAGATCCGCGGAGACGGCGTGCGCCGCCTCCGCGGAAAGATCGCTACCCAGGACAACGAGCCGCCGGCGCAGCTCGCCGAACTGGGATTCCGGCGCCAGACAGCGCTCGAAGAAACGCGGAAAACGGCGGGTGTCGGTGCCGGCGAGCACGATCAGATCGGCGCGGTTGCGCACTTCCGACAGCGTCGTGGTCATCCAGCCGCCATCCTGGTATGCCAGCCAGTTGCGGAACTGGGCGGCGCCGTTCATGTGATCGACTACGCCACCGGTTCGTTCGGCCAGCGCCAGGGCGGCACGATGGCCGGTGACATCGCAGGCCAGCCCACCGATCAGGGGGCGCTGCGCGCGCACCAGAAGGGCAGCGGCGGCCTGGTAGGCGGCGGCAGGTTCGGCAGC
>DAOMWT010000189.1:0-3323 GCA_035436705.1 Thiobacillus sp. | reverse complement strand
CCTGCCGCCGCAACACCGCGCGGATGCGCGCCAGCAGTTCGCGCGGGTTGAACGGCTTGGGCAGGTAATCGTCGGCGCCGACCTCGAGGCCGATGATGCGGTCGATGTCCTCGCCCTTGGCCGACAGCATGATGATGGGCGGAAACCCCGGTTGCGCGCGCAGGCGTCGCGCCACCGACAAGCCATCCTCGCCCGGCATCATCCAGTCGAGCACCAGTAGCGCCGGCAGCCGGGCGTTCAACAGGCGATCAAGCGAGACTGCGTCTTCCGCTGTCTCGACCGCGTAGCCCTGGCTGGTCAGGTATTCGGCCACCAGTTCGCGAATGCCGGGGTCGTCGTCGGTGACATAAATGATGTCTTTTTGCATGCGGCAACTATAGCAGCGGGGATGCTGGGCTATTCCCATCCCGGTTACACACTGTTACAAAATCGCCCTGGCGTGAAACAGTGCGCTTACTTTCCTCAACCAAACTGCGAAGCGTGGAAGCAAAACAATGCGACCACGGATATGGAGATCACGATGGACACACGGCAAACCTGGATTATCGGACTGGCTGCACTGGGACTGGCTATGGTCAGTCCGGTTCACGCGGCACCGGATTACATGGATGGCGCTTTCATCGTGGCCAAGCGCGACCGCAGCGGCGAAGCCCGCCCGGATCGGCGCGACGCCCACAAGCCCGATCAGCGCCGCGCGACGAGACGCGAGGCCGAACGCAACGAGCCGCCAGGTTACGGCTACGGCTACGAGCGCCGCCAGCAGGAACGGCCCGAGCCGGACCGCCGTCCCCGCGAGCGTCGCTGAATTTGTACTGTTGAACGAGGAGAGTCACGATGAATGCACATTCCCTGAAGCGTACCCCAGGACATCAGCGCATTCTGCTTGCCGCACTACTTGCCGTCAGCGGCGCCGCGCAGGCCGGTCACGGCCGCGACGACGGCTTCACCACGCGCGTCAAGGTCCTGGCCAGCACCCCGGTCTACGACACCATCAACGAGCCGCGCCGCGAATGCTGGACCGAAACCGTCGGCTATGACACACGCAGCATCCGCGGCGGCAGCAATACGGGAGGAGCCGTGCTCGGCGCCATCGCCGGCGGCCTGCTTGGCGCCACGGTCGGCAAGGGCAACGGCAAGGTCGCCGCCGCCGCGGTCGGCGCAGCCAGCGGCGCGGTGGTGGGCGACCGCTGGAACGACGGCGGCAGCCGCTACGAATCGCATCCGCGTCAGGTAGAGCGCTGCCGCACCCACGACGACTACCGTCAGGTGATCAGCGGCTACGACGTGCGCTACCGCTTCCAGGGCCGCGAATACAGCACCCGTCTGCCTTACGACCCGGGCAAATGGCTGACCCTGAATGGCAACTTTTCCGTGGCCGAGGACCGGCGCGACGAGCGCTGGAACGACCGCCGCGACAACTGGGACGATTGACGCACGCACCCCGTGCAGCGCCGTATTCCAACCTTGAAAGGAGTAGAACCATGCTACGCACCCTGCTGATTGCAACCGCCCTCCTGACCGCCTCCAGCGCCAGCTTCGCCCATGGCGGCAATTATGGCCACGGCCGCGTGATAACGGTCGAACCGCAGTTCGTCATCTCGTTTGGCAGCCGCCATCACGACGGCTTCCGCGTGTTGTACGAGTCCGGCGGCAGCCGCTACTGGACGCACACGTCATACCGGCCCGACCGTACCATCGTGCTGCCGCCGCGCCATCGCGTCCAGCATGTCCACCACTACCGCGATTACGGACATCGCTGGGATGGGCGCCGCGACTGGAAGCATCGTGACAATGACTGGCGCCACGATGCCCGGCGCCATGACCGCGATGGGCGCCGCGATAATCGCGAGCACCGCCGTCACGGCCGCGACTGAATCGCAACCGGGTCCAAGGCTTCACCGGACCCGGTTTTAATGCGCGGGCACAGGTCCTGGCCCGCGCACCTGGAACTGCACACTGTCGAGTACCTGGCCCCCCGCATCCGCCACCAATTGCAACGTATGCTTGCCCGCAACGGGCACCCAGGCCAGCGCGCCATCTGCCTTGCCCAGACGTTCGCCATCCAGCATCCACGCGGCATCGGCCGCGCCCGTCGCAGCAAGGAACACCCGCTGCATGGACGGCGGCATGTCGGGGTCAAGCGCCAGAATGGCGCCTGCGCCGGGATAGTCGATGCGCGCCTCGATCACTGCGCTGCCTGCCGTCTGCCTCCCTGACGGAGCCGTACCTGCGATGAACCATTCGCCCTGCCGCCGCACCACGCCGGGCGGCGCGGCAGGCGCCGTCCCCGGCGTGGCGTGCAGCGCCTGCATCAGTTCCAGCCACACCGGCGCCGCGCCGGTGACGCCGGATACGCCGCGCATCGGCCGGCCGTCGAAATTGCCCACCCACACGCCGACCGTGAAACGCTGCGAAAACCCGATGCACCAGTTGTCGCGCATATCCTTGCTGGTACCGGTTTTGACGGCACTCCAGAACGGCGTGGCGAGCGGATTCTCCAAACCGAAAGTGACGCTGCGCGCGGTACGGTCGGCGAGAATGTCGGCCACGATGAAGGCAGAAGTGGGGGCGATCACCGGTTTCGATGCTGCGTCCGGCCCCGGCAGCAGCCGCGCGGCACCGACGCGGCCGCCATTGGCCAGTGCGCGATACGCATTGGTGAGCGACCACAAATCCACTTCGGGCGCGCCCAGCGCCAGCGCATAGCCGTAAAAACCGGCCTCCTGCGCAAGCGGCAGGCCGAGTTGCAGCAGGCGCTGATGAAACGGTTCGATCCCCGTCAGCAGCAGGCTGCGCACTGCCGGCACATTGAGGCTGCCTGCCAGCGCAGTGCGCACGCTCACCCGTCCCCTGAACTGCCGGTCGTAGTTTTGCGGCACGTATTGTCCGGCCGGAGTGGTGATCGCCACCGGACTGTCGTCCAGAGGCGAGGCCGCGGTCAGGATCTGCCGCTCGATCGCCAGCGCATACAGGAAGGGTTTCAGCGTCGAGCCCGCCTGGCGTTGCGCGCGCACGCCGTCGACCTGCTGCAGCGGTGCGCCTCGGCGGCTGCCGACATAGGCCAGCGTTTCGCCGCTGGCATTGTCGAGCACCAGCACTGCACCGTCTTCCACGTCCTGATCGGTCAATTGGGACAACTGCGATTCGAGCGCGGCTGCCGCATAGCGTTGCAGATACAGATCGAGCGTGGTGCGGATGCGCGCCCCCGGTAGCAGTTTCAACCGGGCCGCCAGATGCGGCGCCGCATCGGCCTGTGCCCCGGCGGCTTGCCCGGGCTGCACCGCTTGTTGTGCCAGGCGGCGCAGGCGAGCGCACTCCGCGCT
>DAOMWT010000188.1:0-3402 GCA_035436705.1 Thiobacillus sp. | reverse complement strand
GGCGGTGGGCGCTGCTGCCGGTGGAACGGCGTGCCGGGATTGCAGCGCCGCAACGGGCGGCTGCGCGGCCTCGGCCTGCGAGACCGGCAACAGCGCCAGCAACTCGGCATACAGTGGCGCCAGCTGCTCGGTCAGCACGTCGCGCAATGTGGCATACGCGACCTGCCGTGCGCGTGCCGGTACCGGCACGTCCTGCAGCACGCTGCGGTAGGCGTGGCCGATGACGGCGGGCCCGAACGGGTTGTTGCTATGGTCGCAGGCAAAGCTGAACAATTGGCCGACGCGCGGTTCGATGTCGGCGAGCTGTTCGCGGAACAGTTCTTCCAGCTTGTTGGCTTCGGACGAGGTGGCCAGCCAGTCTTCGAAATCCAGTTCGTCGACCAGGGCCAGTCCGCTATCCGAAGTGTCGCGGGTGGCCTGGGTTTGCACCGGACGGGCCTGCCGCAGCGCATCCAGCACCTGCTGCACAAATCGGGTTTGCACGGCAGCCGCGTGTTTGCCGAATTCGTGGACGGCGCCCAGCAGCCCGCTGTGTTCGGCAATGCCGGAGGCGTGCATCGCCGCCGTGCTCAGCTTGTCGCCCAGCATGCGTATCATCTGGTCGTGCACCTGCAGCAGGGTTTCGCTCAGCAGCGCGGTGCTGGCTTCGCGTAGCTGGGGGTGCGCGTGGGACGCGGGCAGGGCGGCGAGCTTTTGCCGGTGCCCGGCCATGCGCAGTTTTTGCAGCGCGCGCAGCGCATCGACCGGCTGCCGGGCAAACGCGACGCCGACGCCGAGCGGACTCAGGCGCGTGAGCTGCGCCGGCACGCGGAAGGTCTGGGCGGCATTGAGCGAGGCCGGGGTGAAGACGATTTCCACCTCGGCGTCCGCGCGCTTGGCCAGCGAGGCGATCGCCGCTTCGGGGTTGGTGAATTTGAGGAACAGTCCGCCCAGGCAGAAATCGCGGATCTCGCAGGCGATTTCGGTATGCCCCGGCTGTGTGATGATAGCTGCCTGCGAGACCTGAAAGCGTTTGTCGCGCCGCAATTCCTGCGCGGGATGCCGAATCTCTGTCGCGTTAGCCAACATTTCCACACCATTCCCTTTTGTTTATCCCGTTTCTCGATAAGCCGACTGGTCATGGCATCCCTGTGCCGTCTGAATCCGGTCGATTCGTGGGCGCTTGGCGAGCGCCCTCTAGTTTTGGTAGACTGCCATGCATGATTCGTGCCGCAGCATTCTTTTTTAGCCGCTTTTATCCCACGCCGCAGGCGGTCGGGAGGCGCTGAAACGAACGGCACGCCTTAACGAAACCGCCAGTCCGCTGGCGGTTTTTTTGTTTACGCTGCCAGCACGGATCAACCTAAATCAACGGAGCCTGAACATGTCTGCCACCCGAACCGACGATACCCGCATCGAGCAAAGCGGCGAGCTGCTCGCTCCGATGCAGGTCATGCGCGAATTGCGCGCCAGCGAAACCGTGCTGGCGCACGTGGCGCAAGCCCGCAGTGCCATCCATGACGTGCTGCGCGGGGCGGACGACCGTATGTTCGTCGTCGTCGGCCCGTGTTCCATCCACGACCCGGGCGCCGCGCTCGACTATGCGCGCAAACTGAAGCCGCTGGCCGACGAGCTGGCGCACGATCTGATCGTCGTCATGCGCGTGTATTTCGAAAAACCGCGTACCACCGTGGGCTGGAAAGGGCTGATCAACGACCCGCACCTGGACGAGAGTTTCGACATCAACGAGGGGCTGCGGCTGGCGCGCAAGCTGCTGCTGGAAATCAACGAAATCGGCCTGCCCTGCGCGACCGAATTTCTCGATCTGATCTCGCCGCAATACATTGCCGATCTGGTGGGCTGGGGCGCCATCGGCGCCCGCACCACCGAATCGCAGTCGCATCGTCAGCTGGCGTCCGGCCTGTCGTGCCCGGTCGGCTTCAAGAACGGCACCGACGGCAGCCTGCGCATCGCGGTCGATGCGATCAAGGCGGCCGCCGCGCGCCACCATTTCATCTCCGTCACCAAGTCGGGCCATGTCGGCGTGTTCAGCACCTCCGGCAACGAAGACACGCATGTGATCCTGCGCGGCGGCAAGGCACCCAACTACGATGCGGCGAGTGTCAGCCTGGCGTGCGGCGAGCTGGCGTCGGCCGGTTTGCGTCAGCAGCTGATGATCGATTTCTCGCACGCCAATTCGAGCAAACAGTACCAGCGCCAGATCGACGTTGCCGCCGAAGTCGCAGCACAGGTGGCCGGCGGCGACACCCGCATCATCGGCGCCATGGTCGAGAGCCATCTGAATCCCGGCCGCCAGGATCTGGTCGCGGGCCAGTCGCTGGAATACGCCAAATCGATCACCGATGCCTGCATCGGCTGGGACGATACCGTCCCGCTGCTGCGGATGCTGGCCGACGCGGTGAAAAAACGCCGGCTGACCGCACCGGCGGATGAAGAATAGGCGCGCTTCCGGGTTAAAATGCGGGTGGCGGGTCTCCCCGCATGGCTAGGTCGTGAATCGGGTCAGGTCCGGAAGGAAGCAGCCCCAGCGGTCGATGCCAGTGCCGGGGTAAGGCTCGCCACTTTTCCAGGATTCAGGGGTCAGGATTCAGGGATCAGGGTGTAACGGATTTGCAGCGCAAACCGTGAGTAAATGCTTTTCCTGACCCCTGAATCCTGATCCCTAGCCCATCAAACATGACTGATCTCTTCGGCGATTCCGCTTCCCCCGCACTTGCGCTGGCGCGCAAATGGCGGCCGCGCGCGTTCGCCGACCTCAAGGGGCAGGAGCATGTGGTGCAGGCGCTCTCCAATGCGTTGACCCAGGGCCGCCTGCATCATGCCTATCTGCTGACCGGCACGCGTGGCGTTGGCAAGACCACGCTGGCGCGCATCCTCGCCAAGTGCCTCAACTGCGAAACCGGTGTCACCGCGACCCCCTGCGGCACCTGTTCGGCGTGCACCCAGATCGACGCCGGCCGTTTCGTCGATCTGCTGGAACTGGACGCGGCGTCGAACACCGGCGTCGACAACATGCGCGAAGTGCTCGACAACGCGCAGTACGCGCCGACGGTGGGGCGCTACAAGGTCTATATCATCGACGAAGTGCACATGCTGTCGAAGCCGGCGTTCAACTCCATGCTGAAGACGCTGGAAGAGCCGCCGGCGCATGTGAAATTCATCCTTGCCACCACCGACCCGCAGAAGATTCCGGTCACGGTGCTGTCGCGCTGCCTGCAGTTCAACCTGAAGCCGATGCCGCCCGCGCTGGTGGCGCAGCATCTGGGCGAAGTGCTGGCGCAGGAAAAGGTCGCCAGTGAAGCGGCTGCGCTGAACCTGCTGGCGCGCGCCGCGGCCGGCAGCATGCGCGATGCGCTGTCGCTGACCGACCAGGCCATCGCCTACGGCGGCGGCACGGTGGAG
>DAOMWT010000187.1:0-3404 GCA_035436705.1 Thiobacillus sp. | reverse complement strand
GTGCGGCGGCCGCGCGCGGCGACTGGCTGGCGTTTCTCGACGCCGACGACTGGTATGCGGACGATCGCATCAGGCTGCATGCGGAATGGATTGCCGAAGATGCCACGCTGGATTGCCTGACCGGCGATTACGAATATCGCGATGCGGCGGGCGGCCTGCTCGGCACCTCGATGGCGCAGCACCCGTCGGGGCGCCTGCTGCTCGCCAAGGCCGCCGGCGCGCTGCGGGTGGTGATGGAAACCCCGGCCGAGATGGCGGCTTTCGCGGCCGACCATTTCGGCGACACGCATACGCTTTCCGTCCCGCGCGCCCGCTTCATCGAACTGGGTGGCTATCCGGCCGGCTTCAAGGTGTGCGAGGACGTGCATTTCCTCACCCGGCTGCTGGCAGGCAGCCGCCGCATCGGCGTGATTTGCCGGAGCCTCGGCGTCTATGTGATCCACGGCGGCAGCGCCACCCGCCGCGATCCGGTGGCGGCGCAGCGGGAAAACGTGCGCACCCTCGCCGATCTGGTGCGGCAGGCGGAAAATTTCCCGGCGCCGGTCAGGCAAGGGGTGGCGGCGCGGATGCAGAATGCCCGCTACAACCTCGGCTGCGCCTTGAGCAAAAACGGCCAGCGGGCGGCGGCGCTCGGCGCCGTATTGCCTTCGCTGGCGGCGCGCCCGGGCTGGCAGAGCCTGCGCAACGTGCTGTCGATGCTGAAAGGGTGAACGCTTGAACCGCCTGTTGGTGCTGACCGAGCTGTTTCTGCCGACCAAGGGCGGCACCGCCGTGTGGGCGGCCGAGGTGTACCGGCGCCTCGGCGGCAAGGAAATCCATATCGTCACCGCCGAGGTGCCGGGCGCGGCGGCGGTCGACGCGCGGCACCCCAATACCATCCACCGCCTGAATCTCAAGCGCGTGGCCTGGCTGCGCCCCGAGTCGCTGGCGATGTACGCGCGCTTTTTCTTCAAGTCGCTGGCGCTGGCGCTGGCCCACCGCTTCGATGCGATCCATGCCTTCCGCGCGCTGCCCGAAGGGCTGGCGGCGTGGGCGGTGGCGCGGCTGACCTTGCGCCCGGTGGTCGTCTATGCCCACGGCGAAGAGCTCACCAGCTGGGGGAGCGGCGGCAAATACAAGGCCATGCGGTTTGCCTTGCGCCATGCCGACCGGGTCGTCGCCAATAGCGAGCATACGCGCGCCACCCTGCTTGCCATGGGGGTCGCCGCGGCTCGCATTGCCGTCATTTACCCCGGCGTCGATGTGTCGGTGTTCCGGCCGGGACTGGACGCCGAGGATCTGCGCGCAAGCCTGGGGATCGGCCGCGCCGACAAGCTGGTGTTCTCGGTCGGCCGGCTGTCGCGCCGCAAGGGCTTCGATCAGGCGATCCGCGCCGTGGCACGGCTGCGCAGCGAAGGCATTGCGGTACGCTATGTCATCGCGGGAATCGGCGAGGACGCCGATTATCTCGACGGCCTGATTGCGGAACACCGTCTGCAGGGCATCGCCCACCGCATCGGCGCGGTCGAGGACGCCGACCTGCCGCGCTGGCTGAATGCCTGCGACGTGTTCGCCATGCCCAACCGCGACATCAACGGCGACAATGAGGGCTTCGGCATGGTGTTCATCGAGGCGGCCGCCTGCGGCAAGCCGAGCCTGGCAGGCGCAGCCGGCGGCACCGGTTCGGCGGTGCTGCACGGCGAAACCGGGTTGCGGGTGGACGGCGTCTCGGTCGAAGCGGTGACGGACGGCCTGCGCAGCCTGCTGACGCAGCCGGCGCAGACCCTCGAATGGGGGCAGCGCGCGCTGCAGCGGGTCGAGCGCGAATTTGCCTGGGAACGCGTCGCCGACAAGACCCGCACATTGAACGGGATGCATGATGAGTGAAGCGAAAACAACCTGGCCGGTCGCCGTCTTTGCCCACAACGAGGCGCGCAACATCGTCGCCTGCCTCGACAGCCTGCGGGCCGCCACCGGCCGTCTGACCGAATGCTACGTACTGGCCAACGCCTGCACTGACCGCACCGAAGCCCTGGTGCGCGAATACAGCGCCAGCCATTCCGGCGTGCACCTGGTGTCGATCGCGCTGGGCGACAAGGCCAACGCCTGGAATGTGTTCGTGCACGAAGTCGCGCCGCGCGGCGCGGCGCACTATTTTTTCATCGACGGCGACGTGCGCGCCACGCCGGGTTCGCTCGACGCCATGGCGCAGGCATTGGCGCTGCATCCGCAGGCCAACGGCGCATCGGCGCTGCCCCGAAGCGGTCGCGGCGTGGCCGCATTTCAGCGCGACATGCTGAAAGATAACGGCATCGCCGGGAATCTGTATGGGCTGCGCGGCAGCTTCGTCGAACGCATCCGCGCCCAGGCCATCAAAATGCCCGTCGGCACCATCGGCGAAGATGCCTTGATGGGGGCGATGCTGAAATGGGATTTGCGCGGCGACGCGCGCTGGGACAACGCCAGGGTGGTGGTGGCGCGCGAGGCTGGGTTCGCGTTCGACTCGGTGTCTCCCTGGCTGCCGCGCGAATGGAAGAAATACTTCCGCCGGCGCGTGCGCTACAGTGTGCGCGGCTACCAGAACAAAATGCTCGGGCGCGCCATTCAGCCCGCCGGTTTCGAGTCTCTGCCGCAGCATGTGCGCGCGTTGTACCCGCGCTATCCCGAGCTGCTCAGCGTGCGCTGGCGCGGGCTGGACACCCTGTTCGACTGGCTGGCCGTGCGCGAAATCAGGGCAGCGTGATGCCCGACTTCATTGAACAACGGGGCGAAAGGAAATTGGCGATGCGGCACTTCAAGAAGAACATGCTGGTTCTGGGCGCCGGGCTCGCGATGGTGCAATCCGCAGCGGCCGATTGGGCGCCCAGCAAGGCCGAGATGGCCACGCTTCCGCCCTACTGCGCAGCGCGTTTCGACGAGCGTTCGGCGGCGTTCCAAACCTGGAAAAGCACCATGGGCGGCGACTTCATTCACGTCCACCATTACTGCGCCGGACTCAATTTCGTCAACCGGGCGCGCGGCACGGCATCGGCCAAGGACCGGCGCGGCGTGCTCGGCGCGGCGGTGAACAACTTCGACTACATCCTGACGCACACCCAGCCGGACTTCTACTTGCGCCCGGAGGCGCTGATGAACCGCGGGATTGCGATGTCGATGATGCAGAAACCGGGCGAGGCCGTCGGCAACCTGCGCCAGGCGATCGAAATGAATCCCAGGCTGCCGCGTGCCTACATGACCTTGGCGGATCTGTACGACCAGCAGAAAAACCGCGGCAAGGCGCTGGAAACGGTGACCGCAGGCCTGCGCCATAATCCGGACGCCAAAAGCCTGCAGCGCCGCTACACCGAACTGGGCGGCAAGCTGCCCTACCCCGTCCCCGTCGAGCCTGCACCGGCCGAGGCCGCGGCGGCCAAACCGGACGGGCC
>DAOMWT010000186.1:0-3469 GCA_035436705.1 Thiobacillus sp. | reverse complement strand
CCTGCGCGCGGCTGGTGGCGGCGATCAAGCAGGTGCTGACGGCGGCCATCGCCGCGGGCGGCAGCTCGCTGCGCGATTACGTCCGCAGCAGCGGCGAACTCGGCTATTTCCAGTTGCAGACACGGGTCTACGACCGCGCCGGCCAGCCATGCCGGGTCTGCGCCACCCCGATACGCCGCATCGTGCAGGGCCAGCGTGCGAGCTTCTACTGTCCCGGCTGTCAGCATTGAGCCGCCTGCCGCAGCGGTCAAGTTTGTCGTCAACATGCCGCTAACCGACTGTGCCATACCCGGTGATCCCCCGCATGAAACCGACCGCCCTGGTTGACGAATTCGAGCGTTACAGCGCCTGGCGCGATACGGTGTACGTGCGCATCGAAGCGCTGCGCGACTGGCTCGACACGCAGCAACTGAGCGACGCCGAATCCGGGATGCGGCTTGGCCAGCTGCTGGGCCGCCTGCAGGAAGACACGCTGAACGTGGCCTTCGTCGCCGAGTTTTCGCGCGGCAAGTCCGAGCTGATCAACGCGATTTTCTTTTCGGATTACCGCCAGCGCGTGCTGCCGTCGTCCGCCGGGCGCACCACCATGTGTCCCACCGAACTGTATTACACCCCCACCCAGCGGCCGTCGCTGCGGCTGCTGCCGATCGACACCAAAGCCCGCGCGGGCGGCATCGGCGACTTCAAGCGCGACGCTGCCGCCTGGACCGAATTTCCGCTCAATCTCGATTCCGCCGATGACATGAGCGCGACGCTGATGCGGCTGGCCGACACCGTCGACGTCGACGCGGCCACCGCCGAAGCCTACGGCCTGCTCAACCCTCTGGACGAGGAAGCCGCGCGCAATCTGGCACGCGACGGCAGCATCGCGATTCCGCGCTGGCGCCACGCGCTGATCAATTTTCCGCATCCGCTGCTGAAGCAGGGCCTGGTCATTCTCGACACGCCGGGGCTCAACGCCATCGGCACCGAGCCGGAACTGACGCTCAACCTGTTGCCCAACGCCCATGCGGTGCTGTTCCTGCTGGCCGCCGACACCGGGGTCACCAAATCGGACATCGAAATCTGGCGCCAGCACATCGCGCCGATACACGCCGCCAGCCGCGCCCGGCTGGTCGTATTAAACAAGATCGATGGGCTGTGGGACGAACTCAGGACGCCGTCCGAAATCGACGCCGAAATCGCCAAGCAGGTGGCCAGCAGCGCTGCGCTGCTCGACCTGCCGGCCTCCCAGGTTTACCCGGTGTCGGCGCACAAGGCGCTGGTCGCCAAGGTGCGCGGAGATGCGGCCCTGCTAACGAAAAGCCGGCTGCCCGACCTGGAAGCGGCCCTGACCCAGGAACTGCTCCCCTGCAAGCAGGCGCTGGTCAGCGAGTCGGCCCAGGCGGTGGTGGAAGACGTTGTGATCAAAGCCACCGAGCTCCTGGAAACGCGGCTCGCCGGCATCCAGGATCAGGTCGAGGAATTGCAGGGGCTGCGCGGCAAGAACCGCGACGTCATCCAGCACATGATGATCAAGGCAAACGAAGACAAGCAACAGTTCGAGCATGGCCTGCAGCAGTTCAACGCGCTGCGCAATGTGTACGCCTCGCAGGTCGATGCGCTGCGCCAGCGGCTGGGCATGCGGACGCTGAGCGGCGAGGTGCGCCGCGTCCGGCAGGCGATGGAGGAAAGCCGTTTCAGCACCGGCCTGCTCGATGCGATGGGGCGTTTCTTCCGCCAGCTGGACGGCAATCTGGATGCCTCTGCTGCGCTCATTCAGGAAATCCGCGCCATGATGACGGCGATGTACCAGAAATTCAGCGACGAACACGGGCTGGCGGCGGTCAGCCCGCCCGACCACAGCCTGCACAAATACCACAAGGAAATGGCGCGACTGGAACGCATCTTCGACGAACGCTTCAACACCGTGTTCAAGATGCTGACCGTGGGCCAGAGCCAGCTGACCGCGCGCTTTTTCGAAACGCTCGCCAGCAAGGTGGTGCAGGTATTCGAGCTGGCCAACAGCGAGACCGAAGCCTGGCTGAAGGCGCTGATCGCACCGATGGAAACCCAGGTGCGGGAACACAAGAGCCAGCTGAAGCGCCGGCTGGATAGCGTCAGCCGCATCCATGCCGCGACCGAAACGCTGGACGAACGCATCGCCGAGCTGGAAGCGTCAAGCGGAACCGTGAGCGATCAACTGGAGCATCTGGCGCGCATCAACATGCGCGTCGCCGATGTCCTGACCGGCGAGCTGGGCGAGGCGCAGCTGGCCAGGATGGCCTGAGCGTTTACTCGCCGGCAGTCAGGCGCAGGAACTTCTCCTGCAATTGCTCCCGCGTTTCAGGGTAATCCGGATTCAGCGGAATGCAGTCGACCGGGCACACCTCCACGCATTGCGGCGTATCGAAGTGGCCAACGCACTCGGTGCATTTGTTGGGATCGATGATGTAGATCTCATCACCCTGGGAAATGGCTTCGTTGGGGCATTCGGGCAGGCAGACGTCGCAATTGATGCATTCGTCCGTGATCATCATCGACATGGCATTCTCCGGGTCATATCAGTTTCTGCTTATTTTCTCACTTAATCGCTGCGCCACCAATGGGTGGACAAAGGGCGTCACGTCGCCGCCCAGCTGCGCGATCTCGCGGATCATGCTGGCGGAAATGAACATGTATTGATCCGACGGCGTGAGGAACAGCGTTTCGATATCGGGCTTGAGATTACGGTTCATCCCGGCCAGCTGGAATTCGTATTCGAAGTCGGACGCCGCGCGCAACCCCCGCAATACCGCAATCGCCCCCTGTTCGGCGACAAAGTCGATCAGCAGGCCGGAAAAGCCTTCCACCCGCACCTGCGGCACGTCGGCCAGCACGTCGCGCGTCATCGCCACCCGTTCCTCCATATCGAAAAAAGGCCGTTTATTGCGCGACTCGGCCACCGCGACGACGACACGATCGAACAGCCGCACCGCACGCCGCACCAGGTCTTCATGGCCGCGCGTGATGGGATCGAAAGTACCGGGATAGACAGCAGTCAGCATCGCTTATTCCTTAACAAGAAGCGCAAAATGCGAGCGCCCCGCGCGCCCGCTGCGACGGACGGTCAGCCCCGGCGGCGCGACCACCGGAGCAGCCTGCTCGATATACGCCTGGCCGCCGGATTCGAGATGGCGCGCCAGCTCGGCGAGCACCGTCCCGGCCACTCCGCTGTCGAACGGCGGGTCGACGAAAATCAGGTCGAAGGTTTCGCGGCTGTTCGCCAGCCAGGCCAGCGCATCGGCCCGCAGGATGTCGACCTGGCCGGCGCCGAGCGTGGTGCGGTTTTTTTCCAGCGCGCCGATCGCCTTGGGATCGCGCTCGATCATGACGACGCGCCCCGCCCCGCGCGAAGCCGCCTCGAAACCCAGCGCGCCGCTGCCGGCAAACAGGTCCAGGCAAGCCCAGCCGGGCAGATCCTGCCCCAGCCAGTTGAACAGCGTCTCGC
>DAOMWT010000185.1:0-3556 GCA_035436705.1 Thiobacillus sp. | reverse complement strand
GCACCAGCGCCGGAGTGTTGGGCATGGCGCGCACGATGCGCTCGTGCCCTCCCAGCCAGCGAGTGAGATCGGCCACCCGCACCCCGGCGGCAATCGACACCACCAGCTGGCCGGCAAGGCGCGGCGCCAGCGCCGCCGCCACCTCGGGCAGGGTCTGCGGCTTCACTGCCAGCACGACCAGGGGATGCAGCCGCGCCTGCGACAGGTCCGTGTGGGTCACGACGCCGAAACGCGCGGACAGTTGCGCCCGCGCATCGGCGTTGATTTCCACCACCTCGATGTCGGTGGGCTGCGTGCCGCTGGCGATCAGGCCGCCCACGATGGCGGCGGCCATGTTGCCGCCGCCGATGAAACTCACTTTATGCATTTTTTGTCCTCTCACCAAAGAGTGCCGTGCCGATACGCACGATGGTCGCGCCTTCCAGTATCGCCGCTTCCAGATCGCCCGACATGCCCATCGACAGGGTATCGAGTGTGTGGCCGTGCGCGCGCAGCGCATCAAGCTGTTCACGCACCAGCCGGAATGCCGCACGCTGCGCCGCCACGTCCGGCGTCGGGGCGGGAATCGCCATCAGTCCGCGCAATCGCAGGCCTGGCAGTTGCGATACGGCCCCGGCCAGCGCGGGCAGTTCAGCCGGAACCACGCCGCCCTTGCTGGCCTCGCCACTTACATTGATCTCGATGCAGACCTGCAGCGGCGGCAAGCCGGGCGGACGCTGGGCGGACAGCCGCTCGGCTATCTTCAGCCGGTCGATGCTGTGCACCCAACTGAAATTCTCGGCGACCACCCGCGTCTTGTTGCTCTGGATCGGTCCGATGAAATGCCATTCGAGTGGCAGATCACGCAAGGCCGCCTGTTTTTCCAGTGCTTCCTGCACATAATTTTCGCCAAACTCGCGCTGGCCGACATCCGCCAGAGCACGCACGGCAGCATCGCCAAAGGTCTTGCTCACCGCCAGCAGGCGCACCGCCGCAGGCTCGCGTCCCGCCTCGGCTGCGGCATCTGCAATCCGCGCCTGCACGGCATGCAAACGCTCAGCTGGCATGGAATCCGTAGCCGTCATCCCGGGCTCAAGTTTGCGTGTTTTCGGGCCGTTATCCATAGCGCTTATTATCTGACAAAACCCCATCCAACACTGAACGAGGCACGCGTGGATATCTCCGAACTGCTGGCATTTGCCGTCAAAAACAAGGCGTCCGACCTGCACCTGTCGGCAGGTCTGCCGCCGATGATCCGCGTCAACGGCGACATCCGCCGCATCAACCTGCCGCCGATGGACCACAAGGACGTGCACCGCATGGTGTACGACATCATGAACGACAGCCAGCGCAAGGTGTACGAGGAAACGCTGGAAATCGACTTCTCGTTCGAGATTCCCTCGCTGGCGCGTTTCCGCGTCAACGCCTTCAACCAGCAGTACGGCGCGGGGGCGGTGTTCCGGACGATTCCGTCGAAAGTGCTGACGCTGGAGGAGCTCAACTGCCCGCCCATCTTCAAGGAAATCTCCGACCAGCCGCGCGGCATCGTGCTCGTCACCGGCCCCACCGGTTCGGGCAAGTCGACCACGCTGGCGGCGATGATGGACTACGTCAACGAAAACCAGTACGCGCACATCCTCACCGTCGAGGACCCGATCGAATTCGTCCACCAGAGCAAGAAATGCCTGATCAACCAGCGCGAGGTCGGACCGCACACGCTGTCGTTCAGCAACGCCCTGCGCTCGGCGCTGCGTGAAGACCCGGACGTCATCCTGGTGGGCGAATTGCGCGACCTGGAAACCATCCGCCTCGCACTCACCGCCGCCGAAACCGGCCACCTGGTGTTCGGCACCCTGCACACCTCGTCCGCCGCCAAGACCATCGACCGCGTGGTCGACGTGTTCCCGGCGGCGGAGAAGGAAATGGTGCGCTCGATGCTGTCCGAATCGCTGCGCGCGGTGATCTCGCAGACGCTCTTGAAAACCAAGGACGGCAACGGCCGCGTCGCCGCGCACGAGATCATGATCGGCACCCCGGCGATCCGCAACCTGATCCGCGAGAACAAGGTCGCGCAGATGTATTCGTCGATCCAGACCGGCGGCAACCTCGGCATGCAGACGCTCGACCAGAACCTGCAGGATCTGGTCAAGCGCAATGTCATTTCCGCCGGCGTGGCGCGCAACGCGGCGCAGAACAAAGACGCATTTTTGGGTTGAGGGCTGAACGATGAACGCCGAAAAAACCGTCCACGACCTGCTGCGCCTGATGCTGACGAAGAATGCATCCGACCTCTTCATCACTGCCGGCTTTCCGCCCGCCATCAAGATCGACGGCAAGATCACCCCGGTGTCGAACCAGAGCCTGACCCCCGCGCACACCAGCGAACTGGCGCGCGCCATCATGAACGAGAAGCAGTGGAAGGATTTCGAGGCCACCAACGAATCCAACTTCGCCATCAGCCCGCCCGAGATCGGCCGTTTCCGCGTCAACGTCTTCGTGCAGCAGGGGCGCATCGGCGTCGTGATGCGGACCATCAACACCAGGATTCCGAAGATGGAGGACCTCAACCTGCCGCCGATCCTGCGCGACGTCGCGATGATCAAGCGCGGCCTGGTGATCTTCGTCGGCGGCACCGGCACCGGCAAATCGACCTCGCTGGCGGCGATGGTGGGCTACCGCAACGAGAACGCCGCCGACCACATCATCACGGTCGAAGACCCGATCGAATACGTGCACGAGCACCGGAAATCCATCATCACCCAGCGCGAAGTCGGCATCGACACCGACAACTGGTTCTCGGCGCTGAAGAACACCCTGCGGCAGGCGCCCGACGTCATCCTGATCGGCGAAATCCGCGACCGCGACACCATGGAATACGCCATCGCCTTCGCCGAAACCGGCCACCTGTGCCTGTCGACCCTGCACGCCAACAGCGCCAACCAGGCGCTCGACCGCATCATCAACTTCTTCCCCGAGGAAAAGCGCGACCAGCTGCTGATGGATTTGTCGCTGAACCTCAAGTCCTTCATCTCGCAGCGCCTGATCCCCAGGAAGGGCAACACCGGCCGCGTCGCCGCGGTGGAAATCCTGCTGAACTCGCCGCTGATCGCCGACCTGATCTTCAAGGGTCACGTCCACGAGATCAAGGAAATCATGGCCAAGTCGCGCGAACTGGGGATGCAGACCTTCGACCAGGCGCTGTTTGACCTCTACGAAGCGGGGATGATTTCCTACGAGGACGCGCTCAGGAACGCCGACAGCCTCAACGACCTACGCCTGAAGATCAAGCTGCACGGCCAGGAAGCCAAGGGGCGCGACATGATGGCGGGGCTGGATCACCTTGACATCGTGTAAGCCACGGTCATTTGAGCGCGGTTTCCCTGGCGCAAGGCGCCGACAGGGCCAAGCGGCCGTAAACGGCTGGCTTCTCGGCTGCCCCCTTGAGGCCGAGCCAGGGTGCGCCATCCCCGGCTATAAGCTCTCGCCATCCAATCTCGAAAAGACCACGTCCGTTTGCCTTAAGGAAGGTCTGCATAACTCCCCCCACCCATCCCGGAATTTGAGACAGTAGCGCCAT
>DAOMWT010000184.1:0-3660 GCA_035436705.1 Thiobacillus sp. | reverse complement strand
CCCGCCGCGCCGCGGCCGATGGTCTCGCCGCGACCGGGCTCGATCCCGATTCCGCGTGGCTGGACTACGCCCGCGCCCGCAGTCCCGGGACCGTGAACTGGGTGGAGGGGGACGCGCGCGCCCTGCCGTTCGCCGACGCCAGCTTCGAGCATGTGCTGTCCATCGCCGCGCTCTGTTTTGTCGACGACGAGCGGCAGGCCGTGGCCGAGGCCGTGCGGGTGGCGCGCCGCCGCTTCGCCATTGGCTGGCTCAACCGGAGCAGCCTGCTGTATCGGCAAAAGGGACGGGGCGGCGGCAGCGGCGCCTATCGCGGCGCCCGCTGGCATGGCGCAGGCGAAGTGCGTGCGCTGTTTTCCGGCTTGCCGGTGCGTAAGCTGACATTGCGTGCGGCGATTTATCTGCCGGGGGGAACGCGCTGGGCGAGGGTGCTGGAACAGCGCATTCCTGGCGCGCTGCCGTGGGGCGGCATGCTGCTGGCGGCCGGCGAGAAGGCCTGATTCGCTGTGGGCGCGAGGGCGCCCGGAAGGCGTCAGGCCGGCGCGTCGGGCGGCGTGCCTTCTGCGGGCGAAATCGGCGTGGCGAGGATCTTGTCGATGCGCTTGCCGTCGAGGTCGACCACCTCCAGCCGCCAGTTCTCCCAGGCCAGAATGTCGCCGGTCTGCGGCAGCCGTCCGGACAGCCACATCACCAGCCCGCTCAGCGTGTGGTAACGGCCTTTGTGTTCCTCGGGCACGGTTTTCAGGCCGAGCCTGTCCTTGAGCTCGGGGATCGGGATCAGGCCGTCGAGGAGCCAGGAGCCGTCCTCGCGCAGCACCGCCCAGGCGTCTTCCTGGTTGTGCGGCTTGAATTCGCCGGTCACCGCTTCCAGCACGTCCTGCAGCGTGACCAGGCCGTTGATCTCGCCGTATTCGTCGATGATCAGCACCATCTGGGTGTCGGATGCGCGGAAGTGCTCCAGCAGGTCCATTCCGGTGAGGCTTTCCGGCACATACACCGCCGGCGTCAGCCGCGCGGCCAGGTCAACGTCGCCGCCGCGCAGCCTCTGGTTGAGCAGCTGCTTGGCGGTGACGATGCCCAGCACCTCGTCGAGCCCGCCACGGCAGACCGGAAAACGCGAGTGTTCCGATTCGGCGACGCGCCGCAGGTTTTCTTCCGGCGGCAGGCTGGTATCGAGATAGACGATGTCGGCGCGCGGGATCATCAGCGAGTTGATGTGCCGTTCGTCGAGGCGGAACACGTTGCGCACCATGTCGCGTTCCTGCTGCTCGATCGCGCCGCTTTCCGAACCTTCCTCCAGCAGGGCGTGGATTTCCTCCTCGATCACGCCATCCTGGCTGGACGGCTGCTTGCCCAGCAAGCGCAGGATCGCATCGGTCGACCCCGCCAGCAGGCGCACGAAGGGGCGCGCCAGAATCGCCAGCAGGTGCATCGGGCGCGCCACCCGGCGGGCGATGCCCTCGGGATTGAACTGGCCGATGCGCTTCGGCACCAGTTCGCCGACCACGATCGAGACATAGGTGATGACGACGACCACCAGCGCGGTCGAGGCGATGCGGCTGGCTTCCGTTTCCAGCCCGAGCGACTGCAGCCACAGCGCCAGCGGCTGCGCCAGCGCCGCCTCGCCGACGATCCCGCTGAGGATGCCGATCGAGGTGATGCCGATCTGCACCGTCGACAAGAAGCGCGTCGGATCGTCGTGCAGTTTCATCGCGACCGCTGCCGCGGCGTCGCCGTCCTCGGCCAGCCGCGCCAGGCGGGCTCGGCGCGCCGTCACCAGGGCTATTTCCGACATGGCGAATGCGCCGTTGAGCACGATCAGGGCGGTCAAGAACAGGATTTCCATGGGTGATCCAGTAGGGTTTGGCGGGAGCAGGCCGGCATTCGCCGCCCAAACCGAAGCGTAGACCGTGTTGCGCGGACCGGCATGAGCGGAGGCCGGGTCGGAGCGCCGGATTCAGGCATATCGGCGGAAAACCGCCGCCTCCGCCGCACCGCGACTGTCCGCAGCGGGGCCGTTGTGTCTATGTTGAACAAACAGGATGCGTCGCCGGGCCCCTCGTGCACATTCAAACCCTTACTGTCGAGCAGTCCTTCGCCAGCCTGCATACCTCGGCTGCGGGGCTGACTGCGTCCGAGGCGCGGCGCCGGCTGGCGGAATTCGGCCCCAACCGCGTCGAGAAGGTGAGGCGCGAGTCCCTGCTGCTGCGCTTCGCCCGCGAGTTCACCCACTTCTTCGCCGTCATCCTGTGGCTGGGCGCGGCGCTGGCGTTTTTCGCCGAGTATTTCCAGCCCGGCCAGGGCATGGCCCGGCTGGGGATCGCCATTGTCGGCGTCATCCTAGTCAACGGCGTTTTTTCCTTCTGGCAGGAATACAAGGCCGAACGCGCGGTCGACGCGCTGCGCCAGTTGCTGCCGCAGCAGGCGACGCTATTGCGCGGCGGCGAAGTGGTGCGGCAGCTTGCCGGCGAACTGGTGCCCGGCGACATCGTGCTGCTGGAGGAGGGCGACTTCGTGCCGGCCGACTGCCGGGTGGTCGAGGCGTTCGGCCTGCGCGTCAACACCGCGACGATCACCGGCGAGTCGCTGCCCGAGGCACGCAGCGCCGGCCCCCATCCGGAGAGGTCGCCGCTCTTTGCCAGAAACATCGTGCTGGCCGGCACCTCGGTGGTGTCGGGCCAGGCGCGCGCGGTGGTCTATGCCACCGGCATGCGCACCGAATTTGGCCGCATCGCCCATCTGACGCAGACGGCAGGCGCAGCCATATCGCCGTTGCAGCGCGAGATCAAGCGGCTTTCCCGCATGGTGGCCATGCTTGCCAGCGGCATCGGCGGCGCGTTCTTCCTGGTCGGCCAGGCGCTCGGCCTGCCGTTCTGGGAGAACCTGCTGTTCGCCATCGGCATCATCGTCGCCAACGTGCCGGAAGGCCTGCTGCCGACGGTGACGCTGTCGCTGGCGATGGCGACGCAGCGCATGGCGAAGCGCAACGCGCTGGTGCGGCACCTGCCCGCGGTGGAGGCGCTCGGCTCGACCACGGTGATCCTTTCCGATAAGACCGGCACGCTGACGCAGAACCGGATGTCGGTGCGGCGTCTATGGCTGGGAGGCGGATTCTTCAAACCAGAAGACATCGCGGCGCAGCCGCGTCTGGCGGCGGATCACCGCGCGCTGTTCGTGAATGCCGCGCTCTGCCACAACCTGAAAGAAACAGGCAATCAGGGCAAGCAGGCCTGGCTGGGCGACCCGATGGAGGTGGCGCTGGCCGGTATGGGCCGGCAGGCGGCCGGCGCGCTCGACGGCTACGCGCGCATCGACGAGATACCCTTCGACACCGACCGCAAGCGCATGTCGGTGCTGTGCGAAACCCCGCAGGGGCGCATGCTTTACTGCAAGGGGGCGCTGGAAACGGTGCTTGAGACCTGCGATTTCGCGCAGTTCGACGCCATGGTTGCGCCGCTCGATGGCGCCGTGAAAACCCGCTTGCTCGCGGCGCAGGACGAGTTGGCGGAGGCCGGCCTGCGCGTGCTGGCTTTTGCCCATGGCCCGGTCGACGGCGGCCTGCCCGCCGAGGAGCGCGGCCTCGTCCTGTCGGGCCTGGTCGGGCTGGAAGATCGCTTTTTTGTAAAGAATTGCGCAGTTCGAAACAAAGCCTGCTTTTGCCGG
>DAOMWT010000183.1:0-3680 GCA_035436705.1 Thiobacillus sp. | reverse complement strand
CGTACCGACTAGTGATGCCAACTGCCCCCGTCACCCCCGCGCAGCGCGCCACGCTCGACAATCCCGTCTTTGCGCCCGCGCAGCCCGTCACCCAGGAAGCGGTCGCAGCCGCCGTGCAGTCGGCCAATGCGTACGTGCAGTCGATTTCATCCAGCATCCAGTTTTCGCTCGACCAGGACAGCGGACGCACCGTCGTCAAGATGGTCGATACCGAAACCGAGGAGGTGCTGCGCCAGTTTCCCAGCGAGGAAATGCTGGCTATTTCCAAATCCATAGACCGCATGCAGGGTCTGTTGATCAACCGCGAAGCCTGAGGAGACGAACATGGTTGCAGCCGCCGGAATCGGATCGGGACTCGACGTCAACGGTATCGTCGAACAGTTGATGGCGGCCGAACGCAGGCCGCTTGCCGCCTTGACCAGGCAGGAGGCGGTTTACACCCAGAAACTGTCCGCTTTCGGCCAGCTGCGCGGCACGCTCGCCGGCTTTCAGAGCGCCCTGCAGGATCTCGGCAGCGGCAGCAAATTCCAGGCGCTGAGCGCCGTCTCGTCCGATACCAAGGTGCTCGGCGCCAGCGCCGGCGGCAAGGCCATCCCGGCCAGCTACCAGATCGAGGTCAAGCAGCTGGCGCAGCAGCATAAACTGGCGTCCGCCGGCTACGCTTCGACCGACGACGTCGTCGGCTCGGGCACGCTGACGATCCAGTTCGGCAGCTACGACAGCGTTTCGAACAGCTTTACCGCCAATGCCGGCAAGGCCGTGAAAAGCATCAGCATCGACCCGGCCAACAACACGCTGGCCGGCGTGCGCGATGCGATCAATGCCGCCAATGCGGGCGTCACCGCCACCATCGTCAACGACGGCGGCGCCGCCGGCAACCGCCTGGTGCTCACCGCCGCCGACAGCGGCGCGGCCAACAGCCTGAAAATCAGCGTGGCCGACGGCGACGGCAACGGCCTCGACGGCGGCGGCCTGTCGGCGCTGGCCTATGATCCGACGGCTGCCGCCGGCAGCGGCAAAAACCTCAGCCAGAAGGCCGCGGCGCGCGACGCCCTGCTGGAAATCGACGGCATCGCGGTGACGCAGCCCACCAACACCGTCAAGAACGCCATCGAGGGCGTCACCCTGAACCTGGTCCAGGCGAATGCCGGCGAAAAACTGACGCTGGCTGTCAGCCGCGACACCAGGGCCGTCACCGCTGCGGTCGAAGCCTTCGTCAAGGCCTACAACAACGCCAGCGGAACGCTCAAGAACCTCACCGCCTTCAATGGCCCCGGCGCGCAGAACGGCGCGCTGCTGGGCGATTCCACCGCGCGCGCGATCCAGGTGGAGATGCGCAGCCTGCTGAATGGCTCGGTCGACAGCGGCGGCGCGCTCACCACCCTGTCGCAGATCGGCGTCGGCTTTACCCGCGACGGCACGCTGGCGCTCGACAACGCCAAGCTCAATACCGCCATCGACAAGAATTTCGACGACATCGCGGCGCTGTTCGCCAAGATGGGGAAAACCAGCGACAGCCTGGTCAACTACAGCGCCAGCACCGCCAAGACCGTTCCCGGCAGCTACGCCGTCAACGTCAGCCAACTGGCGACGCAGGGTAGCACGCAAGGCAGCCAGGCCGCTGCGCTGACCGTGACGGCTGGGGTGAACGACGTGCTCACCCTGACCGTCGACGGCAAGGCGGTCAGTGTGACTCTTGCCGCTACCACCTACGCCAACGTCGATGCGCTGGCTGCCGAAATTCAGAGCAAGGTGAATGGTGCCACCGGCACCGCCGGCAGCGTGCTGGTGACGCAAAACGGCGGCGTGCTCAGCATCGCCTCGGCGCTCTACGGCAGCATCTCGCAGGCCGCCGTTACCGGTGGCAGCGCCAAGGACAGCCTGTTCGGCGCCGCCCCCGTCGTCACCGCCGGCGTCGACATCGCCGGCTCGATCAATGGCGCCACGGCAAGCGGCAGCGGGCAAACACTGACCGGCGCCGCCGGAGACGCCAGCGAAGGCCTGGCGCTGCGCATCGCCGGCGGCACGCTCGGTGCCCGTGGCAACGCGGCGTTCAGCCAGGGCTATGCGTCCCGGATCAGCCAGTACATCGACTCCGCTCTCGGCGACGACGGCAGCCTCAAGGCGCGCACCAACGGCATCGACACCAGCATCAAGCTCCTGGACCAGCGCCAGGAACAGCTGGAAGCGCGGCTGGTGCAGATCGAGAAACGCTACCGCGCGCAGTTTTCCGCGCTCGACACCATGCTCAGCAGCATGAATAGCACCAGCGCTTTTCTGACCCAGCAGCTCGCCAACCTGCCCGGCAGCAGCCAGAACAAGTAAACAAGGAGAAAGACGTGTACACCAATACGAGAAGCGCCGCGCATGCCTACGCCAGTGTCGGCCTGGAAACCGGTGTCGTCGCGGCCAGCCCGCACCAGCTCATCGTCATGCTGTACGAAGGCGCCGAACTGGCGGTGCGGATGGCGATCAAGCATATGAACGAGGGCAATGTCGCCAAAAAATGCGCGGCCATCAGCAAGGCCAGCAACATCATCCTGGACGGCCTGCGTGCCGCGCTCGATCCACAGCAGGGCAGCGACATCGCACTGCAGCTGGATGCGCTGTACGACTATATGAACCAGCGCCTGATGCTCGCCCACGTCAACAACCAGGCCGCCCCGCTCGAAGAAGTGCTGGGCCTGCTGCACGAACTGCACGGCGCCTGGCAGCAGATCGGCGCCAGCGGGCAGCCCGCCTCTTCCTCCAAACAACACGTTGCAGCCTGAACCGAACCGGAGCCCATGATGACCAGCAACGAAATGCTCACCGCCTACGAATCGCTCTCCGAGCTCACCGGCACCATGCTGGACGCCGCCAGCCAGGGCGAATGGGATCATCTGGCCGCGCTGGAGCAGCGCTGCCAGGGCTACGTCGGCAGCCTGATGCAGGCCGCGCCGGTGCCGCTGAACGAAACCGAACAGCGCGCCAAGGTGGCGATCATCCGCACCATCCTGCAGAACGACGCCAAGATCCGCGCGCTCACCGAGCCGCGCCTGCACGAGCTGCAGCAGCGCCTGAGCATGGCGCGCACCGGCCAGCGCAGCGTCGACGCTTACGGAGCGCAGCGGGCGTAAGGCCCGCCCCGCATGTATCCGGCCCAGGCCCTGTCCCGCATTCTGGCCGTCCAGCCCGTGCTGGACGCGGTCGAGCGCGACCAGGCCGCGCCGCGCGCGGCGTTCGAGCACCTGAAAATCGGCCAGACGCTCGCCGGCCTGGTGAGGAGCCAGGCAAAAGGCATTTCGCTGGTCGAAATCGACGGCCAGACCGTCGCCATGCGCCTGCCCCAGCCGGCTGCCGCCGGCGACACCCTGCGCCTGCGCTTTGCCGGCCACATGCCGCAGCCGGTGTTCCTGCTCGAAGCCCCCGAAACCGCGGCCAGCGATGCGCCGCAACTGAGCCAGACCGCGCGCATGCTGAGCGAGCTGATGCAGCGCCTGCCGCAGCACCCGACCCTGCCCACCCTCGTCCCGCCCGGCCCCCTGCTCGACCAGCCGCCCGCGCTGCCGGCCGAACTGGCGCTCGCCCTGCGTACCGCGCTGGTGCGCAGCGGCTTGTTTTACGAGTCGCACCTGGCCAACTGGGCGGCGGGTCAGGACAGCCTCGACGGCCTGCTGCAGGAGCCGCAAAACCGGCTG
>DAOMWT010000182.1:0-3745 GCA_035436705.1 Thiobacillus sp. | reverse complement strand
AATGAGACACTTTCCACACCTTAAAGTTCACGGATAATTCGTGCCGAGTCTATAGAAGCGCAATTTCAAGCCGCGGCGACAGGGCATTGAGCCGGTAGTTTTTCAGGATCGCGCGCCGCAATGCGGGGTTTGCTTCGAAAGAATACACGTTGTCGCCGCCGATGCGCTTGGCGCACAGGGATGAAATAAAGCCCAGTCCTGTTCCCAGCTCGAGAACGGTATCGCCGGCCTGGAGCGCATGGCCGACAATGCGGGCTTCGGGCGTTTCATAGCATTTTGCCTTGAGGCTTTCCAGCACCGGGATGCTCAGTCCGCGACCCCGGTATAGCCTGACGCCTTCGATCTCGACGACGGGATGCCGCCAGGCGTGCAGACGCAGTGCTGCGCGCCGGCGGATTTCCGCCGGCGCGTATTGGCGCCGCCAGATGGCGTACTGCTCGCGTTTTTTCCAGTAACTGCGCTTGAGCGTTTCGAGAATCCCCGGTTTCACTTGCGCCTCCCGGAAAAAGGATAAAGCGCCCTGGCCAGCCGTTTGCCTGCCTGGATAGGCAGGCCGATGATGCGTGTCAGCTTTTCCGCCTCCTGCAGGCGCCGCTCCTGTTGCTGGAGCTGCTCGCCCAGCTGCCCGCACAGGCTGATCAGGTTGATCGCCGCCTCGGCCGTTGCAGACGGCATGCGGCTGTTCCGCGGCCCTGCCTTGAGCAGCGTGTCGTAGAGCGCCATCCACTGCGCGCACACCCGTTCTTCGCCGTATCTTTCGCGCACGAGACGGCCGCCGGCCTGCGCCAGGCTGACGGCAAGCTCCGGCTGGTCGAGCAGCTTCTCGACCTGGTCGGCAAGTCTGCCGACATCGCCTGGGTCGGCAAGCAGTGCTGTTTCACCATCGATCAGGTACTCCTCGGGCCCCAGGCAGCGGGTGGATACGACAGGCAGTTCCACGAGCAGGGATTCCATGCAGACGCGCGCCAATCCTTCGAACGACGTCGAGGTGAATAACAGGATGTCGGCGCCGCGAAGGATGTCCAGCGGCGCCTCTGCCGTACCCGCAAACGTGACCGAAGCGGACAGGCTGCCGAGGGAGTCCTTCAGCTCATCGAAGTAGACGGCGTTGTTCACACTGCCGAAATGGGCGAAATGCAGATTTTCGCGAGGCCGCCGGCGGAGCAGTTCGCGGGCAGTGTCGATAAACGTTTTCAGATCCTTCTCGGGGCTGATGCGTCCCATGGTGACGATCAGCCGGGTTGCTTGCGGCAACGCCAGACGCTTGCGCAATGCGGCATGGGCGGCTGATTTGCCCGGGGGGTCCGTCAGCTTGACGCCGCTTGGAATGACGTGGAATTTGCCTGTTGGTATGCTGTCCGGGAAAGTGCCGATCAATGGCTGCGCATTGGGTACGATGCGGTCGGACAAGCCGGCCATGATCTCCCCCAGCGCTTCAGGCGTGAGCGGAAAAAAACGCAGGATATCCATGTCGGCGCCGAAGACCTGGCGGATGTTCCATATGTGCGGGGTTTTGGTCTGCGCGGCCGCCAGTGCGCCTTCAAACGCATATTCCGCGTTGGAGTGGACGACCCTCACCTGCCGCGTGCGGATGATTTCGACCAAATGCCGGATGCGGGCGTGGAAACCGGCTGCGCTGCGGAAAAAATGTTCCTGGCTGGGATACCACCAGTTGTTCATCCTGTAATCCACGGTTTCGATATGCCGTTCTCGCAGCAATTCGGCGAAGGCGCTGTTCTCGGGGATGGCGACGACGGGGTGAAAGCGGGGATCGAGCCCCGCGATCAGGCTGAGCAGGCTGAGGTTGCAGCCAGCCTCGCGCCTTGGGTCCGGATTCAGGAACAGGATGACGGTTCTGCGGGTCATGGCCGGCGGGAGGCGTTGCGGGCGACGCGCCGGGCACGAAAGTAATCGCGGGCTTCCAGTGATTCGGGATCGCGATACTTGATTGCGTGAGTAAGCAGGCGGTTCTGCGCGACCAGCTCATGCGGCGGCATCGGGAGGCCTATGTCCCAGAGGCCGAAAGGCTGGCCGGGGCCGCCGATATCCGCTGCCCGATAGCCTGCCGCGTAAGTCAGCATGGCAATGAGGCTGTCCTCGGCAACATGAAAGCCCTTGATCCCGGAGGGCCGGTAATCGTCCGCGCCGTGAAGCCATCCGCTGCGGACGATGGCGTCCAGGCAATCGCGCGATAGCGCATAGGCGCCGCCCTGCACGCCGTCGCCGATCTGGTAGCCGTTGCGGACCGCCAGATCATAGGGCTTGCCCAGGTCCTTGCGGCGACGGACCATGCGCTCTTTCCAGTAGCTGAGGTCGCGCGGCTCGCCGTTCCAGTCGATCCGGTACGTGCCGAGCAGGCCGATCCCGGGGGCGGCGCTGAACGCAGCGCTGAGCGCGCCCAAAAGCCCGCTATCGATGATCAGCGCGTCAGGATCGATTTTCAAATAGATGGGGGCATCGAATAGCCGATGCGCTTCGCTGAAAGCACGCCTCAGCGTGAGATCGTTTCCTGCCAGAAAGAGTTTCTCGGGATTGCGCACCACCCAGCAGCCGGCATCGAGCAGGCGTTCGTAGGCGCCATCGGTTGTGACGTCGTCGGCGACGACGGTTTCGTAGTCGCAATCGAGATAGGTGGCGAGACTGTCCAGCAGGTCTTCCATGCCCGGCCATTCGCCATCGCTGATGGCCGACACCACGACCAGATCGCAGCGGCGGCGCGCATGCGGGAAAACGGGGGGCTTGACGCGCAGTCGTTGAAAAAGTTTTTTCATCGCGACCTAAACTTTCCGACGGGTGAATTTGCTGGGCGCCAGATACTGCCGGAAGCGGCGAGCCAGGGCGAAGGCTGCCTGTCGCCCAACCCAGGCAGCAATCCCGAGCCGGCTGGAAGGAAAACGGGTGGTAACCGGGTGAAACATTCGCGCCCCGCCCGGGGTCAGGCATTCCGCTGCGATGGTACTTGGGGGGATGTCAGCTTTGGTGGTGGCCAGTGTCCTGCGCTTTCCGGGAGGGGGGTTGCCGAACCAGGCAACCGGAAAACTTGCCAAGTCGCACATGGGGTTGCCGAACAGCTTCGCATAGGCAGGAATCTTGTATTCCAGGAAACCCAATTCAGGCTTGGGGATCAGGCTATAGCGCTGCAGAAAGCTGCGTGGCAGCGCCGCTGTGAAAAACTGGCAGGCATACAAGGGGAAGGGCTTGGAGCCATGCTGCTCGCTGAGCCAGGCCTTGAATTCGAGAAAATCGTCATGCACTTCGGTGCCGGGTTTTGTCCACCAGAAACGCGATTCGATTTCGTCCAAAGCGCGAAGCCCGGGCAGGTAAAGCTCGTCGTGGCGCAAGCCCGAAAAGAGTTTGCTCGCGGGCCCAAGCAACAGCATGTCCCATTGCATGATGATCAGGGTATCCCACTCGAATCCTTGGCCGCGGTCGCGAAACCAGAGGTTGATCATCTGGTCGCCATGGCGCCATTTCCATTCGGCATCCCCGTTACCGCGATAAGCCCAATTGTCATCCAGCCAGGGGGCGAGGGCACGCTCGAAACGGGGAAAATCATCGATCTGGCCGCCGTACAAGCCGAGGATGAGCAGGTCCGGATTGAGGCGGCGCAGCAGGCGAACCCTGTCGATGCAGATCCCCGGCGATTTGTAGTACCAGAACAGGATGGCAAAGCGGGGGGGCATGGGGGGCCTTATAGACTCGGCACGAATTATCCGTGAACTTTAAGGTGTGGAAAGTGTCTCAT
>DAOMWT010000181.1:0-3755 GCA_035436705.1 Thiobacillus sp. | reverse complement strand
GGAGGATATCCAGGACCCCGGCAATCTCGGCGCCATGCTGCGTACCGGCGCCGCGGCAGGGGCGACGCTGGCGGTGCTGTCCAAGGGCTGCCACGATCCCTGGTCGCCCAAGGCGCTGCGCGGCGGACAGGGTGCGCAGTTCGTGCTGCCGATGCGGCTGGGGGTGGACCTGGTGACGTGGCTGCAAGGCTTTGCCGGCCGCAGCGTCGCGCTCGCCCCGGCCGAGGATGGCGATTTCTATGCGCTCGACCTCGGCGGGCCGCTTGCCCTCGTCGCCGGCAACGAAGGCGCGGGGCTGTCCGCCGCGGTGCGCGATGCGGCGCAGTTGAGCGCACAGATTCCGATGGCGGGCAGGATCGAATCGTTGAATGCGTCGGCCGCGCTGGCGGTGGCGGTATTCGAGGCCGCACGGCAGCGCAGGCGATAGGCGGCCTGCGCCGCCCGGGCGTGTGCTTCAAGCCTGGCCGAATTCCTGCAGCCAGTCGCGGCCCAGCAGCGCGATGACCTGCTCCGCCGGAACCGGCCGGCTGATGAAATACCCCTGCACGATGCGGCAGCCGAGCTTGCGCAGTGATTCGAGCTGGTCCCTGTTCTCCACCCCCTCGGCGACGGTGCCGAGGTCCAGCCCCTTGCACAGGGCGAGAATCGAGCTGATGAGCGCTTCGTTGACCGGGGCGTGCTGAATGTCCTTGACGAAATAGCGGTCGATTTTCAGGACATCGAGCGGGAAGCGCTTCAGGTGGGCCAATGACGAGTAGCCGGTGCCGAAGTCGTCGACGGCCACGGCGATTCCCAGCGCCTTCAAGGCGAGGATTCTCTCTACAGCCGCGTCGACGTTTTCCATGAAGATGCCTTCGGTCAGTTCGAGCTGCAGCGATTGCGCAGGCAGGCCGGACTGCTCCAGCGCGTCGCGTACGTTCGCGAGCAGCGATTCGTGCCAGAATTCCTTGCTGGAGACGTTGACGGCAACGCCCAGGTCGGCGAACCCGGCGGCATGCCAGTTGGCGGTCTGACGACAGGCCGCCAGCAAAAGCGACCGCCCGATGCCGACGATCCCGCCGGACTCTTCCAGCAGCTCCAGAAAAACAGCCGGGCCGAGCAGGCCCTTGTCCGGGTTGTTCCAGCGGATCAGCGCCTCGACGCCGTGGATGCGCCCGGTTTCCAGGTTGAGCTGGGGCTGGTAATGAAATACGAACTCGTTGCGCTGCAGCGCATAGTGCAGCTCGGTTTCCAGCTGCAGTCTTTCTTCCGCCATGGCGTTCATCGCCGTGTCGTAAAGCTGGAAGCGGTTTCTGCCGCCGCTCTTGGCGGTGTACATCGCCGTGTCGGCATTCTTCAGCAGGCTGCCGGAGTCGGCGCCGTCATTCGGATAGACGCTGACACCGATGCTGCAGCTGCCAAAAATCTCGCGTCCGGCGATCTGGTAGGGCTTGCCTACGACAGCCAGGATTTTTTCCACGACCTGCAGGATAGGGTTGACCTTGGCGGCATCGATGACCACGACGAACTCGTCGCCGCCCAGCCGCGCCACGATGTCCTCGGCGCGCGTGGCTGCCCGCAGGCGCCCGGCCACCTCGCTGATGAGCGTGTCGCCCATGGCATGGCCGAGGGTGTCGTTGACGCGCTTGAAGCGGTCCAGATCGATGAACATGACGCCCACCAGCGTTTTGCGGCGCTGCGCACGCACCAGTGCCTGCTCCAGGCGATCCATGAACAGCATGCGGTTGGGCAGGCCGGTCAAGGTGTCGTGGGTGGCGAGATGCTCGCGTTCGCGGCTGACGCGATTGGTGTAATGAATGACGGCCGCAGCGACCAATATCCCCAGCAGCAGGGCAATGCCGGACAACAGATACATCCAGAAGCGCGCAACCCCGTGCGCTTGGTGCGCCTCGCGGCTGGCCGCCAGCGCGATTTTCTGGGTTTCGGCATCGAGTTGCGCGAGCACGTCCAGGACATTGTTCTGCGCCGGGATGGCATCGGCGAGAATCCGTTCTTCGGCGTTCCGGCCGGCGTCGTTGCGGAACGTGTCGACAATCCGGTTGTGAATCTGCATGGCAATGCCGGTCAACTGTCCCTGCAGGGCAATCAGCTCGCGTTCCCGGCTGCTCAGGGGCATCCTCAGCAGCGCTATCCGCGCATTGGCAAAGTCCGAACCGCCCGCGTTGAACTGCATGAAAAATCCGTCCCGCTCGAACGGGTCGTCGCTCTGGGCCAGCCTGAGCATGCTGAGCGTGCGTTCGCGGGCGGCGGTCATCATGGTCTTGGTGAGGCTCAGCTTGCGCATGTGGACGTCGACAACCGTGCCGAGGTTGTCGGCGGTCATCCTGAGCTGCTGCAAGCCGATGGCGGTTACGAACAGGATCAGCAGCAATTGGGCGACAAAGCCCGCGAGCAGCGCGCGCCGCCAGGCTGAGGGACGAGCCGGACGCCGCCCGACCTTCGCAGGGGCGGCGATCTCGGTGTGCATAGGGTTCAAACTGTGATTTCTCGGGCGAAATTCCCGGTGCTTGCGATCGTCAAGTCGTCCGCAAACCTGCTGCGACGGCGCGTGAACGGGGGTTCGATAAATGGCCGGACATCTGCAAACTCCTGGTGTTTGAACAAGGGCAGGGATGCGCACCGCAGGCTGCATCGACGCCAAGACGCCTGTTCAAACGGTCGAGCGGCGGAAAACTTGAGAGCAGGCGGTCTAACCGGCGCCGTTCAGGGGTGCCGCAGGCGCGCCGCGATTTCCTCCACCGACATGCGGGTGGTATCGAGGACGGGCAGGGCATGGCGTTTGAAGAGCGCCTCGGCGGCAACCAGCTCTGCGCGGCATTGTTGCGGACTGGCGTAGCGGCTGTCGGGGTAGCGCGCCTGGCGGATGGCGGCAAGGCGCCCGGCCGACAGGGTCAGGGCGCGCAGCCGCGGCAGATGGGCGAGCAGGACGCCAGGCAGCGTGGGATGGGCAAGGTCGTCCGGGGTGAGTGGATAGTTGGCGACGCGCAGGCCGTATTGCAGGGCGAGGTAGAGCGCGCTGGGGGTTTTGCCGACGCGCGAGACGCCGACCAGGATGAGATCGGCCTGGCCGAGGCGTTCGGGGCTGAGGCCGTCGTCCAGGTTGAGCGCAAAGTTGACGGCGTCCATGCGCGCCTCGTAGTCGGGCGCCATGCCGTGGGTGCGGCCGCCGCTGGGGATGGCGGTCTGGCCGAGCGCGGCCTCGACGGCGGGAGCGAGCAGTTCGAATACGTCGAACAGGCCCGCACCTGCGCTGCGCAAGACGCCACGCAACGCAGGGTCGGTCAGCGTGGAAAACACCAGGGCGCGGGGCGCGGCAGCAATGCGCGCGGCGGCGGCCTGGGCTTTCCCGGCGCTGTCGACGAAGGGCAGCGTAATCAGGCTAAACTCAAGACGCGGGAACTGCGCCAGCACGCTCTTGGCGACGGCTTCGACCGTCACGCCGGTGTGGTCGGACACGCAAAATACGCTGTAATCATTCATGGAGCCCACCTATGTCTGCTGACTATATTGTGCCGCTGGATGCCTTGTCGATCGCGGATGTGCCGCGCGTGGGCGGCAAGAATGCCTCGCTCGGCGAAATGATCCGCCATCTGGCGGGCGCGGGGGTCAAGGTGCCGGGTGGGTTTGCCACTACCGCCCAGGCGTTCTGGGATTTTCTCGACCATAACGATTTGCGCGCGCGCATCCATGCGCGGCTGGCGGCGCTCGACGTGTCGGACGTGACGGCGCTGGCCGCGGCCGGCGCCGTCACGTCC
>DAOMWT010000180.1:0-3759 GCA_035436705.1 Thiobacillus sp. | reverse complement strand
AGCAGCAGGGCTTCATCCCGGGTCAGCGCCGACGCGCCCTTGCCGAACAGCATCGCCGACGCCGCCGCCGCCCCGCGCGCCTCGCCGCGGAACGGCGCCAGATTGAGATACGCCTCCAGAATCTGCGGCTTGGTGAGGTGGCGTTCGAGCCGCCACGCCGCCGCCATCTGCCGGAGCTTGCCCACCACGCCCTTGCGCGCGCCCGAGGCGAGCCCGGGCTGCAGGAATCCCGCCAGCTGCATCGTCAGCGTGCTGGCGCCGCGCCGCTTTTCGCCTTTGAGGTTTTGCCACAGCGCATGGGCCAGCGCGCGCAGATCCACGCCACCATGGTCGGCGAATCGCTTGTCCTCGAATCTCACCACGGCTTGCTGCAAGGCAGGCGAGATGGCGGCCAGCGCCTGCCATTCGCCCTGCCGGCGACGGAAGTCGACACGCACCTCCTGCATCACCGCGCCATGGCGATCCAGCAGCCAGGCTGACGACGGCGGATGCTGGCGCTGAATCTGCGCCAGGTCCGGCGCCGTACCGCAGGCCGTCAGCGCCGCACAGGCACCCGCCGCCGTCCAGACGCGCAGCCTCACGGCATCACGTCCCAATCGGCGTTGGGCAGTTCGCCGAACTGCCCGGGCTGGTACATGGCCTCGACCCGCGTCGGCGGCAGTTTGAAGCGGCCTGGATTGTCCAGCCGCAGCGTGTAGCCGAGCGTGAAGCTGCCCCTGGGTACCCAGGCGTAATACGCGCGATAGCGCTCGAACGGGCGCTCCTCGAACGCCAGCCAGGCGGCGCCCGTGCCGCGGTTGCCGCGATCCAGCAGCGCCGATTCGCCTGCGAGATCGCTGCCCAGCACGCTCGCCCCGGCAGGCACCGGCGCGTCGACCACCACCCAGCTCATGTCGGCCTGGGCCTCGATCGTCAGCGTCACCCGCGCGAGGTCGCCGCGCGACCACTTGCCGGCGACCGCCTGCTGCAGCGGCACCACGCTCTGCCTGATGGCGTAACCGGCGCTCATCGCCATTTTCAACGGCACCGCCGCGCGGCTCACCACCGTGACCCATGGCTTGCCGCCGCCGTGGTGCATCAGGCGCAGCTCGCCGCCAGCGGCCGGCCACGGCAACGCAATGCCCTGCGGTTTCGGCCAGTTCATTGTGCGGCTCGCCACGGCGAGTTCGACGCGCGTCTGGCCGCTCACCGGCACGGCTTCGAACTGTCCCGAAAAGCGGTCCAGTGCGATGCGCGCCCAGGCATTGGCCGTGGTCAGATCCCAGCGCCCCTGTTTTTGCCGCGCCATCAGTCCGCGCGCGAGCCGCGGCAGCTCGCCCTGCATCTCGGGCACCGTTTGCAGTACCGCCAGCGCACGCGCAGCGTTGAGGTCGGGCGACACCATCAGCCACCACAGATCGTCGCGCGTGCCGCCCGCCCAGTTGAGCGTGGTGCCGCGCAAGTCCATGCGGGCACGCAGTAGCGCCACGGCCTGTTTCAGCCGGGCCTCGCGCCCGGGCACGCTGGCGAGCTGCTGCAGGATCGACAGGTAATCGATCAGCGCGGAAGTCGGCCATCGATCCGGCGCCATCTTGTCTGCCCCAAGCGGCAGCGCCTCCAGCATGTCCGGCGTGGCCTGACCGTAGCGCGCCAGCGCTTCGATGGCGGCAAGCTTGCGCAGATGGCCGTCGGCAAAGCCGATGCCTTCGGCCGGCAACCGGCCGGCGACAAATGCCTGCAGACCATTCAGCATGGCATCGCGCGCCACATCCGGCAGCGCCTGCCGCGCGGCGTGCGCCGTGGCGAGCACATAGGCAGTGAGCACGGCATCGCCAGGCAGGGCCTCGCTGGCAAACGCTCTCAGCAGGCCATTGCCGTCGAGATGTGCCGGCAGGCGGCTCATCGTATCCGCCCACATGGCGGCGTCGTCGAGCGCCAGCGCGCGCGACACGCGCTGCTCGATGCAGGTGTAAGGATAGGCGCGCATGTAGGCGCGCATGGCGGCAAGACTGCCCGCCAGCGTGGGTGCGGCGCTGATTGCCACGCCACCGTGCCCGGCCAGTGCACCGGCGGGACGCGCGACGTTCAGGCTATGGCTGCCGTCGAGCTGCAGCAGTGTCGCCTGCATCACCCGCACCGGCACGGCGGGCAGCACCGGCTGGCTCGCGCTGAGCACATCGCTGCCGCCTGCGCTGCGGGCTTCGAGCCGCCAGTTCAGCGTTCTCGCATTCGCCGGCACGGTCACTGGCCAGCTCACGCTGCGCGCCTCGCCGGGCGCCAGCTCGACCGTCTGCGGCGACACCGCGAGCAGCGCGCCGTCAGCCGTGAGGGTGGGCGTCACTACCACCGTTTGCGACTTGTCGCTGCCGTTGCGCACGGTGAATCCCGCAGCGAACGCATCGCCTTCGCGCACCACCGGCGGCAGGCCGGCCAGCAGCATCACGTCCTGGCGCGTCTGGATGCTGGTGCCGCCATCGCCGAAGAAACCGGTACCCGCATGCGCCACCGCAACGATGCGGAAGCCGGTCAGGCTGTCGTTCAGCGGCACCTTCACCTGCGCGCGGCCGCTGCCGTCGAGTTTCACCCGCGCCTGCCACAGCACGCGCGTGTCGAACAGTTCGCGCGTCGGCAGCTTGCCGCCGCCACCGCCCGGCGGCAGGCTCTTGCGGCCATAGTGGCGCTTGCCGACCACCTGCATCTGCGCGGTGGCGGTGGCGACTTCCCACGGGCGCGTCGCCATCATGGCGTCGAGCAGCTTCCAGCTCGGGTTGGGCGCCAGCTCCAGCAAGCCCTCGTCCACCACCGCCAGCGCGACTTCGGCACCCGCCGGCAGCTTGCCACCGTCGGCGCGCGTCACCCTGAGCGTTACCGGCACGTGCTCGCGCACCTTGTAAATCGGCCGCGGCGTAGTGACGCTGACGTTCAGCGCATGGCCGCGTTCGCCGACGCGCAGGCTCGCCGCTCCCAGCTTGTAGGCGGGTTTGCCGAGATCGACCAGCGCGGTGGGGGCAGGCTCGCCCACCCGGCCGCGCACCGCCAGCACCGAGACGACCACGTTGGGCGCGTAGCTCGGCTTGACCGGCAGCCGCACCGTGGGTGATTGCGCGGAAAGCGGCACGACGAAGCTGTCGAGCACCCCTTCGCGTTCCACCGTGACCAGTGCCGTGGCGGAGCGGAACGGCAGCTTCACCTGCAGTTCGGCAAGCTGCCCCGGCTCATATTGCGGCCGTTCGGGCAGTACGTCCATGCGGTCGGAATCATGGCCGGGGAACCAGGCGTCGTCGCTGCCTGCCACCCACATCTCGCGATGGGCATGGACGCTGCGGCCGGCCGCATCGGTGGTCTTGACGCGCACGCTCAGATTGCCGCGCACCGGCGGCCTGATCTCGCAGGCGAGTTGGCCGCCGGCATCGGTCACGCCGGCGCAGCCTGCCGCCACGCGTTTCACCTCGCGCGTGTTTTCGTATGCATAGAAGCCGCCGATCAAGCGCTTGCGGTGACTGTAGGTGCGCACCGAAAAAATATCCGATTCGACGCGCGCTCCCGCCACCGCCTTGCCATCGGGATCGATCACCGCCAGCGTGTAGCGCAGCGTGTCGCGCGCGTTCCAGTCGGCGATGGCGATGCCCGGAATGCGCTGCCCCGGCCACAGCAGTGCGCGGCGCGACACGGTCTGGGTGGCTCCGCTGGCGTCCCGATAGTCGAGTTCCAGACGCAGCGCCTGCAGCGTTTCGGCTTGCGGCAAGCCGCCCACTGTCAGCCGCGCCGCGCCCGCCGCGT
>DAOMWT010000179.1:0-3767 GCA_035436705.1 Thiobacillus sp. | reverse complement strand
GGCGCTGGTTTCCACCAGCGCCAACAAAAGCGGCCGGCCGCCTGCCACAAGTGCGGCCGAATGCCGCAGAATATTCGGCGCGCAGGTGCGCGTGATCGAGGGCCGCATCGGCCCGCGCCGCCGCCCTTCCACCCTGATCGACCTCGCCACCGGAACCGTCCTGAGACCCTGATGCCTACCGACGCCTTCGACACCGCCACGTTTAATCCAAGCGCAGTCAAAACCTGGCTGCTCGACCTGCAGACGCGCATCGTCGCCGCGCTGGAAACCGCCGACGGCCTGCCGTTCCGCACCGATGCCTGGGAACGCCCGGCGGGCGGTGGCGGCATCTCGCGGCTGATCGAGGAGGGCAAGGTCTTCGAGCGCGGCGGGGTGAATTTCTCGCACGTGATGGGCAGCCGGCTGCCGCCGTCGGCCAGTGCGCACCGTCCCGAGCTCGCCGGGCGGCGCTGGGAAGCGATGGGCGTCTCGCTGGTGCTGCACCCGCGCAACCCCTACGTACCGACGGTGCACATGAACGTGCGCTGCTTCGCCGCGATGAAGGATGGCGAGACGCCGGTGTGGTGGTTCGGCGGCGGCATGGATTTGACGCCCTACTACGGCTTCGCGGACGACGCGCGGCATTTTCACGCCACCTGCAAGGCCGCGCTCGACCGGTTCGGTGCAGAGCTGCATCCTCGCTTCAAGGAATGGTGCGACCGCTACTTTTTCCTCAAGCACCGCAACGAACCGCGCGGCATCGGTGGCATCTTCTACGACGACTTTTCCGAGGGCGGCTTCGAGCATGCGTTCGGCATGACCCAGCGCGTGGGTGATGCGTTCCTGGATGCTTACCTGCCGATCCTGGAACGCCGCAAGGACACGTCCTACGGCGAGCGCGAACGCGACTTCCAGGCCTACCGGCGTGGCCGCTACGTCGAATTCAACCTGGTGTTCGACCGTGGCACCCTGTTCGGCCTGCAATCGAGCGGGCGCACCGAATCGATCCTGATGTCGCTGCCGCCGATCGTGAAATGGCGCTACGACTGGCATCCCGCGCCCGGCACGCCGGAAGCGGCGCTCTACACCGATTTTCTCACCGCGCGCGAGTGGGTCTGAGGCATGCGCAAAATCCCGCGCCGCATCCTGATCGGTCTAGGCATTCTGCTGCTGCTGATCGGACTGATCGGGCTGATCGCCTGGGAACTGCTGTCGTCGGCGCTGGAGGCGAAATACCTCGCCAAGACCGCGCAGAAAATGACCTGGCAAATCCGGCCGGGGCCGTCCAGCCGCATCCGTTACCCTGGTCAGGGACCGTATGACGTGCGCCTCGGCTACAGCAAGCTGCCGGATTACCTGGCACGGCTCGACCGGGCCGGCTGGCAGATCGACCAGCAGGCCCGGATCAGCATCCAGATGGAGCGGGCTGACGATCTTGGCCTGTTTCTGCCGTACCACGAAAAAGATCAGGCCGGCCTGACCCTGCTCGACAGCGACGGCAAGCAGCTCTATCAGGGGCTGCACCCGACGCGGGTGTACCGCCGCTTCGACGAGATTCCCAGGGTGCTGGTCGATGCCCTGCTTCACATCGAAAACCGCGAACTGCTGACCGAGCAATTCCCTACCCGCAACCCGGCGGTAGAGTGGGACCGGCTCGCCCAGGCCTTGCTGGAAAAAGGCATCAGCCTGGTCGATGCGGATCGCAACGTGCCGGGCGGCAGCACCCTGCCGACGCAGATCGAAAAATACCGCCATTCGCCAGAAGGCCAGACTGGCAGCATGAGCGAGAAGCTTCGCCAGATGGCCACCGCCAGCCTGCGCGCTTATCTCAATGGCACCAACACGCTGCCGATGCGGCGCCAGACCGTGATGGCCTACCTCAACACGGTTCCGCTCGCCGCGGCGCCGCGCTTCGGCGAAGTCAACGGCGTTGGCGATGGCTTGTGGGCGTGGTACGGACTGGATTTTGCCGAAATCAACCGTATCCTGGCCGGCAAGCCGGCTTCCCGCGACACGGCCTACGCCAGCGCGCTGAAGCATGCGCTGTCGCTGATCGTGGCGGAGCGCCGCCCGTCGTATTACCTCGCCGCCAACCGCAAGGCGCTGGATGCCCTCACCGACGATCACCTCGACCTGCTGGCCAGCGCCAATCTGATTTCACGCGAACTCGCCGACCGCGCCAAAGCCATCAAGCTGCGCAGCACGCGTCTGCGCATCGATCCGCCGGCGCCGCGTTTCGCCGACCAGAAAGCCACCAATGCGCAGCGCATCCGCGTCGCCGCGCTGCTCGGCGAGCCGCGCCTGTACGATCTCGACCGGCTGGACCTGAAGGTTGACACCACCATCAACCAGCCGGCGCAAAAAATCGTCAGCCGCTACCTGCAAAGCCTGGCCGACCCGGAAGCCGCCGCCGCATCGGGACTGATCGGGTTTCGCCTGCTGAAACCGGAAAATCCGCTGAGCCAGGTGATATACAGCTTCACCCTGTATGAAAAAGCGCCATCCGGGAACGTGCTGCGCATCCAGGCCGACAATCTCAACCAGCCGTTCGACATCAACAGCCAGACGCGTCTCGATCTCGGCTCCACCGCCAAGCTGCGCACCCTGGTCACCTATCTGGAAATCATCGCGCGGCTGCACGCCAAACACCGCTCGCTGGACGCTGCCGCGCTGAGGCAAAAAGCCCAGCCGCAGCGCGACGTGCTGTCGCAGTGGGTAGCCGCCACCCTGCTGAATCAGCCCGGCATCCAGCTGGACGCCCTGCTGGATGCCGCGATGCGCCGCCCGTATTCGGCGTCGCCGGAAACCTTTTTCACCGGTGGCGGGCTGCACAACTTCGCCAACTTCGATTCCAGGGACAATGGCCGCGTGATGGACGTCTGGGAGGCCACCAAGAACTCGGTCAATCTCGTCTACATCCGCATCATGCGCGATATCGTGCGGCATTACGCCAGCGCCTCACCGGGGGCGGCGGCACGTATTCTGGACGACGCCAGCAACCCGATGCGCACAACCTATTTGATGCGTTTTGTCGACAAGGAAGGCCGCATCTTCATCCATCGCTTCTACCAGCGCCACCAGGGCCACACGGCGGCGCAGATGGCGGAGGATCTGTACGCCCGCGTGCGTGCCAACCCGCGCCGCTTCACCGCGGTGTTCCGCTATCTGGAGCCGCGGGCGGACTTCGAGGTCTACGTCGCCACGCTGCACAAGCAGATTCCCGCCAGCGTCGGCCTCAGCCGGAAAACGCTCGAATCGCTCTACAAGACCCACGCACCCGACGCCTACAACCTGGCCGACCGCGGCTACGTGACGCAGATTCACCCGCTGGAACTGTGGGTGGTGCAAACCCTGCGCACGGCGCCGAAGACCGATCTCAATGCCCTCCATGAGCAGGGCGCCGAGGTTCGCCGCGAGGTCTACAACTGGCTGTTCAAGACCAGTCGCAAGAACGCGCAGGACATCCGTATCCAGAGCCTGCTCGAAGTCGAGGCTTTCGACATCCTGCTGCGCGACTGGAAACGGCTGGGCTACCCGTTCGACAACATTACGCCGTCCTACGCCACCGCCATCGGCAGCTCGGGCGACCGCCCCGCCGCGCTGGCCGAACTGATGAGCATTCTGGTCAACGACGGCATGCGCGCACCGATAGTGAGTCTCACCGGCCTGCATTTTGCAGCCAACACGCCTTACGACACCCGCCTGTCACTCAAACCGGCCCGCGGCGAACGGCTGCTGCCGGCCGAGGTGGCGCACAGCCGGCGTGCCGTGGTGGTGGTGCATGCCGA
>DAOMWT010000178.1:0-3777 GCA_035436705.1 Thiobacillus sp. | reverse complement strand
GTGCGGCGGGTCGATGCCGAACGCCAGCTGCGCGCCTGGGGCGAGGCGTTGCGGGTGCAGGTGAGCATCCTGCGTGCACCGGGGATTTATGCTGCCGATCGCCTGCCGCTGGAACGCATCAAGCGCGGTACCCCTGCGCTGATCGCCAGCGACGACAGCTACACCAACCATATCCACGCCGACGACCTGGCGCGGCTGGCGTGGGCGGCGCTGTTTCGCGGACGCTCGCAACGCATCTACCATGCGGTCGATGCGCATCCTTTGAAAATGGGCGACTGGTTCGACAGCTGCGCCGACGCTTTCGGCCTGCCGCGCCCGCCGCGGGTCGACCGCGCGGAGGCGCAAAAGGTGTTGTCGGAAGCGCTGTTGTCCTTCCTGCGCGAGTCGCGCCAGCTGTCGAACGCGCGCACCGTGCGCGAACTGCGCTTGAAATACCGCTATCCGGCCTCGGACGACCTGCTGCGCGAAATCAAGCAGGCGCGCGGGCAGATGAAGCTGTTTTGATCGGCACAGTCGACGTGACGCAGTTTTTTGCTAACGCAGCAAATCGTCGGATTCGCGCTTGAACTCGCCTTCCAGCACATCGTCGTTGGCCGGCCGCAGCGGATCCGGCTTGCGCCGGCTCCAGGTGCCGGGGGCCAGCAACAGCAGCAGCGCGGCGGCATCGCTGATGAAGCCGGGGAAGGCCAGCAGGCCGCCGGCGAGGAGAATGCGGCCGCTGGCGAACAGCGCGGCCAGCGGATGCGCGCCCGACCGCACCGAGAACAGCAGGCGCGCGCCCCAGGCAACGCGCTCGGTGCGAATCAGCATGACCCCGGCGATGACGTCGAGCAGCAGCCACGGCAGCACCCAGCCGCCGATGGCGTCGGCCATCCAGAAAATGCCGATGGCTTCAAGTACCGGAAACGACAACAGCAGTAGTACAATCCAACCAAAGCGCATGACATGGAACCTCTGTTAGTCTTGACCAATGTACCCGATCGGGGCGCCGCCGAAAAACTGGCGCTCGCTCTGGTCGAGTGCCGCGCGGCGGCATGCGTGAACGTTTTGCCGGCATGCCGCTCCATCTTCCGTTGGCAGGGCGCGGTGGAAGCAAGGGACGAAATCCCTCTGCTGATCAAAACCACCGCGGCGAATTACCCGCTGATTGAAGCAATCGTCCGCGCGCAACACCCTGACGAGGTACCTGAACTGATCGCCGTACCGATAACGCACGGCCTGCCCGCTTATCTCGACTGGGTGGCCACGGAGACTGAAAAACATGATTAATAAGTGGATTCGTTTGCTCGGCGTACTGCCATTACTTTGGGGCGCGTTTGCGCATTTTCCAGTGGCCCACGCTGAAGAATTTCTCGACCCCGACGTTGCGTTCAAGTTCTCGGCGCGCGCACTCGATGCCAACACGCTGGAAGCGCGCTGGCAGATTGCGGACGGCTATTACATGTACCGCGACAAGTTCAAGTTCGAGCTTGCCGGCGCCACCCTGGGCGCGCTGCAGCTGCCGCCGGGCAAGACGAAGCAGGACGAATATTTCGGCAAGGTCGAAACCTATCTCAAGGACGTGCGTATCGCGCTGCCGATCCAGCGCACGCCGGGCGCCACGTCGGTCACGCTGAAAGCCACCTCGCAGGGCTGCGCCGACGCCGGGCTGTGCTACACCCCGCAAACGGTCAGCGCGACCATCAAGCTGCCGGCGCTCCCTGCAGCCGCCGCGGCCTCGCCGGTACCCGCGGCCACGCCGATTGCGACTGCCGCGCTGGACGGTCTGCGCAGCCTGGCTGGCGACGACGGGATGCCGAAAGTGCTGCCGCCGGACGAGGCCTTCCTCGTCGCCGCCGCCATGCCGGATGCGCAGACGGTCAGGCTCGACTACACGCCGACCGCGAACACCTATCTGTATCGCGACAAACTCGCCTTTGTCGTCAAGTCGCCGGCCGATGTGAAGGTGGCGGGCGTCGACACCCCGGCGGGCGAGGTCAAGGACGACCCGACCTTTGGCCGTACCGAGGTGTATCACCGCGATTTTGCCGCCGCCGTGACGCTGTCGCGCGCGCTTGCCGCAAATGAAACGCTGGTGCTGGAAGCAACCTGGCAGGGTTGCAATGAAGCGGTGGGCATCTGTTATCCGCCGATCAAGCGCGAGTTTTCCCTGGCGGCAAATGGTGCTGCCGCGACCGCGTTGCTGGCGGCGGCCGATGTCCCGGCCGAAGCGGCGAGCGAATCCGACACCTCGCGCATCGAACGCGTGCTGAAAGACGGCAGCTTCTGGGCGGTGGTCGCCACCTTCTTCGGTTTCGGCCTGCTGCTGGCGCTGACACCGTGCGTGTTCCCGATGATCCCGATCCTGTCGGGCATCATCGCCGGGCAGAAAAAGGAGCTTACCAAGACCAGCGGCTTCCTGCTGTCGCTCGCCTACGTGCTGGGGATGGCGATTACCTATGCCTTGGCCGGCGTTGCGGCCGCCCTCTCGGGCACCCTGCTGTCGAACGCGCTGCAGAATCCGTGGGCGCTCGGCGTCGGCGCCGGCATTTTCGTGCTGCTGGCGCTGTCGATGTTCGGCTTTTTCGAGATCCAGTTGCCGAGCGCGCTGCAAAGCAAGTTCTCCGATGCCTCCAACAAGATGAAGGGCGGCAATTTCATCGGCGTCTTCGTGATGGGCGCGCTCTCCGCCGTCATCGTCGGCCCCTGCGTGGCGCCGCCGCTGGCCGCCGCGCTCGCCTTCATCGCGCAGACCGGCAACACCACGCTGGGCGGCGTTGCGCTGTTCGTGCTGGCGCTCGGCATGGGAATACCGTTGCTGCTGGTCGGGCTGTCGGCGGGGGCGCTGCTGCCGCGCGCCGGTGGCTGGATGAATGCGGTGAAGTACTTCTTCGGCGTGCTGATGCTGGCGATCGCCATCTATCTGATCTCGCCGATCATCCCGGCCTGGGTCAACATGCTGCTGTGGGCTCTGCTGCTGATCGCATCGGCGATCTACCTGCATGCGCTCGATCCGCTGCCGGCCCACGCATCCGGCTGGTCGCGGCTGTGGAAAGGACTCGGCGTGCTGCTGTTGATCGGCGGCTTGTCGATCATCCTCGGCATGCTGGCAGGCAGCCGCGACCTGTTGCAGCCGCTTGAAGTGTACAAGGGGGGCGTCTTCAAGGGCGGCTCCGCGATGGCGGCCGAGCAGAAAGGCCTGGCGTTCGAGAAGGTCGCAGACGTCGCCGAACTCGACGCGCGGCTGGCGGCGGCGAAGGCCGAGGGGCGCGCGGTGATGCTCGATTTTTATGCCGACTGGTGCGTGTCGTGCAAGGAAATGGAACGCTTCACCTTCAGCGATCCCAAAGTACAGGCGCGGCTGCAAAACGTGGTCCTGCTGAAGGCCGACGTTACCGCCAACAGCGATGCCGACAAGGCGCTGCTCAAGCGCTTCAAGCTGTTCGGCCCGCCCGGGCTGATTTTCTGGAACAGCGCGGGCGCGCAGTCGGAATTCAAGGTGATCGGGTTCGAGAAAGCCGAGAAATTTCTGTCTAGCGTCGACTCGGCGCTGGGACGCTGAGGTCGCCTGGCCGTTTCGGGGCGGCCGGCTTCGCACGCGCTTTCGCGCGCGGTGAGGCCCTTCAGGGCTGGCGCTGCAGTACCGCGATGCCGTCCAGCAGCGGGACGACGACGGGCTGAATCTTGCGCCGCATCAGCGAGCCGATCGCGGTGGTCTTGAGGAAGATCGGCCGCGCGCTGTCGGCATCCGCCGTGGCCAGGGCATCGAGCGCCGCGCAGTCCGGCTCCAGTTGCGGT
>DAOMWT010000177.1:0-3821 GCA_035436705.1 Thiobacillus sp. | reverse complement strand
GTAGAGGAAGCTCTCCTTGTGATGCGCGAGGCACCACTTCGCCATGATCGAGCCGCCGCGCGAGACGATGCCGGTCATGCGGTTGGCGGTCATCGGCACGTAGCGCAAGAGCACGCCGGCGTGGATGGTGAAGTAGTCGACGCCCTGCTCGGCCTGCTCGACCAGGGTGTCGCGGAACATCTCCCAGGTGAGTTCCTCCGCCTTGCCGTCGACCTTCTCCAGCGCCTGGTAGATCGGCACCGTGCCGATGGGCACCGGCGAGTTGCGGATGATCCACTCGCGCGTCTCGTGGATGTTCTTGCCGGTGGACAGGTCCATCACGGTGTCGCCGCCCCAGCGGATCGCCCAGGTCATCTTCTCGACCTCTTCCTGGATGCTGGAACCGAGCGCGGAGTTGCCGATGTTGGCGTTGATCTTCACCAGAAAATTGCGGCCGATGATCATCGGCTCGGATTCCGGGTGGTTGATGTTGTTGGGGATGATAGCGCGGCCGCGCGCGACTTCGCTGCGCACGAACTCGGGGGTGATCTCGTTCTGCAGGCTCGCACCGAAGGCCTGCCCCGGATGCTGGCGGTTCATCAGCGCGGCGAGCTTCTCGCCCTGCGGGCCGGAGGCTTTCAGCGATTCCAGGTAGGCGGCGCGGTTGTTGTTCTCGCGGATGGCGATGAATTCCATTTCCGGCGTGATGATGCCTTTCTTCGCGTAATGCATCTGACTGACGTTCATGCCCGCCCTGGCGCGGCGCGGCGTGCGGGCGAGGCCGGGGAAGCGCATCCCGGCCAGCACCGGATTGGCAGCCTGCTGACGGCCGTATTCGGAGGAGAGGTCGCCCAGCACTTCGGTGTCGCTGCGTGCCTCGATCCAGCGCGTGCGCAGCGCCGGCAGGCCGGTGCGGATGTCGATTTTCGCCGCCGGGTCGGAATAAGGACCCGAGCAGTCGTAGACGAAAATCGGCGGGTTGGGCTCCGAGCGGGTGCCGCCGGAGCCGGATTCGCCGCTGAACATCAAGGGCGTATCGGCCTGGCTGATTTCTCGCATCGGCACACGGATATCGGGCTGGCTGCCTTGCACGTAGATCTTGCGCGAATTGGGCAGGGGCTGCACCGCAGCCTCGTCAACGTGGGCAGTGGCAGCGAGGAATTGAGGGTTGGCGTTCATGTGGCGCTCCGGAAAACAGGAGGCGTCCGATCAGCCTCGCTGGATAACAATGGAGGCTGGGGATCAGCCTCGCTAGTTCAACGCAGAGACTGTGGGCCAGCCTCGCTAGTTCAACGAGGGAGGCTGTACGTCAGCCTCCCTACGGCGGTCTCAACCGCATCAGGTTCGAAGGGTATGTCTCACTCCAGCCGGTGCAACCGCCGGCTGGAGACCCCTGGCAAGCGGCTCAAGGTAGCCGAAATGTGGAATAATTGCAAGGCAAGACCCCATCTAACTTATTGATATTCAAGGGTACCGCATGGACATCGAGCAGGCACGCTACAACATGGTGGAACAGCAGATCCGCACCTGGGATGTACTGGATCAGGATGTGCTCGACCTCTTGTTCAAGGTGCGCCGCGAGGATTTCGTGCCGCAGGCTCACCGTGCACTGGCCTTCGTCGACATGGAAATTCCGCTTGGCCACGGCCAGGCGATGTGGACGCCCAAGCTGGAAGCGCGCGCCATCCAGGAACTGACGATCCGCGCCACCGACCGCGTGCTGGAAATCGGCACCGGCAGCGGCTATCTCACTGCCCTGCTGGCGGCCGAAGCCGCCGCGGTGGTGTCGGTCGACATCGTGCCGGAATTCACCGCCGCGGCGACGCAGAAGCTGCACGCGCATGGCTTCGGCAACGTGACGCTGCACACTGGCGACGCCGCCCGCGACTGGCCCGACGAAGCCGGTTTCGACGTGATCGTGCTGACCGGCTCGACCCCACTGCTGGCGGACACTTTCCGCCGCCGCCTCCGGGTCGGCGGGCGGCTGTTCGCGATTGTCGGCGAGGCGCCCGTCATGGAAGCGCAACTCATCACCTGCACCGCGCCCGGCGCCAGCCGCAGCGTGACCCTGTTCGAAACCTGCGTGGCTCCCCTGCAAAATGCGCCGCATCCGGCCGCATTCGTATTCTGAGCCATGCGCCAGTTACGCCCCGCCGAACTCGCCGCCTATCTGCAGACCGGACACGCGCCGGTGCTGCTCGACGTGCGCGAGCCGTGGGAATGGAATCTCTGTCATCTGCCCGACGCCATCCTGATCCCGATGCGCGAGCTGCCCGCGCGCCTGCATGAACTGGACAAGGACGCCGAAACCGTGGTCATCTGCCATCATGGCGTGCGCAGCTATCATGCCGCCCGCTATCTGGAGACACTGGGTTTCGGCGACGTGGTCAACCTGTCGGGCGGCGTGGCCGCCTGGGCCGATGAGGTCGATCCGGCCATGCCACGCTACTGACTCCCGATACAAGAACTGGATCCATCATGCAATTCAAGCCTCTGTTTCTCGCCCTGACGCTGGCACTGGCACCCGCCGCCCACGCAGCGAACCTGTCCGACGTCTTCCGCGACGCGCAGGCCTACGACGCCCAGTACGCCGCCGCCCGCGCCGCCTGGCAGGCCGGTCAGGAAAAGGCCGCGCAGGGCCGCGCCGGCCTGCTGCCCAACGTCAACCTGGGCGGCAACCTGCGCTACAACAATGTGGATTCCAGCCTCACCGGCGGCGACGCCGACTTCGCCTCCAACGGCCTGTCGGTCAACGCCGCGCAGCCGCTGTTCCGCCGGCAGAACCAGGTGCTGTACGAACAGTCCAAGGGGCAGGTGAAAATCGCCGGGATGCAGTTCCAGGTGGCCGAACAGGATCTGATCCTGCGCGTCGCGCAGGCCTATTTCGACGTGCTGCAATCGCAGGACAACATCGACTTCATCAATGCGCAAAAGGCCGCCATCACCGAACAGCTGGCCGCCGCCAAACGCAACTTCGAGGTCGGCACCGCCACCATCACCGACACCCATGAAGCGCAGGCGCGCTACGACCTCGCGGTGGCGCAGGAAATCGCCGAGCAGAACAGCCTCAACATCCGCTTGCGCACACTGGAAAAGCTGGTCGGCAAGCCGGCCGGCGCGCTCGACGCGCTGATCGAGCCGGCGCAGTTGAAGGCCGAATCCGGCAACATCGACGACTGGGCCGCGCGCGCCGCCGACGGCAACCTGCAGGCCGAGATCCAGCGCATCGCCAAGGCCATCGCCGACCAGGAAGTCGAACGCAACCGCGCCGGCCACTACCCCACGCTCGATGCGGTGGCCGGCTACACCGTCAACAACAAGCAGAATTTCGGCACCACGCAGGTGGACACCCGCATCGCCAGCATCGGGCTGGAACTCAACCTGCCGATCTACCAGGGCGGGCTCACCAGTTCGCGCGTGCGCGAAGCCGTCGCCAATCAGGAAAAGGCGCGCCAGGATCTGGAAAACGCCACCCGCGAGGCCAGTCTGCAGGCCCGTCAGGCCTGGCTCAACGTCAGTAGCGGCGTCGCCCGCGTGCAGGCGCTGGAACAGGCGCTCACCTCCAGCAAGGCGCAGCTCGAATCCACCAAGCTCGGCCTGCAGGTCGGCGTGCGCACCAACCTCGACGTGCTCAACGCCGAGCAGCAGGTGCTGTCCGCGCGCCGCGACCTCGCCGGCGCGCGCTACGCCTACTTGTTGTCCGGGCTGTCGCTCAAGGCCGCCGCCGGCAGCCTCGGCCCGGCTGACCTGGCTGAAATCGACCGCCACCTGAAACCCGCGACGCCGCAATAAGCGGGCCGCTCTCGCCCCTGCCGGAGGCCCGCCCCGGGCCGCTTGCGATC
>DAOMWT010000176.1:0-3982 GCA_035436705.1 Thiobacillus sp. | reverse complement strand
CTGTGCGTGATGGCGGCCTATCTCACCTTCGAGCGGATGCAACAGCGCCAGGCGCAAGCCGGGGCCTTCATCGACCATAGGGAATGAACGCCATGAAAAAGATGATCGGACTGTCCGCCCTCGGCCTCGCCCTGGTGCTGACGGGGTGCGTTGAAAGCGAAGTGGAGAAGCAAGCGAAAGAGGGCGCGGAAATCTCCAAGAAAATGGGGGATGACTCGCGCCAGGTGCCGCGCGTGGTGCTGACCCCCGACAAGCTGCAACCGCAAAAGGCCGATGGGGGTAAGTGATGGCAGACACTTACACCTTTCAAGACATATTCCAATATGTCGATACGGCGGTGACGAACTATGTCACCGATGGCGCGGCCAATGCAGCGGGCGCTCTGGCTGGCGTCGGCCAAACCCTGCTCATCATCTATGTGATGCTGTGGGGTTGGTCGATGATGCGCGGCCTGATTCAAGAGCCGGTAATGGATGGCGTTTGGCGCTTGGTCAAGGTCGCGGCAATCTTCGGCCTTGCAACCAGCTCGGCCCTTTACGCCTCCTACGTGTCCAACTTCCTTTATGACTGGCCTACGGCATTTGCGGGCGTCATGCAGGGCGGTGCCGTGCAAAACTCGGCGCAGCTTCTTGACCAAATGCTAGACAAGGGCAACACCCTTGGAAGCCAGGCATGGGAAAAGGCCAGTTGGTCGAACATGGGCGCTTATTTCCTGTCGATCATCATCTATGCGGTGACGTGGATAGTCACGGCAATTACCGGCTTCATCATCATCATGGCGAAATACGCGCTGGCAATCCTGCTGGCCGTGGGGCCTGTGTTCATCCTTGCCATGATGTTTGAGCCGACACGCCAATGGTTCGACAAGTGGCTAGGCTCGGTGGTGACGGCGGGGCTTACCATCGTCATGGTGGTAATGGCAGCGGCCTTGATGTTCAAACTGCTGAACGCAACCTATGACGCCATCCAACTGGATGCCAATGCAAACTCGGGCGTTGCCGCCATGAAGACCATTGGCCCCTTGGTGGTGTACGGCATCATTTGCGTGTTCACCATCATGGGCATGCCGTCACTGGCCGGAAGCATCGGCGGTGCCTTCGCGCTTGCCAATGCCTCGGCGTTGGGCTGGTCTTACAACAAGATCAGGAGCGCAACCCCGGCAGCTCTCCGCATGGGCAAGCGGGCAGGGCAGGCCGGTTATCGCGGGTTGCGTGGTGCGGCGGGTCGATTCGGGCGCGGCTCCGAAGGCGGCAGCGTCACCGGCAGCAGGGCCAGCCCTCCGGGCGCTATCTATCGCAAGATCACCTCCGGATCAAGTCGTCGGGCAAGAGCGGCCTAACTTCAACATCTCAACTTTCAAGGGTAGCAACCATGAAAAAACTTCTTCGCATCCTTGCCCTGGTAACAGGGCTTTTCAGCGGCGGGCAGGCGTTCGCCGGTATCCCGGTCATCGACGGGGCCAACCTGGCGCAAGCCATTCAGCAGGTTATGGCCTGGGCGCAGCAATACCAGCAGATGACGCAACAGATTCAGCAGCTACAGCAGCAAATCGAAAGCGTCACCGGCTCGCGCGGCTTCTCGTCGGTACTCAACAGTCCGGCATTCCAGCAGGCCCGGCGCATGTTGCCGGAAGATGCCCAAACCTTGCTCAACCTCGCAAACGGCGGCTCCTATGGCAACCTCGCCAGCTCGATCAACAGTATCAAGCAAGCCACCTCGTCACTGAGCGCGGCCAATTTCAGCGATCAACTGGGCGCGGATCGGTGGATGGCTGACTTGAACCGGGCGGCGAGCAACAAGGCATTGAGCCAGCAAGCCTATGACTCGGCGCAGCAGCGGCTATCGAACTTGGAGGATCTGATACAGCAGATCAGCACCACGCAAGACCCCAAGGCGATTGCCGAACTGCAAGCCCGTATCAACGTCGAGCAAGGCTTGATCCAGAACGAGCAAGCCAAGATCAACGCTATGGCAATGCTGGTGAATGCAGAGCGTCAAATCAGCGAAATGCAGGCGCGTGATTTGTCGATCCGCACGGCGGGCACCAATCGCACGGTGCCCCGCGTGCAAGTCACGCCCTGACCCCCTACCCCAATGCTCTCAACTTTAGCTTATAGCCCTTGTGAACCCTATGGGAAACGGGTAAAATGGCGTTCGTTAAGTCATTGATAAATAGACAATATGAACTCGAATACTCGACCACGAGTCGCTGCTGTCCGAGTTCGCTGACTTTCTGCTCGACCCCGCGCTGGCCGAGCAGGTACGTCTTCGGCCTGGGGCTTTCACCCGCGATCGCAAGCTCACCCTGCCGCGCCTGGCGGCCATGATGATCTCGGGCATGTGCGCGAGCGTTCAAGCCGAACTCGACGCCTTTTTCGGTCGCCTGCATGCGGTGCCCGGGCGGATCCGCGAGGTCAGCGCACAGGCCTTCAGCAAGGCCCGCCAGGGGTTTTCGGGCCGGCTGTTCGAATTGGCCAGTGCGCACCTGCTGCACCTGGCGCGCCCGCACATCGAGGCGGCACGCTGGAATGGCCGCCGCGTGGTGGCGGCTGATGCGTCGCGCCTGCGTGTGTCGACACGCAAGACGGCCGCACTGACGGCGGACCACTACGCGTTTGCCTTGTTTCTACCGGGCACCGAACTCACGCTGCACGCCAGTCTGCATCCGGCCGACGGCTCGGAGCGGCAGATGCTGTTCGAGGCGCTCGACGCACTCGATCCGGCGCAGGATCTGCTCGTGCTCGACCGAGGTTACGTCGGCAACACTATGGCGGCGACGCTGGCGCAACACGGCATGGCCTTCTGTCTGCGCGTCGATGCCAGCGGCTGGCGTTGCGTCGCCGACTTCCGACGCTCGAACGAGGCCGAGCGCGTGGTCACACTGTCGCCGCCCACCGCACGCGATGCCAGCACGTTCGATCTGGCCCGCACCGCTACCACCGTGCGCCTGATCCGCAACATCGCTCCGAACGGCCAGATCCGCGTCCTGATGACCAACCTGCTCGATGCCCAGTCGTATCCGGCCGCGCAGTTCAGCGCGCTCTATCACCAGCGCTGGCGCGTCGAGGAGGCCTTCAAGCGCATCAAGCATCGTCTGCGCCTCGAGGCCACGACGGGGTTGAACTACCTCGCCCTGCAGCAGGACTTCGCCGCCAAGATCCTGGCCGACAACCTGTGCGCACTGCTCAGCGGCAGCGGCACCGACGACGCCATCCAGACCGGCTCCCGCCCAAATCGCACCTACGCATTCGGCGCACTCAAGCCCATCCTCGCCGGGTGCCTGCTCGGCATCGCTCAGGCATGGGCGGCATTGCCCGATACCCTGGCCGCCATGGGCCGCAGTCGATGCCGCATCCAGCCAGGCAGAAGCTACCCACGACCGCCCCGAAGCAAGCCACATTTGCATATGTCCTATAAGGGAGCGTTAAGTTGAGAGCATTGCCCCCTACCCGTCTGACAGCGGCCTTTTCAAACCGGGATGCGTCCCGGTTTTTTTTCGCGCCCGCGAAAATCTCAAAGCCCGATGACAACACCCTCCGGGGCCAGGGCGAGCAGGAGCGAGTCATAGAACCATGCCAGGGCGGCAGCGGTGAAGCTCACGCCACCAAAGACCCAAACGATATGCCGGTGCGGCGAGTCACTGCCGAAGAAGAAGAAGCCCGCCAGGAAAGCCAGCAGGGCAGGGACGGAAACGAGGTTGCACAGGCCCACGATGGGCAGGCGCAGCCAGTACAGCACGAGGAACAGGGGCAGGCGCAGCAAGCGCCACAGCCAGGCCAACAAGCCGGGCAGGGTAGGGCGCGGCGGTCGAATGGCGGCCTTGATGCTGTCGGCGTCCAGCTCGGCAGGTTGCGGCCCTTCTGGCCGCTTCGGGAATTTGACGATGTTGCCCATGATCTGGCCCCTTTCCTCTGTTCAACTGTCCTTCTTCGCGCCCTTCGGGCTTGACCTGAAACCGCTTCGGTTTCAGGACTTCCCGCGT
>DAOMWT010000175.1:0-4063 GCA_035436705.1 Thiobacillus sp. | reverse complement strand
GCGCCCGACAAGCTGCCCGCGCGCGGGCTCGACCCCGGGATGCTGGCAGCGCGCGGCGCCGATACGGTGCTGCGCATGGTGCTGGAACACGGTTATTTTCATGCCGACCCCCATCCGGGCAATGTGCTGTTCCTGCCGGACAATCGCATCGGCATGATCGACTTCGGCATGGTGGGGATGCTGACCAATCCCCGCCGCAACCAGATTGTCGACCTGCTGCACGCGCTGACGCGCAAGGACGAGCAGGGTCTGCTGCAGATACTGCTGGACTGGAGCGGCGAGTCGGTGCTGGATGAGGATCGCCTGGCCTACGACGTCGCGGAACTGCTGCAAAGCTACGACGACCTGCAGCTCAAGGACGTCAAGATCGGAGCGTTGCTGAACGACATCACGGCGCTGATGCGCGACAACAACCTGATGCTGCCGGCCGATCTGACCCTGCTATTCAAGACCTTGATCACGCTGGAAGGGCTGGGGCAGCAGCTCGACCCCGAGTTCCACATGATCGACCACGTGACGCCATTCGTGGAACGCGTCATTCAGCGGCGCTACACCCCGCAGGCGCTGCTGGCGCGCGGGCGCAAAAGCATGCGCGAAACGCTGGACGTGCTGGCCGACTTGCCGCGCGACCTGCGCCATCTGCTGCGCGACATGCGGCGCGGGCGGGTGAAGGTCGATCTCGACCTGAAACGGCTGGACCAGTTCGGCCACCAGCTGGACCGCGCCAGCAACCGGCTGACCATGGGCATACTGACTGCCTCGCTGGTGGTCGGCTCCAGCATCATCATGACGGTGGAAGGCGGACCTCAGCTGTTCGGCCTGCCTTTTTTCGGATTGCTGGGATTCCTGATCGCGTTCTTCAACAGCCTGTGGATCATCTTTTCCATCTGGCGCTCAGGCAAACACTGAGCCGTCTTCGCCAAGCGGAGCAGGCGGCGCTCCCATGCCGGCGACACCGGGTTGGGCGGCCAGCTGCGACAGGGGGACGGGGCGCCCCAGCAAATAGCCCTGCACATGGGCAAAGCCCAGGCTTTCGACCTTCTGTAGCACGGTTTCGGTCTCCACGCCCTCGGCCACCAGCGCATAGCCGGCGTCCTTCATCATGCGGGCGAAATCGGCCACCACCTGGCCGGCGCGGTTGTCCTGCCCCAGCTTGTTCACCAGCGAAATGTCGAACTTGACCACATCCACCGGCAAATCCACCAGATAACGCAGCGGCGAATAACCGGTGCCGAAGTCGTCCATGGCGATGCGGTAATTGACTGTGTGCAGCAAATCGAGATAGGTGCGCACTTCGATCATCTGGGTGATCAGCGAGGTTTCCGTGATCTCCAGCATCAGGGGATGGCGTGCGCCGTGACGCGACAGTTCCAGCAGGTGCGACACGATTTCGGGACGTGAAATGCTTTGCGCCGACAGGTTGATCGAGACGCCGCTTCCCGGCGGAATTTGCTGCGACGAGAGATCGGCGTCGACCTGGTGCAGCACCGCCAGATCGAATTCGGTTTCCAGGCGGCGGCTGCTGACTACCGGCAGGAAGGCGCCCGGCATGATGAGTTCGCCGTTGTAGCGGATGCGCGCCAGCGCCTCGTAATACGCCACCTTGCGCCCGGGCAGGCCATGGATGGGCTGGTAATGCAGCTCGACCATGCCGGGGGTGGCCAGCGCCTGGAACAGTGCGCTGGTCTCGCGGCTTGCCACCAGCGCCTGCGCGGCACGCTCGGTATCCTCGCCGTACAGCGCGATGCGGTTGCGCCCCGGCTGCTTGGCGGTATACATGGCGATGTCGGCCTGTTTGGGCAGTTCGTCGATGTACTCCAGCTGATCGGCTGCGCAGAAAGCAATGCCGATGCTGATGCCGACCGGTTCGCTGATTCCCAGGTCGCTGAAGGCGGACGCTTCGAGCAGGCTCTGGCAGCGTTGGGCGATCTGCTTGGCCTGGGCAGGCGTGGTGTGCGACAGAAAGGTGGCGAATTCGTCGCCGCCGAGGCGATACAGGCGATCGTTGGCGCGCAGTGCCATCACCAGTGCATCGGCGACGATGGTGAGCACGCGGTCGCCCTTGGCATGACCGTAAGTGTCGTTGATGGTCTTGAAGCGGTCGCAATCGAACAACAGGAAAGCCACACCCTGCGGCGCGGCTTCCAGTTGCCGGCGGAAAACTTCCCAGTCTTCTTCGTAGGCGCGCCGGTTGTGGCAGCCGGTGAGCGCATCCTGCCGCGCCTGCGAGTGGAATTCGCGGTTCTGGTGCTCCAGCGAGCCATGCAGTTCGCGCAATTGCAGCTGGTAGTCGTGCAGCGAGCGGCGGATGTTTTCGAGTTCGCTGATGCGCATCGGCTGCGAGCGCGACGGATTGTGGTTGAAACGGCCGTGCTGCATGGCGTCGATGTCCTGCGTCAGCCGCCCCAGCGGGCGTATCAACAGACGGTTGTATGCCACGAAACCCAGCAGTGCGGCGGTTACCAGCAGCACAAACAAAGCGAGCAGGGTGCGCGACAGAATCGTCTGGAACCTGAGCTGATCGGGATCGGGGCGGGCGCTGAAACTCAGGCGCGAAAACAGCTGCGATGCGGCCAGCGTTTCGCCCGGCTCGAGTGCCAGTTTGACGCTCGGCGTATCCGTGAACTGGAATTTTGCCTGCCGCAGCAATGCCGGCATGAAATCGATCCGGATCAGGCCGTAGCCGAGCAGGGCTTGCCGACGCTCGTCGCCATAGACCGGAAATGCGTGATAGAGGGCAATGCTGCCTGCCTGGTTGCTCAGCCAGCTGGCGCTCTGCTGCAGCGGCAAAGCGGCGGGCAGCTTCGTCGGCAGGCCGCTTTTTTCCGGACTGGGGGCAAGCAGCGTGCCGGCGCGGGTATACAGTGCCGCCCGGGCAAAACGGCTGTTCAGCACGCCGCTTTCATATACCCGCTGGTCTCGCCAGTAGGTGTAATACTCGGGCGTCACCAGCTGTTGCCGGGTTTCATCCCAATGCGCCAGATTGTTCGCAAGGTCCCCCGTCTGCGCCAATAAGCGCTCGACGCCGCTGGCAAGCTCGGACTGCGCGGCTTCCCAGTTGTGCTGTTCCAGGCTGCGCGTGACGGCGCGCGTCTGGTAGGCGGCAAAGCCGCCGATCAGGCTCACCAGCACCAGCAGCCCGGTGACGAAAGCGAGCGCGATCTGCTTGATGGAGATGGATTCAGACCATTTCATCGAGGCAGGGGCGGCTGAGCGGGTTCCATCGATTTGAGGGTGTGCTCCAGCAGATCGAACTCATGTTCGCCATCCATGAAATGGTTGGCGCCCTTCACGATCACCATGGGCGTTTGTACGTGCTGCAGTGCCTTGAGCCAGCCATGTCCGAGCATGTCGTCGGCGTCCCCCATGACGAGTTTTACGTTGACCGGCGATTGCTTCAATGCCGCCAGCGTGCGCGCCTGATCCCAGCGCACGTACGACAACAAGGCTTCCGGCGTCGAGCGGTATTTTCTGCAATAAGACACATGCTGGGTGACCAGGTCGCGCTGCCGGCGTTGCGCGCGGCTTTCCAGCTGGGTGAGGAGCGCTGCACGCGGAGTCGTGCCGATCTGGGCTTCGATCAGTGAGGCACCGATATAGCCTTTTACCGCAGCATCCGGCCTGGCTGCCAGATAGGCCAGTAATTGCATGCTGCCGAAGCTATGGCCGACCAAGATGATGGAACGGTGGCCACGCGATTTCAGCCAGCTCACCCAGCGCGCAATTTCGGCGACATCCTCATCCAGGCTGTGTTGGTGCACCGCTTCGCAGGCCAGGCTTTGCGCCCGACTGGGAATGTCGAGGCTGAGTGTGGGGGTCAGTACAGGATAGCCTGCATCCTGCAGGCCGCGCGCCAGCGTGGCGACGGTCGGAAACTCGCGCGTCTGCAAAAAACCGTGCAGCAGCAGCGCCGCAGGCTTGTTGCGCTGCCCCGCAAGATATTCGGCGCTGGCATCAATTCCGGGGCGCATCTCCAAGCGGATGATCGCAGCGTGGGTTGAGACCGGGACTATTGATTCGGCCTGATTTATCCGTGATTCATGCTGCATATTTTACGCGTGCA
>DAOMWT010000174.1:0-4218 GCA_035436705.1 Thiobacillus sp. | reverse complement strand
GGAGGACTTCGAGAAGGCCAAGGACAAGATCAGGATGGGCGCCGAGCGGCCGCCTTCGCATGCCGTCTCAAACCAAGCCGACAGCCCGTTGAAAGCGTATCTGTCGGCGCAGATCCCGGCCGGCGAATCGGGCTTTCATCTGCTGCGGGAAGGCCGTGCGGCGCTGGCCGCCAGGCTGGCGCTGGCGCAGCGCGCCACCCGTACGCTCGACGTGCAGTACTACCTGTTCCACCACGACGCCACCGGCAAGCTGGTCGCCGCGGCCTTGCTGGCCGCTGCCGAACGCGGCGTGCGTGTGCGCGTGCTGGTCGACGATATCGACACCGCCGACAAGGAACTCCGGCTCGCCACGCTGAACGCCCACCCCAACATCCAGGTGCGGCTGTTCAACCCCTTCCATACCCGCAGCACCAATCTTTTCGTCAAGGGCTGGCAGGCGCTGCGCGAAAGCGTCCGCCTCAACCGCCGCATGCACAACAAGGTCTTCATCGCCGACAACCAGCTCGGCATCACCGGCGGGCGCAACATCGGCGACGAGTATTTCGATGCCCACCACGACCTGGCCTTCGTCGACCTCGACGTCATTGCGGCGGGCGCCATCGTCGACAGCCTGTCGCGATCGTTCGATCAATACTGGAACAGCGATGCGGCGGTGCCCGCCGCCGCCCTGCCGGTCAATGCCAGCGACATCCGGCTACAGCGCACCACCCGGTTTTTGCAGCAGTACCGCGCGCAACAGATCGACAGCGACTATGGCCGCGCGCTGACTGCCGCCGATCCCCTCCCCAAGCTGCTGGCGGGGAAAATCCCCTGGCACATCGCGCGCGCCGATCTCATCGTCGACCCGCCGGGAAAGGTCCTCAAGCGCAGCAAATCGCCGTCCAAACTGCTGATCGGCCAGCTTGCAGGGCTGTGGGTCGACCCCTCCCGGCGTGCCCTCATCGTGTCGCCCTATTTCGTGCCTAGCGCCTACGGCATGGCTTACTTCGAGTACTGGCGCAGCCAGGGCGTGCAGATCGACGTGCTGACCAACGCCTATGCCGCCAGCGACGTGCCGGTGGTGCACGCCGGCTATGCCAATTACCGCATCCCGCTGCTGCAGGCTGGGGTCAATCTCTACGAACTGAAACCGGTCGCCGAACCCACCGGCGGCCGCCTGCGCGACCTCGGCAGCGGCTCCTCGCGCGCCAGCCTGCACGCCAAGACCTTCGTCTTCGACGACGAACACGTCTTCATCGGCAGTTTCAATCTCGATCCGCGCTCGGCATTGCTCAATACCGAAATGGGGCTGGTCATCCACTCCACCGAACTGGCCCGCCAGGTCACCGCCATCGTCGAAGACGCGATGCGTCCCGAACGCAGCTACCAGACTCGGCTCGTCGTCGAAAAAACCGGGAAAGGCGTCGCGAAACGCCTGCAATGGCGCGATGTCCACCAGGGTGCCGAGCGCATTTTCGATCGCGAACCCGAAACCACCCCGATCCAGCGCGGCCTGTTGCGTGTGCTGCAGGCGCTGCCGATCGAGGAACATCTCTGAAGCACGGTAAAATCCCGTTTGATTGTTTCCAGGATTCCGGCCATGCGCCTCGGCACCCCACTCTCTCCTTCCGCCACCCGCGTCATGCTGCTGGGTGCGGGCGAACTCGGCAAGGAAGTCGTCATCGCCCTGCAGCGCCTCGGCGTCGAAGTCATCGCGGTGGATCGCTACGCCGACGCCCCCGGCCATCAGGTAGCGCACCGCGCCTACGTGATCGACATGAGCGACGGCGCGGCCCTGCGCGCGCTGATCGAAGCGGAGAAACCGCAGCTGGTGGTGCCGGAGATCGAGGCCATCGCCACCGAAACCCTGCTGGAAATCGAGGCCGCCGGACTGGCAGAGGTCATCCCCACTGCACGCGCCGCCAACCTCACCATGAACCGCGAAGGCATCCGCCGGCTGGTGGCGGAAACACTGGGCCTGCCGACGTCACCTTACGTGTTCGCCGACAGCCTGGCTGCGATGTCGGCTGCAGCCGGCCAGTTGGGCTACCCGGTGATCGTCAAGCCGGTGATGTCATCGTCCGGCAAGGGGCAATCATGGGTGGACGACGCCAGCCAGCTGGCGGCTGCATGGGACGCGGCCGCCAGCTGCGGGCGGGTGGACAAGGGACGCGTCATCGTCGAGGGGGTGATCGATTTCGATTACGAAATCACGCTGCTGACCGTGCGCGCGCTCGGCGCCGCCGGCAGGGTCGAGACGCATTTCTGCGAGCCTATCGGCCACCTGCAGGAGAAGGGCGATTACGTCGAATCGTGGCAGCCGCAGGCGATGTCCGCCGCGGCGCTGGCGCGCGCGCAGGAAATCGCCGCCGCCGTCACCGCCAATCTCGGCGGGCGCGGGGTTTTCGGCGTGGAATTGTTCATCAAGGGCGACACGGTGTGGTTCTCCGAAGTCAGTCCGCGCCCCCACGACACCGGCATGGTGACGATGGCGACCCAGCGGCAGAACGAATTCGAGCTGCACGCGCGCGCCATCCTCGGCCTGCCGGTCGACGCGAGCCTGCGCGAACCCGGCGCCTCGGCGGTGATCTACGGCGGCATGGACGCGACCGGCATCGCCTTCGACGGCGTGGCCGATGCCATGCGCACACCCGGCGTCGATCTGCGGCTGTTCGGCAAACCCCAAGCTTTTGCCCGTCGCCGCATGGGGGTGGCGCTCGCCACCGCCGCCAGCACCGATACGGCCCGCCTGCATGCCCAGACTGCGGCGGCGGCAGTCAAGCCAGTGAAGGGCTGAACCATGCAAACCCATTACGAACGCCTCGGCGGCGGCGAAACGATCCGCAAGCTGGTAGACCGCTTTTACGACCTGATGGACGAAGATCCGGATTATTACGGCATCCGCAAGCTGCATCCGGCAGACCTCACCGAGTCGCGCAACAAGCTCGCCTGGTTTCTCTCCGGCTGGACCGGCGGGCCGCCGGAGTACACCGACCGCTTCGGCCATCCGTTTTTGCGCCGCCGCCATCTGCCCTTCGTCATCGGCGAAGCCGAGCGCGACCAGTGGATGGGCTGCATGATGCGTGCGATGCAGGACGTGGGAGTGGATGCCGCGATGCAGCAGGAAATGACGGCAGCGTTCTTCAAGACCGCCGATTTCATGCGCAACCAGCCGGAATGATCCCACCATGAAGCGTTTGTTTGGCTGGAGCGCGCTGCTCGCCGTGCTGGCCACGCTCACCGCGCTGCCCTGGCTGATGCTCGACGACGCGCCGGCGATCGAGCCGCCGGCCGAGTTTCGCCGCACCGATCTGGCCTGGGTCAGAACGCTGTTCCAGAAACATGACCCGCGCCGCCAGACGCCTGACGTGGTTCAGAGCATCCGGCTCGACGAAGCCGAACTCAACCGGCTGCTGAACTATGCCGTCGAACTGCACCGCGTCAGCGGCATTGCCGCCGAACTCACCCCCGGCATGGCCACGCTTTCCGCCACCCTCGCCGTACCGTCCAATCCGTTTGGCCGTTATCTCAACCTCACCGCGGAAATAGCCGAGGTGCCTGGCGGTATCCGGATTCAGGGCTTGCAGCTGGGCAGTCTGCCGCTGCCCGGCGTGCTGGCCGACTGGATGGCGCGCCAGGCGCATCGCTGGTTGCGCCGCGACAAAACCTACGCCACGCTGGCCGATGCGTTCTCCCAGATCAATTTTGATGAAAACCAGGCCACCCTGGACTACCGCTGGCATCCCGAGTTGCTGACCCGGCTGGAACGCAAAAGTGCGGAATTGCTGATCGCCCCCGAGGACCAGGCACGCATGCTGGCTTATGCCGAACAGCTGGACGCCCTGCTCAAGCGCCACCCGCACGGCAGCACCGTACCGCTGGCGCGGATTACCGGCCCCCTGTTTACGCACGCCCTGCAAACCGGCGGCGACGCACGCGAGGAAAATCGGGCCGCGCTCACCGCTCTGGCGGCCTATCTGGCCGGGATCAGCCTGCCCAGGCTACTGGAAGGCGACAGCCGCTCGATCCGCCGGGCGCCGCCCGTACTGCTGTCGCTGCATGGGCGGCGCGACTTTGCCGAGCACTTCATGATTTCCGCCGCACTGTCGGTCAATGGCGGCAGCCGTCTGGCCAACGCCATCGGCCTGATCAAGGAAGAAGAAGATGCGGGCAAGGGTTCCGGCTTCAGCTTCACCGACCTGGCCGACGGCGAGCACACCTTCACCGTCCGCGCCACCG
>DAOMWT010000173.1:0-4238 GCA_035436705.1 Thiobacillus sp. | reverse complement strand
GGTGCCGGGCCGGGTGGCGCAACCGGCAAGCGCAACCGCTGCGCCTGCGCCGGAAATCTTCAGAAAATCGCGACGATTCAGCGTCATTTTCGGTCTCCTCGATGGATTACTTCAGGCTGGCGAAATAGGCGCCCATGGCTTCGATTTCGGCCTCGGTGTAGCCATTTGCGTGGCGCTTCATGATGGACGCGGCGCGCGTGCCGGCTTTGAATTCCGTCATGAACTTAACGAAGTAATCCTTGTTCAGGCCGGCCAGGCTGGGGATTTTGCCCTGGCTCTTGCCGCCGGGACCGTGGCAGGACATGCAGGTGGATGCGATAACCTGGGTGTGCATGTCCGCCGCGCCGACGCTGCCGAAAAAGGCGAGGCCGATGAAGCCGCCAAGTACCAGGGTGGTTTTCTTGTGCATAGACTCCTCCAGAGACGTGGGGGCCAAGACGGGGACCGCGACGGCCCCGCTAGCCTTGATTCTGGCGGGATTTGGAACGCCCCGCCCAGAAATACCATGCTGGGAGAGCCTCAATGCCTTGTCAACAAGCAGGGACTTATATAGCGCGGTTTTGACGTGTGCCGAACGGGCGTTTGGATCCTAGCTGTGCGCGCCCAGGTTCAGCGCCCGGGTTTTGCTCGCCTGGCGTGCCTGTTCGTCGGCGTCGCGGTCCCAGCCGTCGCTCACCCAGCCGCCCAGGTTTTCCAGCGCGATCTGGCCAAGTGCATCGATCCAGAGCGGGTGTTCGTTGAGTGCCGGGATGTAGTGAAACTCCCTGCCGCCGGCTTCGAGAAAGCTGGCGCGACCTTCCATCGCCAGTTCTTCCAGGGTTTCCAGGCAGTCCGCGGTGAAGCCCGGAGCGACCACGTCGACGCGTCCCACGCCGTCGCGGCCGAGCGCTGTCAGCGTCTTGTCGGTGTAGGGCTGCAGCCATTCGGCGCGGCCGAAGCGCGACTGGAAGGTGAGGCGATATTGCTTCGGGTCGAGTCCCAGCGCTTGCGCCAGCAGGCGTCCGGTCTTCCGGCATTCGCAGTGGTAGGGGTCGCCCTTGTCGAGCGTGTAGCGCGGCACGCCGTGGAAGCTCATCAGCAATACGTCGGGGCGGCCGTGCATCTGCCAGTAATCGCGGATGTTGGCGGCCAGCGCCTGGATGTAGGCGGGGTGGTCGTGGTAGTGCTTGAGCGTGCGCAGCGCCGGCTGGTTGCGGACTTGCTGCAGCCAGGCAAATGCCATGTCGAATGCGGTGGCGGTGCTGGAGGCGGCGTATTGCGGATAGGCGGGCAGGATCAGGATGCGGTCGCAGCCGGCGGCCTTCATCCGCGTCAAGGTGTCGGAGATGGCCGGGTTGCCGTAGCGCATCGCGTATTCGACCATGAACGGGGCGGCGATTTTCTCGCCCAGCCAGCCCTTCAGCAGCTTGGCTTGCTTTTCGGTATGGAGCTTGAGCGGCGAGCCGTCCTTGGTCCAGACGGCGGCGTATTTCGCGGCCGACTTTTTCGGCCGGGTGTTGAGGATGATGCCGTTGAGGATCAGCCACCACACGGCGCGCGGGATTTCCACCACGCGCGGGTCGGACAGGAACTGCTTGAGGTAAGGCCGCAATGCCCGTGCGGTCGGCGCCTCGGGGGTGCCGAGATTGACCAGCAGGATGCCGGTGCGGGCGGGCTGGCCGTGGGCGTATTCGGGCTCCTTGAGATAGCTCATCAATGATGCGACAGCGCGCTCGATAGCAGTCTAGCGGTGATGTCGACGATCGGCACCACGCGCTCGTAGGCCATGCGCGTGGGGCCGACGACGCCGAGCGTGCCGACCACCTGGCCGTCGACCGAGTAGGGTGCGGTGACCAGGCTGCATTCGTCGAGCGGCAGCAGCTCGGATTCGCCGCCGATGAATATCTGCACCCCGGCCGCGCTGCGCGACTGGTCGAGCAGTTGCAGCAGCCCGGTCTTCTGTTCGAAGGCATCGAACAGGCGGCGCAGGCTGCCCATGTTGCTGGAAAGATCCTGCACGTCGAGCAGCTTGCGGCTGCCGGATACCACCACATTTTCCTGGCTGGCGTCGAGCGCCTGGCTGCCGGCGTCGACCGCGGCAGCCATCAGGCGGGTGATGTCGTCGCGCATGCGGCCGAGCTCGTCGCGCAGCTTGTTGCGCACCTGGTCGAAGCTATGGCCGGCGAAGTGCTGGTTGAAATAATTGGCCGCCTCGGTCAGCGCAGAGGCGCTGTAGGGCTGTTCGGTGACGATGACGCGGTTCTCGACCTCGCCTTCCATGGTGACGATGATGAGCAGGATGCGCTTGTCGGACAGGCTGATGAATTCGACCTGGCGGAATGCCGGGCTGCGCCGCGGTGTCATCACCAGGCCGGCAAACCGGCTGAGGTCGGACAACAGGGTGGAGGCCGCCGTCATCAGCCGTTGCGGATCGGATGACGTGAGGCTGCTTTCGAGCTGGCTGACTTCGACCTGCGCCAGTGGGCGCACCGTCAGCAGCGTATCGACAAAGAAGCGGTAGCCGCGCGGCGTCGGTACCCGCCCGGCCGAAGTGTGCGGGCTGGCGACGAAGCCCATTTCCTCGAGGTCGGCCATGACGTTGCGGATGCTTGCCGGCGACAGTTCCAGCCCGGAGTGCCTGGACAGGGTACGCGAGCCTACCGGTTCGCCTTCGGCAATATACCGTTCAACCAGGGTTTTCAGCAGGATGCGGGCGCGGTCGGTGAGCATGGGCAAATTATAGGGGCAAGTCGCAAGATACAGGACGCAAGCAAAGCGAGCGGCTTTTCACCCAGCCACGAATCACTTGTATCTTGCATCTTGTAACGTGTATCTCGCCTATATAATCGGCCCTCATGCAAACCCTTTTCCATACCGTCGGTCTTGTCGGTAAATACAACAATCAGGGCATGGAAGCCTCCGTACGGTCACTGGGGGAGTTTCTGCGGGAGCGCGGGCATGCGGTTCTGCTTGCCAGTCAGACCGCCGAACATCTGGGGATCGATGACTTTCCCACCCGCAATCTGCAGGATCTGGCGATCGACAGCGATGCGGTCGTGGTGCTGGGCGGCGACGGCACCATGCTGTCGATCGCGCGCGAACTGGCGCCACGCGGCGTGCCGCTGATCGGCATCAACCAGGGGCGGCTGGGCTTTCTTACCGACATCACGGTTGACCACATGTACGATGCGGTGGCGGAAATCCTCAGCGGCCAGTACATGGCGGAAGAACGCATCCTGCTGAACGGCCAGGTTCATCGCGGCGGTGAGCGCGTTTTCGAGTCCACTGCGTTCAACGATGTGGTGGTGGGCAAGGGCGGCTCGGGCCGCCTGATCGATCTGGAAATCGCCATCAACGGCGAATTCGTCCAGAGCCAGCGTGCCGACGGCCTGGTGGTCACCAGCCCGACCGGCACCACGGCCTACGCACTGTCGGCCGGCGGGCCGATCATGCATCCGACGCTGGAGGCGGTGGCGCTGGTGCCGATCTGCCCGCACACGCTGTCGGCACGCCCCATCGTGGTCAGCAGCCATGCGCGCATCGAACTGCACCTGACCTACGCCGACGACGCGCGCGTCCACTTCGACGGCCAGCAACATTTCGACCTGTTCAGCGGCGACCACGTGTGGATCACCCGTGCCAGCCGCCCGATCACGCTGCTGCATCCGCATTCCTACAGTTATTACGACACCCTGCGGCAGAAGCTGCACTGGGGCAAGCAGCTTTAACCCGCAACGCGTACCCATGCTGTTGCATCTTTCCATCCGCAACTACCTGCTGGTCGAATCGGTCGAGCTTGATTTCGCGCCGGGACTGACCGTGCTCACCGGCGAGACCGGCGCCGGCAAGTCGATCCTGATCGACGCGCTGGCGCTGGCGCTGGGCGACCGCGCGGAAGGAGGCGGGGTGCGGACGGGCGCGCCGCGTGCCGAGATCTCCGCCGAATTCGCGATCGATGACCTGCCTGCGCTGGCAGCCTGGCTCGACGAAGCCGGCTTCGCGCCGGACGGCGATGTATTGATCCTGCGCCGCGTGATCGACGCCGGCGGCCGTTCGCGCGCCTTCATCAACGGCAGCGCCGCGCCGCTGGCCCAGCTGAAAGAAGCTGCCGATTTTCTGCTCGACATCCACGGCCAGCACGCGCATCACGCGCTGCTGCGCCCGCAGACCCAGCGCGAGGTACTCGATGCGTATGCCGGCGCCCAGCCGCTGCGCATGCCGTGCCACCTGGCACACCTGCCAGGGTGACAGCCGCGCAT
>DAOMWT010000172.1:0-4257 GCA_035436705.1 Thiobacillus sp. | reverse complement strand
GCACTTTCTGCAACAACAAGTCCTTCGCCGGGTCGCGCGCGCCCGGGGCGAAGGACTTGTTGTTGCAGAAAGTGCAGCCGCCGATGCCCTTGCTGCCGTCGCGATTGGGGCAGGTGAAGCCGGCATCGAGCGCGATCTTGTGCACCCGCTCGCCGTGCCGCTCCAGCATGGCGCGGCCGAAGGTGTGGATGCGGTCGGCGAGGCTGCTCACGCTGCGGTGGCCGCCGGCTTGCCGCCGGTGAGCAGATAGTCGATCAGAGCCTGCACCGGCCGGATCGCGCGGCCGAACGGCAGGCTTTCGCTGCCGCGGAAGAACAGGCCTTTGTTGACGTCGCCCTTGAGCGCGGCCACCAGCTGCGAGTCGATGCAGAACTGGCCGGCTTTCCTGAGGCCGTCGCGCAGGCCGCATTGCGCCAGACAATGCAGGCCGATGGCGCAGCGCCCGGGGTCGGCCTTCGCCACCGCCTGCAGCCTGGATTCGCGCTTGAGGTAGTTGGCGAGCCATGGCGTTTTCACCGCGCGCGCGGGCAACCCGGCCACGCTCATGAAGGTGACGATGTCTTCGGGTTTCGCATCCAGCAGCACGCGCTTGAAGTTGGGATGGGCATCGCCCTCCTCGGTCACGGCAAACGGCGTGCCGACCTGCGCGGCGCTCGCCCCCAGCGCCAGCGCGGCCAGCACTTTCTCGTGGCTGTTGAAGCCGCCGCCGACGATGACCGGAATCTGCCCGCGCGCGATGCCCTGCTCGTCGAAAACCTTGAAGATGCCGGGCAACACCGCGGCGAAATCGAAGCGCGCATTCGCCAGTTCGGTCGCGTCCGGCGCGCCGAGATGACCGCCTGCGTAGCGCGGGTGCTCGATCACGATGGCATCCGGCAGCCGCCCCTTGCGCGCCCATTTCTTCAGCACGACGGCGACGCCGCGCGCATCCGACAGGATCGGAATCAGCGCAACGCCGGGATGGTCGGCGGCGAGCTCCGGCAGATCGAGCGGCAGCCCCGCGCCCATCACGATCGCCTGCGCACCCGAGGCGCACGCCTGCCGCACGTAGTCCGGATACGCCTCCACGGCCTTCATCACGTTGACCGCGACCAGGCCATGGCCGGCTGCGATGGCGAGCGCAGCCCTGATTTCACGGTCGAGCGCGATGAAATTGAGCCGGTTGAGCTCGTCCTTGTCGCGGCAGTGCTTCGAGTGTTCCGACAGGTCGGCGTGATGATGCCGCAGGTCGATACTCGCTATCGTTCCCATCGCGCCGGCACGTGCCACCGCGCCGGCTAGCCGGTGGGCCGATACGCCCACGCCCATACCCCCCTGCACGATGGGCAGCAGGGTATGGCCGCGAATGGCAAACGATGTGGGCGCAGGCATGCCGGTCTTTCCGTCCTCTACAAAATTGCCGCCTATTATAGCAACTTGAAGACCTGCTTATCCTTATATAAACATCGATCCGTTTCCGCCAGCACAAGGCCGGGGTTCACCCGCCCAGCCTAAACGCCTACAATGCGGGGTCTTACTGGCTGGCCTCTTACCGCATGTTCACCGGCATCATCCAGGCCATTGGCCGCATCCACGAATACGAAGCGCGCGGCGCCGACGCGCGCATGGCCATCCACGGTGGTGGTCTTGACCTTTCCGACGTCGGCCTGGGCGACAGCATTGCGGTCAACGGCGTGTGCCTGACCGCGGTGGCGCTGACGCCCGACAGCTTCAGCGTCGACGTCTCCGCCGAGACCCTGCGCGTCACGGCGGGATTCACGCCGGGCGCCGAGGTCAACCTGGAGAAGGCGCTGCGGCTGGCCGACCGGCTCGGCGGGCATCTGGTGTCGGGACACGTCGACGGGGTCGGCGCGGTGCACCGCTTCGCGCCGGCAGGCGAATCGCACCTGCTGGAAATCGACGCGCCGCGCGAGCTTGCGCGCTACATCATCCGCAAGGGCTCGATCGCGGTGAACGGCGTGTCGCTCACGGTCAATCGCGTGGACGGCGCGCGCTTCGCGCTCAACCTCATCCCGCACACGCTGGAAATGACCACGCTCAAGCATCTGCAGGCGGGCAGCCGCGTCAACCTGGAAGTCGACATGATCGCGCGCTATGTCGAGCGCATGATGCCATTCACGAACGTCACGGATAAAGATTAAGTTAGGAACAACAACTGATGAGCCTCGCCTCCACCCTGGAAATTATCGAAGAACTCAAGGCCGGCCGCATGGTCGTGCTGGTCGACGAGGAAGATCGCGAAAACGAGGGCGACCTGGTGATGGCCGCCGAGCACGTCACCCCCGACGCGATCAATTTCATGGCCAGGTACGGGCGCGGACTGATCTGCCTGACGCTGACCGACGCGCGCTGCCGCCAGCTCGGCCTGAAGCAGATGGTCTCCGACAACCAGACCCCGCACGGTACCGCGTTCACGGTATCGATCGAGGCGGCCACAGGCGTGACCACCGGCATTTCCGCGGCCGACCGCGCAATCACCATTCAGGCCGCGGTGAAGCAGGCCGCCCAGCCTGCCGACATCATCCAGCCCGGCCACATCTTCCCGCTGCGCGCGCAGCCCGGCGGCGTGCTGGTGCGCGCCGGCCACACCGAGGCCGGCTGCGACCTCGCTGGGCTGGCAGGACTGGAGCCCGCGTCGGTGATCTGCGAAATCCTCAAGGACGACGGCACCATGGCGCGGCTGCCTGACCTGATCCCGTTCGCCCAGGAGCACGGCCTGAAAATCGGCGCCATCGCCGACCTGATCCATTACCGCAACCAGACCGAAAGCCTGGTCGAGCGCGCTGCCGACCGCCTGATCCAGACGGTGTACGGTGCGTTCCGCCTGATCGCCTACCGCGACAAATGCGCCAAGGAAACCCACCTCGCGCTGGTCAAGGGCGAAATCCACGCCGATCGCGAAACCCTGGTGCGCGTGCACGAGCCGCTCTCGGTGATGGACTTCCTCGACGTCACCGGCGGCGGCCATTCGTGGCCGATCATGGGCGCGATGGAGCGCATCGCCGAATCGCAGTCCGGCGTGCTGGTTCTGTTGCATCGGCCGGAAACCGCCGACGCGCTGCTGCATCGCATCAACCCGGCGCCGGTCGACAGCCGCAAATACGACCTGCGCGACTACGGCATCGGGGCGCAGATCCTGCGCGACCTCGGCGTCGGCAAAATGAAGCTGCTGGCCAGCCCGCGCAAGATGCCCGCGATGGACGGGTTCGGACTGGAAGTCACCGGCTATTCCGAAAAAGCATGAGCCACTGAAGACAAGGACGCACCATGGGAAGCAAGAAGGACTATTTCTCCGAACTCGACCCGGCCTACCAGGGCAAGGGACTGAAATTCGGCATCGTCATGAGCCGTTTCAACCGGGACATCTGCGAAGGCCTGCTGTCGGCCTGCGAAGCCGAACTGCTGCGGCTTGGCGTATCCCGTGACGACGTGCTGCTGGTCAACGTTCCGGGCGCGCTGGAACATCCGCTGGCCTTGCAGGAACTGGCGCTGTCCGAGAAATACGATGCGCTCATCGCTCTCGGCGCAGTGGTGCGTGGCGACACCTACCATTTTGAAGTCGTCTCGAACGAATCCGCACGCGGCATTCTCGACGTCCAGTTGAAAACCGGCGTGCCGATCGCCAATGCCATCATCACCGTCGACACCGAAGAGCAGGGCCACGCACGCATGGCCGAAAAAGGCCGCGACGCCGCCCGCACTGCGATCGAAATGGCCAACCTGCTGAAACGCCTCTGATGGCCGGTTCCCGCAAAATTGCCCGCGAATTCACGCTGCAGGGCGCCTACGCCTGGCTGGTAGGCGGCGCCGACGTCACCCTGATTGCCGCCAACCTCAAGGAAGACGAACAGTTCCAGCGCGCCGACGAAGCCTATTTCCGCACCCTGCTCCACGGCGTGCTGAAAGAGGAGGACATGCTGAGTTCGCGCATCACCCCGCTGCTCGACCGCCCGCTCGCCGAACTCTCGCCGATCGAGCGCGGCATCCTGCTCATCGGCGCCTACGAGTTGCTGCACTGCCCCGACGTGCCGTGGCGCGTCGTCATCAACGAAGGCGTCGAGCTGGCGAAGAAATTCGGCGGCACCGACGGCCACAAATACATCAACGGCGTGCTCGACAAGCTGGCGCAGGACGTGCGCGCAGTGGAGATCGAGCATGCGAAAAAGAGGGGCTAGGCGCCAGGATTCACGAGGCAGGGAAAACCCGGCCCCCTGAATTGATGCAACGCGGCGCAGCCGCACAAAGCCCCCTGCCCCC
>DAOMWT010000171.1:0-4294 GCA_035436705.1 Thiobacillus sp. | reverse complement strand
GCTGCTGCCCGCCGGCCAGCGCCCGCAGGTGGTGCACCAGTCCGGCCGTCAGCATCTCGATGCGCTGCGCGCCCGCTATGCCGCCACCGGCGTGGCCGCCGAGGTGCGCGACTACATCGAGGACATGGCCGCCGCCTACCGCGACTGCGACTTCGCCATCTGTCGTGCCGGCGCGATGACGGTGGCGGAACTCGCCTGCGCCGGCGTGCCCGCGCTGCTGGTGCCTTTTCCTTTCGCGGTGGACGACCATCAGACCGGCAATGCCGAGTTTCTCTCCGACGCCGGTGCGGCCTGGCTGGTGCAGCAAAAAGAGCTGACCGCGGAAAAACTCGCCGCGCTGATCAGCGGACTCGACCGCGCCACGCTTGCCACCATGTCGGATAAAGCCATGAAACTTGCCCGGCCCGATGCGACCCGGCAGGTCGCCGATATTTGCGAGGCGCTCGCGCAATGAGACACGCCGTCAAATACATCCACTTTGTCGGCATGGTCGCTGCGAGCAGGGAGCAGGGTTTCCGCTTGCGGGATGCGACCGGCCGCGAGCGGCGCCAGGTGCCAACCTACCGGCTGTCACAGTGGGAGAGGCCGCAATGAGACACGCCGTCAAGCACATCCACTTTGTCGGCATCGGCGGCGTCGGCATGAGCGGCATCGCCGAAGTACTGCTCAACCTGGGCTACGCGGTGTCCGGCTCGGATCTGGCCGACAACGCCGTGACGCAGCGGCTGGCGAAACTGGGTGCGCGCATCCAGCGCGGCCACGCGGCCGGAAATATTGCCGAAGCCGATGTGGTCGTCACCTCGACTGCGGTGCAGGACAGCAATCCTGAGGTGATCGCGGCGCGCGAAAAGAAGATCCCCATCGTGCCGCGTGCGCTGATGCTGGCCGAATTGATGCGGCTGCGGCAGGGCATCGCAGTCGCCGGCACCCATGGCAAGACCACCACCACCAGCCTGGTCGCCAGCATCCTCGGCGAAGCCGGGATGGACCCGACCTACGTCATCGGCGGCAAGCTCACCGCCGCCGGCACCAATGCGCGGCTCGGCAAGGGCGATTTCCTGGTGGCCGAGGCCGACGAATCCGACGCCTCCTTCCTCTACCTGACGCCGGTGATCGCCATCGTCACCAACATCGACGCCGATCACATGGACACCTATGGCCATGACTTCGAGCGGCTGAAACAGGCCTTCGTCGATTTCTGCCAGCGCCTGCCTTTCTACGGCATGGCAGTGCTGTGCATCGATGATCCGCAGGTATGCGAAATCCTGCCGCGTATCAGCAAGCCGATCACCACTTACGGCTTCGCCGAGGCGGCGCAGGTGCGCGCGGTCGATGCGCGCTTCGAGCACGGCCGCATGCATTTCACCGTCAAGCGCGAAGGCATGGCCAACCTCGGCGTGGTGCTCAACCATCCCGGCATGCACAACGTATTGAATGCCCTGGCGGCGATTGCGGTGGCGACCGAAATCGGCGCCGATGACGCCGCCATCGTCAAGGCGCTGGCCGAATTCCACGGCGTCGGCCGGCGCTTCCAGCGTTACGGCGAGCAGGCCGCCAAGGACGGCGGCACATACTGCCTGGTCGACGATTACGGCCACCACCCGGTGGAAATGGCAGCGACGCTCGCCGCCGCGCGCGGCGCCTTCCCCGGGCGGCGGCTGGTGCTGGTGTTCCAGCCGCACCGTTTCACGCGCACGCGCGACTGTTTCGAGGACTTCGTGAAAGTGCTGTCGGAAACCGACGTGCTGGTGCTGACTGAGGTCTATCCCGCGGGCGAGGCGCCCATCGTTGCAGCGGATGGCCGCGCGCTGGCGCGCGCCGTGCGCGTGGCCGGCAAGGTCGAGCCGGTATTCGTGGAAAACGTCGCCGACGTGCCTGCCGCAGTACACGATCTCGCACGAGCCAATGACGTGGTGCTGGTGATGGGCGCCGGCAGTATCGGCCAGGTGGCGCCGGCGCTGGGGGCCGATCATGCGGCATGACTACCGCATGAGCGAGATCGACATGGCGGGTGGCGCCGCGCCGGTGCTGCGCGGGCACTTTCTCTACAACGAGCCGATGAAGAAATATGTGTCGTGGCGTACCGGCGGCGCCGCGCAACGCGCCTACATCCCGGCCGACCTTGACGACCTGGTCTGGCTGGTGCGCTCGGTGCCTGCGCACGAGGATATCCACGTGGTCGGGCTGGGCAGCAATCTGCTGGTGCGTGACGGCGGCGTGAAGGGCGTGGTCATCCTGCTGCACGGCGTGCTGAAAAAAATCGCGCTTGAAAGCCGCACGCAGGGCTTCCCGCCTGCGCCCGAGGGAGTCGACACGGCGCTGATCTATGCCCAGGCAGGGGTTGCCGCGCCCAAACTGGCGCGCTTTGCCGCCAACCACGACCTGGTCGGCGGTGAGTTCTGGGCCGGCATTCCTGGCACCGTCGGCGGCGCGATTGCGATGAATGCCGGCTGCTACGGCAGCGAAACCTGGGACAAGCTGGTGCAGGTGCTGACGCTCGACCGCCAGGGACAGTTGAACGAGCGGCGGCCGGACGAATACGTCACCGGCTACCGCCATGTGGCGCTGAAGCGCGCGCAGCAGGAATGGTTCATCGGCGGCTGGTTCCGGCTGGCCCGCGGCGATGGCGCCGCCTCGCGCGAAACGATCAAGGCGCTGCTGAAACAGCGGATCGCCTCGCAGCCCCTGAACCTGCCCAACGCCGGTTCGGTGTTCCGTAACCCGCCCGATGATTATGCGGCGCGGCTGGTCGAGTATTGCGGGCTCAAGGGCTTCCGTATTGGCGATGCGCAGGTTTCGGAGAAGCACGCCAACTTTATCGTCAATCTGGGCAACGCCACAGCGACCGATATCGAGCGTTTGATCGAGTATGTGGAAGACAGTGTGGAAGCGCGCACCAATGTGCGGCTGATCCGCGAAGTGCGAATTATCGGAGAACGGCAGTGAGCAAGTTTGGAAAAGTCGCGGTGATGCTGGGCGGCACCTCCGCTGAGCGTCCGGTGTCGCTCAACAGCGGCGCCGCGGTGCTGGCGGCATTGACACGACAGGGGGTCGACGCGCATCCGTTCGACCCGGCGACGCGTAATCTCGGCGATCTGATCAGTGGCGAATTCGACCGCGTCTTCATCGCGCTGCATGGGCGCTACGGCGAAGACGGCTGCATGCAGGGCGCGCTTGATTTGCTGAACATCCCCTATACCGGCAGCGGCGTGATGGCTTCGGCCATCGGCATGGACAAGTGGCGCACCAAGCTGTTGTGGCGCGCCGCCGGCCTGCCGACGGCCGACTGGGAGATGCTTGCCGCCGCCAGCGATTTCGCCGCAGTGGAGAAGAAGCTCGGCCTGCCGATTTTCGTCAAGCCCGCCCGCGAGGGCTCCAGCATCGGCATGAGCAAGGTGACTGAGGCCGGCACGCTGGCGGCTGCGTATGAAATCGCTGCCGAACACGACGCGCTGGTGCTGGCGGAAAAATTTGTCGACGGCGCCGAGTTCACCGTCGGCATCCTCGGCGACAGCGCCTTGCCGCTGATCCGCCTGGAGCCCGCCAAGGACCGCTCCTTCTATGATTTCGAGGCCAAGTATCTGCGCAACGACACCCGCTATCACTGCCCCGCAGGGCTGCCCGATGCGCAGGAAGCGGCATTGCGGAAGCTGGCGCTGGAAGCCTTCCGCCTGGTCGACGGGCGCGGCTGGGGACGGGTCGATCTGATGCTGGACCGCCTCGGCAATCCCTACCTGCTGGAAGTGAACACCTCGCCCGGCATGACCGACCACAGCCTGGTGCCGATGGCCGCGCGCGCGGCGGGGCTGGATTTCGATGCCCTGTGCCTGAAAATTCTGGAGCAGACGCTGGCATGAGCGCATCGCCCGAACTTGCCGCCCACCCGCTGTCGCAGGTCGCCCGCGTGCTGACCTGGGGCGCGCTCGGCCTGCTGGCCTATGGCGCGGTCAGCTGGGTGGCGGCGCAGCCGTGGTTTGCCCTGCGCAACATCGAGGTGAAAACCCCGGCGACGCACGTGACCGAAGCGCAGATCCGGCTGGTGGCCGAACGCCAGGTGCGCGGCACTTTCTTTACCGTCGACCTCGAACGCGTGCGCAGCAGCCTGGAAAAACTGCCCTGGGTGCGCGAGGCGCGGGTGGAGCGCCGCTGGCCCGACACCCTGGTGGTGTCGCTGGTCGAGTATGTGCCGCTGGCGCGCTGGAACGACAACGCGCTGGTGAACGCGGACGGCGAGGTATTCGTGGCGGCGGCGGCGGGCAGCCTGCCGCGCCTGTCCGGCCCCGACGACAGCAGC
>DAOMWT010000170.1:0-4328 GCA_035436705.1 Thiobacillus sp. | reverse complement strand
CACCACAACAGCGGCAGGCGGTCGCGCTGCCAAGGCGGGACCGCGCTGCTCCTGCAGCAGGTTCTTCAGGCTGCGGTGAGGCCCGCCCGCATGCAGACGCAGGCGCTCACCGCCCTGGCGCACTCCGAGCACGACCTCCCCCGCCGCCAGCATGGCGCGCTTCAAGCCAGCGCCCAGTTCGGCATCCATGCGCACGCTCACCCCCGCAGACGGCACCGCCAGCGTCGTTTCTCCCTGCCAGCGCACCGGAGCGGCCGGAGTCGGTGCCACCGCTGCGAGATAGGCTCCGCCTCGAAAGCGCCAGACCTCCCTCTGCCCCAGCCTGACGCACACGCGTGCATCGTGCCGCGCATCCAGCAACTGGTGCAGCGCCTCGTTCAACTGCCGCGCGCAAGGCATGGGCTGGCCGTGCCGCTCGATAAAATAGCGCAGCAGATTGCGCGCACGCGGCCGGCTCAAACCGGCCAGCGCCGCACAATCGAGGCGATCGCCTGCAACGGCCGTCGCGGCGTCGAGCTGCGCCAGGTTGTCCAGTAATTCGGCCGCATCGGCCTGCAGCGCGGCAGCGCGCGCAAGAGTGGCAGCGGCGCCGGGAAAATGCGCGGCCAGCAGCGGCATCACCTGCTGGCGCAACGCATTGCGGCGGTAGCGGGTATCCTGATTGCTCTCGTCGTCAACCCACACCAGGCCATGCGCCTGCGCGTAATCCAGCAGCCCGGCGCGCGGCACGCCCAGCAGCGGACGCAGATGCGTGGCCCGCCACCCTGGCCGGCCTTGCGACTCGGCCATCGCCGCCAAGCCTTTCGGCCCTGCGCCACGCAGCAGCTGCAGTAAAAGCGTTTCGGCCTGGTCGTCCTGCTGATGCGCAGTGAGCAGGAAGTCGGTATCCAGCGCGGCGAAAATGCGCTGACGTTCGCGCCGTGCCGCCGCCTCGATGCCGGCCGCATCGTCGCGCGCGATCCGTACGCGATGGATGCTTAATTCAACCTCGCGCGCTGCGCACAGCTGCGCGCAGAAATCCGCCCAACGCTCGGCATGCGGCGACAGGCCGTGATGCACATGCACCGCCTGCAGATCAAAAGGATGTTGACGACGCTGCGCCAGCAAGAGGTGGAGCAGCGCCACCGAGTCGAGCCCGCCCGACAACGCCAGCGTCAGACGTGTACAGGGAGGAACGTGGCGGGCAAGGCTGTCCGCCACCGCGGTGGCGGCCTTATTTGACAGGGACTTCCTTGAAGCTGCCATACGCCCGCAGGCGCTGGTAGCGCGCAGCCAGCAGCGCATCGGCCGGTTGCTTGCGCAACTCGGCGAGGGTATCCGTCAGCGCGCGGCGCATCGACTGGAACATGACGTCCCAGTCGCGCTGCGCGCCGCCCAGCGGTTCTTCGATGATGCGGTCAACCAGCCCGTTCGCCTTCAGGCGGTCGGCGGTGATGCCCAGGGTCTCGGCGGCGACCGACGCCTTGTCGGCGCTCTTCCACAGGATCGAGGCGCAGCCTTCGGGCGAGATCACCGAATAGGTCGAGTATTGCAGGATCAGCGTGCGGTCGCCGACGCCGATCGCCAGCGCGCCGCCGGAACCGCCTTCACCGACGATGGTGCAGATGACCGGTGTCTGCAGCTCGGCCATCACGTAGAGATTGCGTGCGATGGCCTCGGACTGACCGCGTTCCTCGGCGCCGATGCCCGGGTAGGCACCCGGCGTATCGATGAAGGTGAAAATCGGCAGGCCGAATTTCTCTGCCAGACGCATCAGGCGCAGTGCCTTGCGGTAGCCCTCGGGGCGCGGCATGCCGAAATTACGGTAGATCTTTTCCTTGGTGTCGCGGCCCTTCTGGTGGCCGATCACCATCACCGGTTCGCCATTGAAGCGGGCCATGCCGCCGACGATCGCGGCATCGTCGGCAAAGGCGCGGTCGCCGTGCAACTCGGCAAAACTGGTGAACAGGCCCTGCGCATAATCGAGCGTGTACGGCCGCTGTGGATGGCGTGCCACCTGCGACACCTGCCAGGCATTGAGCTTGGCGTAGATGTCCTTGGTCAGCGTCTGGCTCTTCTTCTGCAGGCGGCGGATTTCCTCCGAGATGTCCAGCGCGGAGTCGTCCTGCACGAAGCGCAGTTCTTCGATCTTGGCTTCGAGTTCGGCAATCGGCTGCTCAAAATCGAGGAAAGTGGTTTTCATCGGCGGTCTTCATCAGGCTGTCACAGAACACTGGTTAGCCGGACATTTTAGCAGCCCGGCATCATTTACCGTGCAGTTTGCTCAATGATGGTGATGGCCGTGAGCGCCATGCGCGTGGCGGTGCGCAACCTCGTCCGGCGAGGCGGCACGCACTTCGGCCACCACACACTGGAAATGCACCGACTGCCCCGAATAGGGGTGATTGCCGTCGACCACCACCTTGTCTTCGGCGATCTCGGTCACGGTGTAGAGCATTTCCTCGCTGCCGTCGACCGGCGAACCGACGAACTGCATGCCGACCTCGATGTCGTCAGGGAAGGCGTCGCGCGGCTCCAGCCGCACCAGATCTTCCTCGTATTCGCCGAAGGCATCGGCCGGCTGCAGCTTGAGGTCGATTTTATCGCCCACCGCCTTGCCTTCCAGTGCCTGCTCCACCAGCGGGAAGATGTTGTCGTAGCCGCCGTGCAGGTAGCTGACCGGTTCGTCGCTCTCCTCCAGCAGCGCGCCTTCCATGTCGCGGACGATGTAAGTGATGGTGACAACGGTGTCCTTGCCGATATTCAATTGAGTTCCCCTTTGCTCATTAAAGCAACCAGTTGAAGCACTTCCGCCGCGTGCCCGCGGCTGGAAACGCCGTACAGGGCGTGACGGATGACGCCCTGTTTGTCGATGACGAAGGTGGAGCGCGCCATGCTTTTACGCATGACGCCGTCCACCTCCTTGTCCTGCAGCACGCCATAGGCTGCGCAGGTCGTTTGTTCCTTGTCGGCCAGCAAGCGCACACTGATGCCGTGCTTGTCGCGAAACTCGCCATGCTTGATGCAGTCGTCGCGCGACACTCCGAGCACGCTGGCCCCCAGCCTGGCGAAATCGTTCTCCAGTTCGGAAAACTCGATCGCTTCGGCGGTGCACCCGGGCGTGTCGTCGCGCACGTAAAAATACAGCACCAGGGTTTTCCCCCGGAACTGGGACAGCTCGACGATATTCATGTCCGCATCCGGGTTGGAAAAATCCGGCGCGCGATCTCCAGCTTTCAACATGGGCAGCTCCGCCGCGTATTTTTCGGCAGCATTCTAACAGGGGGGCATCCAATCGCACCGTTATAATTCCGCCCATGACGCCCCCCCTGCTTGGCGGCTTGAGCCCCGCCCGCTTCCTGCGCGAAATCTGGCACAAACGCCCGCTGCTGATCCGCAACGCGATACCGGGTTTTGCCGGCCTGCTGTCGCCCGCCGAGATGCGGCAACTGGCCTGCCGCGACGACGTCGAATCGCGTCTGATCCAGGGCAGCGGCAGCGACTGGCAGCTCGATCACGGCCCGTTCAGGAAAAGCGATTTCAAGCGCCTGCCGGAAACCGAGTGGACGCTGCTGGTGCAGTCGCTCAATCATTTTCTGCCCGAAGCCGATGCGCTGCTGGCACGCTTCGATTTCATTCCGCACGCCCGCCTCGACGATTTGATGGCGAGCTACGCCGTGCCCGGCGGCAGCGTGGGGCCGCATTTCGATTCGTACGACGTTTTTCTGCTGCAGGGCCAGGGGCACCGCCGCTGGCAGATCGGCACGCAAAGCGATCTGACATTGCTGGACGATGCACCGCTGAAAATCCTGCGCCGCTTCAAGGCGGAGGACGAATGGGTGCTCGGCCCCGGCGACATGCTCTACCTGCCGCCGCACGTCGCGCACCACGGCGTCGCCGTGGATGCCTGCATGACGTATTCGATCGGCTTCCGCGCCCCCGCCACCGAAGAACTGGCGCATGGCTTCCTGATGCATCTGCAGGACACGCTCGCGCTGGAAGGCCGCTACGCCGATCCCGACCTGCGCCGGCAAGCCCATCCCGGCGAAATCGGCCGGGCGATGCTGACGCAAATCGAAGGCATGATCGCCCGCATCAAATGGACTAAACGCGACATCGCCGAGTTTGCCGGGCGCTATCTGTCCGAACCCAAGCCGAATGTATTTTTCGACCCGCCGGATACCCCGCTCAGTCAAACCGCCTTTGACAAACAGGCGGGCAAGACCGGCGTGGCGCTCGATCCCAGGTCGCGCCTGCTGTTTGCAGGCAAACGCTTTTTCATCAATGGCGAGGCCTTCACGCCGCAGGCCGGCGAAACCGCCGCGACCGCTATATCGCCACCTGAGCCA
>DAOMWT010000169.1:0-4389 GCA_035436705.1 Thiobacillus sp. | reverse complement strand
GGCGCCGGCGACGGTGGCCACGGTGCGGCCAGTGCCGCCCCCCACCTGACTGCCGAGCAGACCGCCTGCGACTGCGCCGATCGCGGTGCCGGCGATGCGGTTAGTGTCCTTGACCGGCGCCTGTTCGTTGACGACCACGTCGTCGCATACTTTCTTGGGTGTTTTCGTGGTTTCGGTCACCGGCTTGACGGCCAGTACCTCGGCAAATTCCGGCTCCGGATTGAGTGCCTTGTAACCGGCCACGCCGGCGATCGCGGTCACCGCGACGGCCCCGGCAATCACACCGGCCAACATTGATTTATTCATGATTTTCTCCCGGGCAGTTGAGGATGAAGGCTTGAAATGCTGCTCGAATAATAGCCTACCTGTTCAGCGTTATGTCTGGTGTGCCGATTGCCCGCCAGGCTGCAACAGGTCGATCCGGAAGCGGTCCTCGTACGGCGGAACGTTGCATTCAATGACGTCCGAGGGGGCGACGTCGAGGCGCACGCCGACGATGTCCGTGCGCACCGGCAGTTTCGCCGCGCCGCGGTCCACCAGCACCACGGTACGGATTTCCTCCGGCTGCTTGCCGGCAAGGTATTCCACGGCGCGCAGCATGGAATGCCCGCGATACATGACGTCGTCCACCACCAGCAAGGCGTAGCCGGCGAGGTCGAGGCTGGCGTGGGCCGGATTTTCGGTCAGCCGGGTTTCCGGGTAGAGCAGCGTGAGATCGTCGGCGTAGCGCTTGATCATGAGATCGAGCCGCACGCAGTCAGCCAGGCCGTAGGTCTCGGCCAGCCGGGCCTGCAGCCGGTCGGCCAGCGGTGCGCCGCGCCGCAGAATGCCGACGATGGCAATCCGTGTGCGTCCGGTCAGCAGGCCGGCCGCCTGGCGCGCCATGTCGTCGACGATGGCGTCGAGTTGGTCCGTGCTGTAGAGGCAGGTGCGCCTGCCCGCGGGCTTGTCGGCCATGCCTGCGGGCCTACAGGCCGAGATCCGCCCACAGCGCGTCGACGCGCGCCTTTACTGCCGCATCCATCACGATCGGCGTGCCCCATTCGCGCGCCGTTTCGCCCGGCCACTTGTTGGTGGCGTCGATGCCCATCTTGCTGCCGAGCCCGGACACCGGGCTGGCGAAATCGAGGTAGTCGATCGGCGTGTTCTCCACCAGCAGGGTGTCGCGCGCCGGGTCGACGCGGGTGGTCAGCGCCCACATGACTTCCTTCCAGTCGCGCACGTCGACGTCATCGTCGGTGACGAGGATGAACTTGGTGTACATGAACTGGCGCAGGAAGCTCCATACGCCGAACATCACGCGCTTGGCGTGGCCGGGGTAGGCCTTCCTCATGCTGACCACGGCCATGCGGTAGGAGCAGCCCTCGGGCGGCAGGTAGAAGTCGGAGATCTCGGGAAACTGCTTCTGCAGCAGCGGCACGAACACTTCGTTGAGCGCGACGCCGAGGATCGCCGGCTCGTCGGGCGGCTTGCCGGTGTAGGTGCTGTGGTAGATCGGATCGCGCCGCAGCGTGATGCGCTCGACGGTGAACACCGGGAAGGTTTCCTGCTCGTTGTAGTAGCCGGTATGGTCGCCGTACGGCCCTTCGAGCGCGGTTTCATTCGGATGGATCACGCCTTCCAGCACGATCTCGGCGGACGCCGGCACCTGCAGCCCGCTGCCGAGGCATTGCACCACTTCGGTCTTGGCGCCGCGCAAGAGGCCGGCGAACTGGTATTCGGAGAGTGAGTCCGGCACCGGGGTGACGGCGCCGAGGATGGTCGCCGGGTCGGCGCCCAAGGCGACGGCGACGGGAAACGGTTCGTCCGGGTGCGCCTGCCGATGCTCGCGAAAATCCAGCGCGCCGCCGCGATGCGCCAGCCAGCGCATGATCACCTTGTTCGGGGCGATCACCTGCTGGCGGTAGATGCCGAGGTTCTGGCGCTTCTTGTGCGGGCCGCGGGTGACGGTCAGCCCCCAGGTGATCAGCGGCGCCACGTCGCCCGGCCAGCAGTGCTGGATCGGCAGGCGGCTCAAATCGACGTCGGCGCCCTCCCACACGATTTCCTGGCACGGTGCGCTCTTCACTTCCTTCGGCGCCATGTTCATGACCTGCTTCAGCACCGGCCATTTCTCCCAGGCGTCGCGCAGCCCTTTCGGCGGCTCGGGTTCCTTCAGGTAGGCGAGCAGCTTGCCGACCTCGCGCAGCCGCGCCGGATCGTCCTCGCCCATCCCCAGCGCCACCCGCTTGACGGTGCCGAACAGGTTCGCCAGCACCGGCATGGAATGCCCCTTGGGGCGCTCGAACAGCAGCGCCGGGCCGCCGGCGCGCAGCACGCGATCGGCGATTTCGGTCATTTCCAGTTTGAGGTCGACTTCGACGGCGATGCGTTTCAGCTCGCCCATGCTTTCGAGTTGCGCGATGAAATCGCGCAGGTCGCGGTAGATCATGGGCGGCCGATCACGGGGCACGCTGCCGGGCCGTGCACGCGGCGAACGCGGGCAGACGCATCAGTTGATATATTCGAACAGGGTGACGACCTTGGTCACGCCCGACGTAGTCCGTGCGATTTCGGCGGCAATTCCGGCTTCAGTCTGCGTCAACAGCCCCATCAGGTAGACCACGCCGGATTCGGTCACCACCTTGATCTTGGTTCCGGGCACGCGCTCGTCACGCAACAGGCGAGCTTTGACGTTACCGGTGACAGCGGTGTCGTTGGCCCGGGATGTGAGCGAAGTCACGCCGGAGATGCTGAGTTCGTTGAACACCGTGCGCACGTCGGGTACGTCCTTGACGACGTCGGTGGCGCGCGCGCGGATCGACTCGTCCGGCACCTGGCCGGTGAGCAGCACCTGGCGGTTGTAGCTGGTCACGGAGATCTTTCCGGTTTTTTCCGGCAGGGCTTCGCGCAGACGGTTCATTGCGCGCAATTCGATTTCCTGGTCGGCGACGAATACGCCCGTGGTGCGGCGGTCGGTGGCGGCCGCCGCACCGGTGGCGGCGCCGCCCACAACCACGGCGGCACATCCGTGTAATTGCGCCAGCGCCACACCCAGCAGCGCGCCATAAATCAGTTTGTTCATTCCTCGACTCCTAGTAAAACGCTGTCCACCGCATCGCACAGGCAATGGATGGCCAGCAAATGGATTTCCAGAATACGCGCCGTGGATTCGGCGGGCACGCACAAAAAGACGTCGTCATCCTGCATTTGTTCCGCCAGGCTGCCGCCGCTGCGGCCGGTCAAGGCGATGACCGGCATGCTGCGCGTACGGGCGGCGGCCACCGCCTGCAATACGCTGGGCGAATTGCCGCTGGTCGAGGCGGCCAGCAGCAGGTCGCCCGGCTGCCCCAGCGCTTTCACCTGCCGCGCAAACACCTGATCGTAGGCGCAGTCGTTGGCGATCGAGGTCAGGGTCGACGTATCGGTGGTGAGCGCAATCGCTGCCAGCCCCGGGCGCTCCTGTTCGAAACGGTTGATCATCGTGGCAGCGAAATGCTGCGCACCTGCCGCCGCGCCGCCGTTGCCGCAGGCGAGGATTTTCCCGCCCTGGGCGAGGCAATGCACCATGTGGCGTGCGGCTTGTTCAATCGCCGGCGCAAGCGTTGCGGCAGCCTCCCGCGCGGTCTGCGCCGAGGCTTGGAAATGGCCGAGAATTCTGTCGTGTAAAGGCATGGTCGGCCGGAATTATCCCACATCGTCGAATGCGTTCATGATCCATTCAGGCGCGCCGCTGCCGGACAGCGCCACCACGTCGAAGCGGCACGGCGGCAGCGTTTTCAGCGTGGCCAGATACTGCCGCGCGGCGGCGAGCAGTTTACGCTGCTTGTTCGCCGTGACGCTGGCGGCCGCACCCCCAAAGTCGGCGCGGCTGCGCAGCCGCACTTCGACGAACACCAGCGTGGCGCCATCCCGCATGATGAGATCGATTTCTCCGAAGCGGCAGCGCCAGTTGCGCGCCAGCGGCTTCAGGCCGTGCGTTTGCAGGAAGGCTTCGGCACGCGTTTCGGCGGATTGCCCGAGCAGGGTTTTCAACATCTGCGACAATGGCGGCACATGAACGAGACGTCCCATCATACCCCCCTGCTGCCCGCGCTTTACGTGGTCGCCACGCCCATCGGCAACCTTGGCGACATCACCCTGCGGGCGCTCGACATCTTGCAGCGCGTGGATCGCGTGGCGGCGGAGGACACCCGCGTGTCCGGCCAGCTGCTGGCGCATTTCAATATCTCCAAGCCGCTGGTCTCCGTTCGCGAACACAACGAGCGCAAGGCGGCCGAAGGCGTGGTCGCACGGATCGTTGCGGGCGATGCGGTCGCCTATGTGTCGGATGCCGGCACGCCGGCGGTGTCCGACTGTCGCCAACTGGTTCTACCTATCCTTCATTCTGGCGACCGCGCTGCTGCATAC
>DAOMWT010000168.1:0-4409 GCA_035436705.1 Thiobacillus sp. | reverse complement strand
CCTGCTGCGCCGGCTTGCCAGGCTGGGCGGCGCAGCCGGCGAGCGCGGCGGCCAGCAGAAGCGGCACAAGATTCCGCCATTTTCTGAAAATCGGTCTCATGAATATTTCTCCTTTTGTGTTTTTCCGTTGCCTGGCGGGCGCCTAGAAGCTGTGCGTCAGCCTGAGTCCGAAGCGATCGCCCACCGAGCCGGAGACCACGTTCGCGTTGATGGTGCTGGGATTGCTGATGACGCCGGCGGTCGTGCGCGCCGGGTTCGGGGCAGTGACGTTGCGGAACTCGTAGTTGAAGGTGAGCCGGGTCTTGGGCGTGAAGTGGTAGTTCACGCCCAGGGTCGTGTACTTCAGGATGCGCTCGTCGCCGCTGGTCCAGTATTGGACGGCCGGGTTGGCGTTGGCCGTTTCGTACAGCAGGTCGTTGCGCGAATAGCGGATGTCGAACTGCCAGTTCTTGTTGAAGTAGTAGCCATAGTCGAGCGTAATGCCCTTGGCCTTGTTGCCGCGCTCCGCCGCGAACTGGACCAGCCCGCCGTAGGGCGCGTCTGCCGTGTTGGCGGTGGGGGTGTAGTTGATCATCCCGTCGGCGAACATCAGCTCGAATTCCAGCCGATGCTTGCCGTTGTCCTCGCCGAACAGGTAGCCGAGCGCCTTCATGCCGATGCCGTAGCGGATCCGGTCGAAATCCTGGCTCTCGGCGCCGTTGGCATCGATGACGAAGTTGCGTACCCCCTTGTGGTGGTAGCCGTACAGCTTCACCCCGTGCTTGAGCGGACCCTTGCCGCCGGGCAGGTCGTACTCGGAGGAGAGATAGAGGTTGAGATCCTTGTCGCTGTTGTTGTCGCCCCGATGGATGCCGTTGCCGTTGCCGAACATGACCGAGTAGGTGTGGGTCCATTTGTCGCGGCTGAAGGCATCGAAAAATTGCAGCCCCCAGTCGCGTCCGGCGTCCGCGTCGTAGCCGTGTCTGGACACGTTGCCGGCATAGCCCTGGCCTGCGATCGGGCCGGTAGCCTTGGCATTGCCATTGATGAAGCGCTCGATCTGCACCCGCTGCACGAAGTCGGTGAGGAAGATGTAGTCGGTCGCCTCCAGCCCCTGATACAGCTCCTCGGGTCCGGGCTTGCGCAGCAGGCCCGTCCGCACCCGCATGCCGGGGATGTAGTGGAAGGAGAGGCTGGCGTCGGTCAGGCTTGCGATGTGCTTGCGCTCGGTGTTGTACGGCTGGTAGTTGGCGACGTTCTCGCCGGCGTTGGCGGTGAGCATGTAATTGATGCGGCCCGGAATCAGGTTTCCTCGCGCTCCCAGCATCAGGTTCTGCAGATAAAGGCCGGACTCGTCGTTTCTCAGCTCCGGGCCAACCCGGCAGTTGTTCACCACCAGCCCGTTGTTGGCTGCTGCGGGGCCCACAAAGCCGCGTGTGTCCCTGCAGTCGAAGTTGTTTTCGTAGGTGAGCTGCACCGCGCCGAGCAGGCGGTGGGTGCTGGCGAGGGGTTCGGTGCCGAACGCCATCACCCAGTTGGCGGCCTGGCTTGCCCCGCCGGATGAAAGCCCGACTGCCGTCCAGGCCGCGACGATAAATTTCCTCTTGATATGCATTCCGTTCTCCTCCTCGTTTATCTTTATTGGGTGAACAAACATTGATGCGGGCTGCCTGCTTTGAAGACATCACGTTCTTCACAGGCTTAAACGAGGGGGCGAGAGAAATGTTCCGGCTTTCTGCGCAGCCCCATCCAACCCGGTTGCGCGGCATGAGAAGCAGCGGAAATCCTGGCGGCAGAAACGCCGCCGCATGGATGGCGGCGGTGTTGGGGCGGGAGGGGCGGCGCGGGCACGGCAGGCCGTTCGGAGCGACCCGCCGGCCGCCAAGCCGTCCCCAGGGAGATGGCAAAAGCCACCCCGATAATGTCGGAGCGGCTAGCAGCTTGTCGCTACACGTTGGAATAAGGCAGAGGCGTGCCGGCCGGCCTGGATGGCCGAGGCCGGAAATCGCGGGCGGTGTTTTCTATCGTCGATGGCTCGATTGCAGGATCACGCATGCGCGATCCTGCCGTCGGCCACCGGTTCTGCCGCGTCAATCGCCGTGCAGCCGCTCCTCGAGCGAACCGGCGGGTTTTTGCTGGATCAGGAGTCTGGCCAGAGCCTCCCGTTGTGTGGCATCGAGCATGCGCTGCTCTTCCATCAACTGCTCGATGACATGGCGCTGCTGCTTTTCCTGGAGGCGCGAGATGGCTGCGCGATCGGCTTCGATCGCCGCAAGGTCGGGCTGCTGCGAGAAAATCTGCCGGATCATGCGTTCGCGGTGAATGCGAACCTCCTCCCAATCGGCTCCCATTTCCCGCAGAAACTTTCCCTCTTTTTCCCGCCACTGCCGCCGCTGTTCCTCGCTGAGGTTGAGGTACTCCGCCAGGTGGTCATGCTTGTCGTTGCCATGCAGAGCGGGCCACCCGCCGTTTTGCCAGGTCTGGTAGCCCACTGCGCCCAGTACCCCCACGTTGAGAAGGAGGGAAAATGCTAGCAATGTATAAAGCCAGGAACGTTTCATCAGATTCTTTCCTCCGGGTAGCATCCCGTGAATCCTATACATATGCCGCCTGGCGGGATGGGATCGAACATGGCCAGTGTCGGGGCAGTCACCTCGGCGTCGAGCCTGCCGGTCAGGAGGCTCCCCAGGAATACGCCCAGCGAAACCGTGGCCACGGCCGCGAATGAAACCGGCAACAGCCGCCACCAGTTGAAGCGCGGCACGCTTGTCGGGCGGGGGCTGCGCCGTCCCAGCTCCGCCAACACCACAGGTGCCAGATCGAACCCCACTTCCGGCTGTGGCAAGGTCTGGAAACACCCCTGGAGACAGCGCAAATCGTGCAGCATTTTCTTGCAGGTGGAGCAGCCTTCCAGGTGCCCCTCGAATTTCAGGCGGGTCTTCTCGTCCAGCTCATCGTCGAGGTAGGCGGACAGATTCTCACTTTTTTTGCAGTGCTTGTTCATGATCGTTGCTCTCGGATTTGCCGAAATCTCCAAATGATGGCCTTAGATCCTGCCCTTGCAGACTTCCAGCAGAGCTTGTCTTGCACGTGCGATGCGGGACTTGACCGTCCCCTCGTGTAACCCCAGCACATCGCCTATTTCGGCGTACGACATTTCCTCGACTTCCCGCAACAGGAGAACCTGTCGGTAGTCTTCCTGAAGCCGCTGCAGCGCCGCTTCGAGAATGCGGACGCGCTGGGCCGATTGCAGTTCCTCTTCCGGTCCGGGGGCAGGGTCGGGGAACTCCATGTGCGCCTCGATCGGCTCGTACTTCACCACCTTCTTGCGCCGCAGTCTGTCCGTGGCCGCATTGCTGGCGATACGAAACAGCCACGTACCAAAAGCGGCGTCAGGCCGCCAGCCAGGGAGTGCGCGAAAGGCTTTGAACATTGTCTCCTGAGTCAGTTCAAGCGCCTCTTCACGGCAGCCCGTCATGCGCAGGAGGAAACGGAAAATACGATTCTGGTGGCGTCGCACCAGCTCCGCAAACGCTTCCTGCTCTCCGCGCTGGAACAGGGCGATGCACTCGTGATCCTGCAACTGCTGCCAGCTGCCGCATGATTCACTCTTGTTCATCCGGCACTCTGTTCATCGACGTCCCGTTCCTGGGCCCGGCCATCCCACTGCTCTGGTTGGTTCTTGAACCTGTCAAGCCAGTCCGGGATTGTTGGCCGACGGTCTTCTTCCATACTGCGTCAAACGAAGCGGGAAGAGAAAAGTTCCAATTATTGCAATCCAACGGCTAACGAGCCGACAGGTAGCGGGGAAAGGCGTGTTTGTCGAGCAGGATTTCGATAAGGTTGATCGCGCCGGTGAGGTCGGCGCGGGCAAACAGGGCATCGAGGTCGGCCGCGGTCTCGATGCGGTAGTGCTGCACGCCGAAGGATTGCGCGAGCAGACCGAAGTCGGGGTTCGCAAAATCGCAGTCGATGTAACGTTCGCCGTAGAGCTGGAACTGGTTTTTGCGGATGAGCGAGAGCGTGCCGTTGTTGATCACCACCACGTTGAGCGGGATGCCGTAGTTCACTGCGGTCATCATTTCCATGCAGCACATCTGGAAGCCGCCATCGCCGAGGATGGCGAAGGTGGGGCTGTCAGGGGCAAAGCAGCGCGCGCCGATGGCGGCCGGGATTGCGTGCCCCAGCGAGGAGATGCCGGAATTCGGGAAGTAATGGTTGCGGTCGGAGACGTCGAAGTAGCTCTGCGCGAAGACGATGTTGTCGTCGAACACCAGCGCGTTGTGTGGGAAACGCTGGGCGAGCCCGCTGAAAAATGCCTGGATCAGGTGGAAGGGTTCCGCTTCCGCCGGCGCAGCGTCGCCGCTTGCGGGCGGCAGGGTGGCCGCGCGGTGCCCGTCCAGCAGGGCGCGGGCCTTAGGCGGCATGCC
>DAOMWT010000167.1:0-4410 GCA_035436705.1 Thiobacillus sp. | reverse complement strand
CCGCTGCGCCCCGCCCTCCCGCCCGGACAGAGAACGGTAGCCGACGCGCAGCTTGCGCCGGCCGTGGATGGCACGGGTGATCTGCGCCAGGGTCGGCGCGCCCGGCAAGCGGGCCGGCAGTGGCAGCGCCGCGGTCGCCAGGCCATACACCAGCTCATTTCCGTACGGCCCGTTCGCCACCGCCAGATTGGCGGCGATGACCGGCAGTACGACAGCGGGTGTGAGATCGGCAAAGACGGCGCCGAAATCCGCACCCGGCACGAAGCCGAACACGCTGTGCTGGTAGACGAGGTTGCCGGGGGCCAGATTGCCGTAGAGCTTGAGATCCTTGGTTGCGGCCGGGTCGGACAGTCCAAACGCCCGGGCGACGTCGCTGCGGGTCACGACTCCGGCGTACCAGGCCATGATCTCGATGTACTGCAGCCGCTGGCGTGTTGCCCACTTCACGTCCAGATGCATTTTTTCTTTTGGAATCATGAGGCCCGCTCCATTTGAGCTGATGTGCCCGAAATTATAGGGCGCCGTCCACCGAATACAATCTATTAAGTTGTATTTAATACGTACATGATATTTTTTATTGACATCAATAAATATATTCATTACATTGCACCCCATGCAGACGCCGCGGCGCCTGTCCTTCGAACACCCACCGATCAGGAGAGAGAAACCATGGCATCCCCCGCATTGGCAGAAGACAAATCGAAAGCGCTGGCCGCCGCACTCGGCCAGATCGAGAAACAGTTTGGCAAGGGCTCGGTCATGCGCCTGGGCGACCACGACGTCTCGCGCGACATCCAGGCTGTCTCCACCGGCTCGCTGGGGCTCGACATCGCACTCGGCGTCGGCGGCCTGCCGCGTGGTCGCGTGGTCGAAATCTACGGCCCGGAGTCAAGCGGCAAGACCACGCTCACCCTGCAGGTCATCGCCGAAATGCAGAAAATGGGCGGCACCGCCGCCTTCATCGACGCCGAACACGCGCTCGATCCCAGCTATGCGCAAAAGCTGGGTGTCGACGTCGACAATCTGCTGGTCTCGCAGCCCGACACCGGCGAACAGGCGCTGGAAATCGCCGACATGCTGGTGCGCTCCGGCAGCGTTGATGTGGTGGTGATCGACTCGGTCGCCGCGCTCACCCCCAAGGCCGAAATCGAAGGCGAGATGGGCGATTCGCACATGGGTCTGCAGGCCCGCCTGATGAGCCAGGCGCTGCGCAAGCTCACCGCCAACATCAAGCGCACCAACACCCTGGTCATCTTCATCAATCAGATCCGCATGAAGATCGGTGTCATGTTCGGCAACCCCGAAACCACCACCGGCGGCAATGCGCTCAAGTTCTACGCCTCGGTCCGCCTCGACATCCGCCGCATCGGCGCGATCAAGAAAGGCGACGAGATCATCGGCAACGAAACCAAGGTCAAGGTGGTCAAGAACAAGGTCTCGCCACCGTTCAAGGAAGCATTCTTCGACATCCTCTACGGCCAGGGCATCTCGCGCGAAGGCGAGATCATCGAACTCGGCGTCGCCCACAAATTCGTCGACAAGTCCGGCGCCTGGTACGCCTACAACGGCGAAAAGATCGGCCAGGGCAAGGACAATGCGCGCGAATACCTGAAGGAGCACCCGGAAATCGCTGCCGAGATCGAAGCCAAAGTCCGCACTGCCGTCGGCGTCAACAATCCCACCGCGGCCGGGGATGAAGCCGGCGCCTGAGCCCGGCAAGTTGCGCGAACGCGCCCTGCGCCTGCTGGCACGGCGCGAGCACAGCCGCAGTGAGCTCGCTCGCAAGCTCGAAACAGCAGGCTTCGACCGCGCAGAAATTGCCGTCCTGCTGGGCGAGTTCGAAACCAGAAACTGGCTGTCGGATCGCCGCTTCGCCGAGAGCTGGGTCGCCGACCACTGCGCCCGCGCCGGCAGTGTCAAGCTGGCGTATGACCTAAGACAGCGCGGCGTGGGCGACGCCATCATCGAAGCCGTGCTGAACGAGAACCGCGACAGCGAATTCGAGCGAGCGCGCGCAGTATGGGAGAAGAAGTTCGGCTCCGCACCCGCCGACGCGCCGGAGAAAGCCCGGCAGATGCGCTTTCTGCAAAGCCGTGGATTTGCGGCTGAGGTCATCCGGCGCATCATCCAGGACGCAGGACATGACTGACCCCTCCTGCCAGCCTCCCTGCGCGGCGCAATACGCACAATACGGGATCAGGCGTTACCCTGCGGCAAGCAGCGATACAGTTGCTCTTTCTGATACAGTCTCGCTTTTCCCCAGCCAAATCACCGAGTCGACGCAACATGAAATATCAGCATCCGGATGAATTCATCCGCCGCGCCGCCGAGCACAACCCCGGCCAACCGGAGTACCTGCAAGCCGTTACCGAAGTCGTCGAAAGCCTGTGGCCGTTCGTGTCCCAGCACCCCAAGTACGCCGAGCACGGCCTGCTGGACCGTCTGATCGAGCCGGAGCGAATCGTCATCTTCCGGGTCTCCTGGGTCGACGACCACGGCGACGTCCAGGTCAACCGCGGCTACCGCATCCAGCACAACATGGCCATCGGTCCCTACAAGGGCGGGCTGCGCTTTCACCCCTCGGTCAACCTGTCCATCCTCAAGTTTCTGGCTTTCGAACAGACCCTGAAGAACGCCTTGACCACGCTGCCCATGGGCGGCGGCAAGGGCGGCGCGGATTTCGACCCCAAAGGCAAGAGCCCTGGCGAGGTGATGCGCTTTTGCCAGGCCTTCATCACCGAGCTGTATCGCCACATCGGCGCCGAAACTGACGTGCCTGCCGGTGACATCGGCGTCGGCGCGCGCGAGGTCGGTTTCATGGCCGGGATGATGAAGAAACTGACCAACCGCGCCGACTGCAACTTCACCGGCAAGGGCCTGAGCTACGGCGGCTCGCTCGTTCGCCCGGAAGCTACGGGCTACGGCGCAGTCTATTTCGCCGACGAAATGCTCAAGCATGCCGGCCGCTCGATCGAGAACCTGCGGGTCGGCGTCTCCGGCTCGGGCAACGTGGCCCAATTCGTCATCGAAAAAGCCATGGCCCTGGGCGCGAAGGTCGTCACGGTGTCGGACTCGAGCGGCACAGTGGTGGACGACGCCGGCTTCACCCCGGACAAGCTCGCCGAATTGATGGAGGTCAAGAACCACCTTCACGGCCGCGTCAGCGAGTACGCGGAGCGTGTCGGCGGCGAGTTCCATGCCGGCATGCGCCCCTGGAGCGTCCCGATGGACGTGGCGCTGCCCTGCGCCACCCAGAACGAGCTCAATGACAACGATGCAGCAACACTGATCAAGAACGGCCTGATTGCAGTGGCCGAAGGCGCCAACATGCCCACCACCGCCGAAGCTGCTCGCCTCTTCGACAAGCACCGCATCCTGTATGCCCCCAGCAAGGCGAGCAATGCCGGCGGCGTCGCCACCTCGGGCCTGGAGATGAGCCAGAACGCCATGCGCCTGTCGTGGCCGCGCGAAGAAGTCGATTCCCGCCTGCTCGGCATCATGCAGGGCATCCATCAAACCTGTCTGCAACATGGGCAGCGCGAAGACGGCAGCATCAGCTACGTCGATGGCGCCAACCTGGCCGGCTTCATCAAGGTGGCCGACGCTATGCTGGCGCAGGGCGTGATCTGAGCAGCCACGGCCCCGCTGCGGGTCACTATGGGCTAAAAAAAGATCGCTTGGCGGCCTCGGACTGCCGACAAACCCCGTCTTTTCACGAAGGCGGGGTTTTGTTTTGGCCTAAATAGGGTCAGTCTGACCCCATTTTCTCCAGCATAATGTAAATTCCATTTGCGCTATACTTGTATAGCTTTATTTTTAAGGAGCACGCCATGTTAGCGATTCGCTTGCCGGAAGACATCGAAGCCAGGCTGGATAATCTTGCAAAACGCACGGGACGCAGCAAGACCTTTTATGCCCGCGAAGCCATTCTGGAATACCTGGAAGACATGGAAGACCTCTACCTCGCTGAACAGGTCGTGCGTCGTCTGGACAGCGGCGAGGAGCGCACCCACCCCCTAGAGGAAGTGGAGACACGACTTGGCTTGGCAGATTGAGCTTTCCGAAACTGCTGAAAAACAACTCGCCAAACTGGACAAGCCTGTCGCCAAGCGATTGCTCGGCTTTATGCGCGAGCGCCTGGCCTCCCTGGACGACCCCAGAAGCATCGGGCAGGCGCTGAGGGGTAGCGAACTGGGCGAGTTCTGGAAATATCGCGTAGGCGATTGGCGCCTCATCTGCCAGATCAAAGACGCAAAAATACAGATCACCGTGGTACGTCTCGGTAACCGGCGCGAGGTTTATCGCTGACCGAGATGGGGCACAACTTTCTTGCTTCGCCCCTCAACAATATCGTGTCTGAGAATCATCTAGCCGACCTCCCACCGCGGTGAGGCGGAGGAGTAAAAAGCG
>DAOMWT010000166.1:0-4532 GCA_035436705.1 Thiobacillus sp. | reverse complement strand
TGCATAATCTGGCGGCACTGCTGGGTGCGCCGGGCGCGCCGCTGCTGCGGCATACCCCGCTTTTCGCCCCGCATGAGAAAATCGCCGAGGCGGCCCGCCGCTTCGGTATCGCCGACGTCATCGCCACGCCGGGTGGCGATGCAGGTCTGGTAGAGGGACTGATCAACTGGTTCAGGGACAATCAATGAGCGACACACCCGAAACGTCTTCCGCGCTGCCCGCCGCCGCATTGCCTGCTGTGCCGCACGCGCGCATCCAGCCGCTGCCGCTGGTTGCCTTGCTGGTCGCGGTGCTGGCGCTGGCGGCGGCGGCCTGGTCGTGGTCCGACGGCCGCGAGCGCATCCGCGATCTGAAGACCGAACTGGGGCGCCGGCTGGCCGAGTCGGGCAAGGACGTGAGCGAAACCCGCCTGCTGGCGCGCAACGCCGACGACGCGATGCGGCAGGTCGGCGAAAAGGTCGCGCATATCGAAAGCCAGATGGCGACGTCGCAGCAGCAGCAGCTGGCGCTCGAAGCCCTGTACAAGGATCTGGCGCAGGGGCGCGACCAGTGGACGCTGGCGGAGATCGAGCAGGTGCTGCTTACCGCCGCGCAGCAATTGCAACTGGCGGGCAATGTGAAGGCGGCGATCATCGCGCTGGAAGGCGCCGATACCCGCCTGCAGCGGGTGAACAAGCCGCAATTCACCGCGCTGCGCCGCGCCATCGCCGCCGACCTCGCCAACCTGCGCGCGGTGCCTTCGCTCGACGAGGTGGGCGCGAGCGCACGCATCGAGGCGCTGGTGGCGCGTCATGCCGGCTGGCCGCTGGCGAGCGCGCAAGGCTCCGAGACGGCGCTTGCGCCACGCCGGGCCAGTGCGACGAACCTGGGCCAGGAATTGTGGACGGAGCTCAAGCGGATCGTGCAGATCCGTCGGGTGGAAAGCAACGAGGCGGTGCTGCTGCCGCCCGACCAGGCCTACTTCCTGCGCGAAAATCTGCGCCTGCGCCTGCTGTCGGCGCGGCTGGCGCTGCTGGCGCAGGATCAGGCAGGATTCCAGGCCGACCTGCGCGCGGTGTCGGAGATGCTGGAGCGCTATTTCAATACGCGCGATGCCGGCGTCGCGGCCGCGCTCAAGGAGGTCAAGCGTCTGTCCGGCCTGCAGATTGCCATCAGGCTGCCCGGCATCGACGCCAGCCTGGCTGCGCTCGACGCCTACAAAGGGAATCACTGATGCGCTGGCTGATCTCGTTCCTCATCGTCGCGGTGCTGGCCGTCGCGCTGGCGATGGCCGGGCGCTACGACCCCGGCTATGTGGTGCTGGTGTACCCGCCGTGGCGGATGGAGATCTCCTTCATCAGCTTTGTGCTGATCGCGATCGGCCTGGTGGTGGGCGGCATCGTGTTGCTGCGGCTGGCCCTGCTGACCCTCAATCTGCCGCGCATCGTGCGCGAACAGCGCGAGCAGCGCGCAGCGAAAAAACGCGACGAAAATTTCGTCGGTGGCCTCAGGGCGTATACCGAATACCGCTACCAGGACGCCGAACTGTCGCTGGGGCAATGGCAAGGCGACGACGCCCGGCGCGGGCTGGCCCGCGTGCTGGCCGCCCGCGCCGCCCAGGAAATGCGCGCCACGCCGCAGCGCGAGCGCCATCTCCAGGAAGCCTCCGAATACGGTGCCGAACTCGCTGCGCAGCTGTTTGAGGCCGAAGCCTGCCTCGACGCCAAGGACGCGGCGGCCGCGCTGGTGGCGATCAACCGGGCCAAGGAGATCGCGCCGCAGCACACCGCGCTGCTGCGCCTCGAACTCAAGGCGCGTCAGCTGACCGGACAGTGGGACGAGGTCGACCGCCTGCTCGACGCGCTGATGCGCAGCAATGCCATGGAACCCGGCGTGGCCACCCAGAACCGCCGCATGGCCTATGCTGAAAATCTCAGACGCCGTGCCGAAGACGACCGCGGCCTGCTGGAATACTGGAAGAAAATTCCAGCCGATTTCAAGGCCGATGCCTGGGTGGCGCGTGCCGCCGCCCGTGCCTTCATGCAGCGCAACGGCCACGACACCGCGCTCGACGTGCTCGAAGCCGCGCTCAACCGCGACTGGCACGAGGAGTTGGTGGCGCTGTACGGCGAAGTGCGCGGCAGCAGCCCGACGCGGCAGATCGAACAGGCCGAGAAATGGCTACATGCCCGACCGCGCGACGCCCAGTTGCTGCTGACGCTGGCGCAGCTGTGCAGTGTGCAGGCGCTGTGGGGCAAGGCGCAGAGCTATCTGGAAGCCAGCCTCGCCATCGCGGCCAGTGCCGAAGGCCATGTCCGCATGGCCGAACTCAAGACCCAGAGCGGTCAGCCGGGCGAAGCCTGCCAGCACTATCAAAAAGCGCTGGCGCTGTGCCGCACGCAGTAAGCCGGCGACGCGCCCCGCGCGCGTAGCACGTTTGTGCGGGGATACGCTGCGGGACGGGGTGTATTATCAGAAAGTGCTTATATTCATGAGGAGTATTCCCATGCGCCCTGCTTTCTTTGCCGTATTAGGCGCCGTGTTGGGCGCGTTGCTGCTGTCCGCACCCGTCAGCCAGGCGGCAGCGCCGCCAGCCGAACAGGCCGTCCAGGCCGACGTTTACAAGGTGGCCATCGAGCGCGGCGTCGGTTTGAAGGATGCGGCCGATTCGATGCGCTTGCGGGCCAATGCGCTGAACCTGCAGCTGGTGGCGGAGCTTCCGCTGTCCAAGCAGGTGGAGGCGGTCACCGGTCAGCCGCAGCGCACCATCACCATCTTCCAGTTCTGCGATGCCGTCACCGCCAAGGCGCTGATCGACCTGAATCTGGATTTTGCGGTGTACATGCCGTGCCGCATCGCCATGATCGAAGATGCCAATGGTCAGGGCTGGCTGGTGATGATGGACGTCAACGTGGACATGCTGGCGCAGGAAAAGCGCGTGCCGCAGGCGCTGAAAGACCGCATCAACGCGGTGCGCCAGGCGCTGGTGGAGATCATGCAGGCGGGCGCCAAGGGCGAGCTGTAAGCCTGCCGACCGGCCTTAGGCGGCGGGCGCGGTTTCGGCGTCCGCCGCGTAGCTGAAGGCATCCGCGAAGAACGCGTCCTCGGGCAGGCGGCGGGTCCGGATGAAGGCGTCGCGCGCGCTGTCCACCATGACCGGCGCGCCGCAGGCGTAGACCTGGTAGCCGGACAGGTCGGCGAAGTCGGCCAGCACGGCCTGGTGGACCAGGCCGGTGCGCCCCTGCCACCGATCGTCCGGCGCGGGATTCGACAATACCGGAACGAAGCTGAAATTGGGGCGCTCGGCCAGCCATTGCTGCGGCAGTTCGGCCATGTACAAATCCTTCAGCGAGCGCACGCCCCAGTACAGCACCAGTTCGCGGTCGGTGTGCTCGGCGAAGGCATGCTCCAGCATGCCCTTGATCGGCGCAAAGCCGGTACCGCCGGCGATGAAGAGCATCGGTTTGTCGGAGTCTTCGCGGATGAAGAAGCTGCCGAGCGGCCCTTTCAGGCGCAGGATGTCGCGTTCCTTCAGCGTGGAAAACACCTGGTCGGAAAACAGGCCGCCGGGCACGTGGCGGATGTGCAGCTCCAGCAGCGCGTCGTCGTGCGGCGGGTTGGCGAGCGAATAGCTGCGCGTCTTGCCATCCTTCAGCTGGAAATCGATGTATTGCCCGGCCAGGAACTGCAGGCGCTCGTTGGCGGGCAGCTTGATTTTTACCAGCATGACGTCGTCGGCGCGCTTCTCCAGCTTTTCCACCCGGCACGGCAGCGTCTTCACCACGATGTCCTTGGCGGCGCCGATCTCCTTCGCTTCGATGGTCATGTCGGAGAGCGGCTTGGCGCGGCAGAACAGTGCGCGTCCCTGCGCCTTCTCCTCGTCTTTCAGCGCGTTGGGCTGATGCACGCCGTAGTCGAACTGGCCCGCCAACACCTTGCCCTTGCAGGCGCCGCAGGCGCCGTTGCGGCAGCCGTAGGGCAGGGCAAAGCCTTCGCGCAATGCGGCTTCGAGAATGGTTTCATCGTCGGCGACGGTGAACTGGTGCCCGCTGGGCTGGAGGGTGACCTGATGCGGCATGATGTGGGCTTAGAATACGGTTACAAACCAAGGAATTATCGCCCGAGCGCGCGGGGTTTACACCCCTGCGGGCATAGGGTTACAGACAGGCAGCGATGAAAAAGATCTTGATTGTGGGGTTCGGCGACGTGGCCGAACGGCTGGCGAAACGCTATGCCGGGCAGGCCGAGTTCATCGGGCTGACGCGGCGCGGCGAGCGTGCCGCCGAGCTGCGTGCGCTTGGCGTGACGCCTTATATCGGCGATCTCGATGTGCCGCGGAGCCTGCGCCGCCTGCCGCGCGTCGATGGCGTATTCCACTTTGCGCCGCCGCCCGGCGAAGGCACGACCGATCCGCGCACGACCCATCTGCTGCACGCGCTGATGCGGCGCGGCAAGCCGGGTGCGCTGGTGTATATCAGCACCAGCGGCGTGTATGGCGACTGCGGCGGCAACTGGGTGGCCGAGACGCGGCCGGTGGCGCCGGTGAACGGCCG
>DAOMWT010000165.1:0-4618 GCA_035436705.1 Thiobacillus sp. | reverse complement strand
GTGGCGCAGCGCCAGCCGCAGCGAGGCGCGCGCGGCCTTGCGGCGGTCGGTAGGGGTGAGCGCGCTGCGCGCACCTTTGAGCTGACGCCTGAGGGTGGATTTATTCATGAAAAGGTAAGGCTCCCCGCCTGTGCCGTGACTGGCTGCGGACTCTTGAACCGGGGTCCAAGATGGCCGCGTTCAAAGACGCTTTGGGCACATGAAACGTGTCACGCGCACACCTGCATCGGAATAGACCGCAGCCTTGCACGTATGCATTGGTTCAGAGAAATTGCAACCAGCCTCGAACACCGCAGGGAACACCCACAGTTTAGAAGAGTTTGTCCTGATCTTCCAGCACAGAATCGAGCAGGCTGTTGCAATGTGTCAGGCGGGCGCGTGCTTCCTCGGCCAGACCGCCGCCGCCCTGGGTCAGCAGCTCGTGCGCAAGGTTCAGCCCCGCCATGATGGCGATGCGCTCGGCACCGATTACCTTGCTGTTGTCGCGGATCTCGCGCATTTTTTCATCAAGATAATCAGCTGCAGCGATCAGCGCGGATTCTTCCTCGCGCGAGCACGCCACCTTGTAGGCGCGGCCGAGGACGTGGATTTCGATGGAACGCGGGCCGGCCAATCAGACGTCCTCCGGCAGCGTTTCGAGCAGCGCCTGCAGCCGGGTTTTGGCTGCATCCAGCCGAGTCGTCAGCTGTTTGCCGTGCTGCTGCGCGGCCAGCAGCTGCTGGCGCAGGGCGATGTTCTCCTGCCGCAGCGTGTGGCAAAGCGCGGCCACCTGGCGGATTCTGGCTTCGAGGGCATCGAGTTCGGCTTGCATTGCGGGACTATAGGGGGCGATGTGCGGCCGGTCAATCCGGCCCGTATAATGCGCGCCTTCAGGTGCCGACGCGGCTTTCCGCCGCCGAAGATAAACGGGAAACAGGTGCGCAATTTTTCGCAAAGCCTGTGCTGCCCCCGCAACGGTCAGCGCTAAACGGTCCATCACACAGCCACTGGGTCCGCCCGGGAAGGCGATGCACTTGAAGCGCGAGCCCGGATACCGGCCTGAGCCCTGTCGCGACGGAAGTCGCCCAGCGGATCGTGCAACGCGCCTGCGGGGAAGCGGGCGCCCAAACCGGAATTCATCATGCGTCAAACCCCTCTCGCGCTCGCCCTCGGCGTCGCCCTCGCTACTTCCGTTCACGCGGAGACCCTGCCGGTGTTCGTCGACGAGACCATCGTCGTCACGCCCACCCGCTTTCCCCAGGCCCTGTCCGGCCAGACCGCCAACACCACGGTGATCACGCGGCAGGAAATCGAAAACAGCCCGCAGGCCACGCTGCCGGAAATCCTGGCGCAGCAGGCCGGCATCGGCATGCGCGACCTCTACGGCAACAACGCCGCCGCCAGCACAGTCGATCTGCGCGGCTTCGGCGCCGCCGCCGACCAGAACACGCTGATCCTGCTCGACGGCCGCCGCCTGAACGACATCGACCTGTCGGCAATCGACTGGTCGGCGCTGCCGCTGGCGGCCGTCGAGCGCATCGAGATCGTGCGCGGCGGTTCGAGCGTGTTGCATGGCGCGGGCGCGGTCGCCGGCGTCGTCAACATCATCACCCGCTCCCCGCTCCGGCAGGCCGACCAGGCGGTCGGCAAGCTGCAGCTCGGCAGCCACAACACCCGGAACTATCAGCTGACCGGCAATCTGGCGGGCGAGACGGCCGGCCTCAGGGTCACCGCCGACCACTACCGCTCCGACGGCTGGCGCGCCAACAACGAGAATCGGCAGAACAGCGCGAACGGCGATGCGCGCTGGAAACACGCGCTGGGTGAGTGGGTCTTCAAGTTCGGCGGCACATCGCAGACGACGCGCCTGCCCGGCCCGCGCACGGTCGAGCCCGATGCCGGCCTCGACGAGGTGGCGACCGATTCCGAAGGCACCAACACCCCGCTCGACTGGGCGAAACGCAAGGGCTACCAGGCGGGACTGAACGGGAGTTTCGAATTCGGGCGCAACGACGTGCTGTTCGCTCTCGACTATCGCAACAAGCAGCAGCAGGCCTACTTCGACTTCGGTGGCTTTCCCGAATACAAGGACGCCGATCTCGACATGTGGAACTTCGCGCCCCGCGCCCGGCTGCCGTTCGAGACCGGGAGCGTTGCGCACAGCCTGGTCGTGGGCGCCGACTTGCAGCGGTGGGATTACCGGCTGCACACCGCGAATTCCCCGGCCAACATCGGCACTCCGATCAATCGCGTGGACGCCGAACAGAACTCGGCCGCCCTCTATGCCCATGATGAGATGCAGCTGAATCCGTCTACGCGCGCGGCCTTGGGCGGCCGCGTCGAGTGGTTCGAAATCGACGCGAACGACCAGTACGATCCAACGGCGCCGGGTGGCCTGTTCGGCAGCGGGGCACTGGGCGGCAGCCAGGACGAAACGGAATACGCTCTGGAGCTGGGGCTCAATCACCGGCTGGCCCCGCAACATGCGCTGTTTTCGCGGATAGCGCGCAGCTTCCGCTTCGCCACGGTGGACGAGATATACGGATTCTCGCCCGGCTTTGCGCACGAGTTCCAGTTCCTCAAGCCGCAAACCTCACACGACGCCCAGATCGGTTGGGAATGGGGCAGCGGTACCCGCCGCCTGCGCAGCGCAGCGTATTACATGCGGGTGAAGGACGAGATCCATCTCGACATCTACAGCGTCGGCGTAGGCAACACCAACTTCGCCCCGCTCGAACGCTACGGCCTGGAATTCGACGCGCACGCACGCCTGGGGGCGGTGGATTGGCGCGCAGCCTATACGCTCGCCTACGCCAAATTCACCGACGGCACGCTCGACGGTGTCGCCCTCCACGGCAAGGACGTTCCGCTGGTGCCGCGTCACAAGCTGGCGCTCGGTGCGCTGTGGCACGTCGACGGACAGACCCGGCTGTCCGCCGACGTCCAGTATGTCAGCAGCCAGCGCATGGAAAACGATGAGCTCAACCGTTTCACCCAGAAGATCCCGGGTTATACCCTGGTCGACGTCAAGCTGGTGCGGCAGATCGGCAACTGGCAGCTGGCCGCCGCGCTGAACAACTTGTTCGACGAGGACTACTATACCTACGCCGTGCACAGCGCGAGCAATGCAGACCGCTTCAACGCCTACCCGCTGCCGGGGCGCAGCGGCTGGGTGAGCGTCGAGTACGCGTTCGAATAGGCGGAGCGGGGCGATAATGCTCTGATGTCGACCCCACTGACGGAGGCACTGCATGAGCGCTGAATCCGACCGCAACGTGCGCCACGCCGCCCGCATGGCCCGCAAGAAGGCGCTGATCGACGCCGCGATCGCCGCCGCCAGCAACGAGCGCGGGCTGCTGCTCGTCATCACCGGCAACGGCAAGGGCAAGAGCACCGCGGCCTTCGGCATGGTCGCGCGCGCGCTTGGACACGGCATGAAGGCCGGCGTGGTGCAGTTCATCAAGAGCCGCACCGACACCGGCGAGGAGGCCTTTCTCGGCCGCCAGCCCGGCGTCGAATGGCACGTCACCGGCGACGGCTTCACCTGGGACACGCAAAACCGCGAGCAGGATATCGCCACCGCCCGCCGCGGCTGGGCGATTGCCGCGCGCATGCTGGCCGATCCGGCGTACCAGCTGGTGGTGCTGGACGAGTTGACCTATCTCCTGAGCTACGGCTATCTCGACGCCGACATGGTGCTCGACGCACTGGCGCAGCGGCCGCCGATGCAGCACGTCGTCGTCACCGGGCGCGCCGCGCCGGCGGCGCTGGTCGAGCTGGCCGACACGGTGTCGGTCATCGCCGACGAGAAGCATGCGTTCCGCGCTGGCGTGAAGGCGCAGCCCGGCATCGATCTCTAAGCGCAGCGCCATCAAGCGGCCCCCGCGCGGCATAATTGCCGGGTGAACTTCGCACCCTATATCGGGCGCTTTGCGCCGTCGCCCACCGGCCCCCTGCATCAGGGGTCGCTGGTCGCCGCGGTGGCGAGCTTTCTCGACGCCCGCGTGGTCGGCGGGCGCTGGCTGGTGCGGATGGAAGACCTCGATCGTCCACGCTGCGAGCCCGGTGCGGCCGATACCATCCTGCGTCAGCTGGAAGCCTATGGCTTGCACTGGGATGGCGCGGTGCTCCATCAATCGCAGCGCGACGACGCCTACGCTGCGGCGCTGGATGAGCTGAAAGCCCTCGGCGCGGTCTACCCCTGCGCCTGCAGCCGCAGGCAGCTTGCGCAGGCGCCGCGCAACCACGAGGGCGACATCATCTACCCCGGCACCTGCCGGACGGGGCTACCGCCGGGCGCAGCCGCACGCGCCTGGCGGGTGCGTGTGCCGGATGTGAGCACTCGCTTTCACGACCGCATCCAGGGCAGCCTGCAGCAGAACCTGGCGCATGAGGTCGGCGACTTCATCGTCAGGCGCGCCGACGGCCTGTTCGCCTACCAGCTGGCGGTCGTGATCGACGATGCCTTCCAGGGCGTCACCCACGTGGTGCGCGGCGCCGACCTGTTGTGGAACACCCCGCGCCAGATTTACCTGCAAAGGCTGCTGGGCCTGCCCCTGCCGGCCTACGCTCATGTGCCGCTCATCACCATCACCGCCGAGGTCACCATCCCTGCAGGGGGCGCCGAAGGCATGATCGT
>DAOMWT010000164.1:0-4624 GCA_035436705.1 Thiobacillus sp. | reverse complement strand
GCGCGCGGCGCTGCTCGACCGCCAGCGCGCCTACCGCCAGGCGCCCGGCCTGGTGGCCGACGGACGCGACATGGGGACGGTGGTATTCACCGATGCGACGGCCAAGATCTTCCTCACCGCCAGCGCCGAGGCGCGTGCCGAACGGCGACATAAGCAGTTGATCGAAAAGGGGAACTCTGCTAGTCTACCGGCCCTTGTTGCGGATATGCAGGCCCGCGACGCGCGCGATACCGGTCGCGCCGTTGCGCCGCTGAAGCCCGCGCTGGATGCGCTATTGCTCGACACGACCCGGATGGATGTCGAGTCGGCGGTGCAGGCGGTGCTGCGCCACTACCGCGGCAAGTAATGCATCAAGTTTGATTTCGATTCGTGTCGGCCCGTGCCCGCTGGCTGACGATGTGCAACCAACCCCGTCCTTACCGACGGAAATGAAGGTTTTTTAATGTCTACTGCTATCGCTTCTTCCGCCCCCGCTTCCATGGAAAGCTTTGCCGCCCTGTTCGAGGAGTCCCTCTCGCACCAGGAAATGCGCCAGGGCGAAGTCATCACCGCTGAAATCATCGATATCGACCACAATTTCGTGACGGTGAACGCCGGCCTCAAGTCCGAGAGCCTGATTCCCCTCGAAGAATTCAAGAACGACCAGGGCGAAATCGAAGCCAAGATCGGCGATTTCGTTTCGGTCGCCATCGAGTCGATTGAAGACGGTTTCGGCGCGACCAAACTGTCGCGCGAGCGCGCCAAGAAGCTGGCAGCGTGGCTGGATCTGGAAGCCGCGATGAACGAAGGCCGCATCGTCACCGGCATGGTGCAGGGCAAGGTCAAGGGCGGCCTGACGGTGCTGGTGGGCGGTCTGCGCGCCTTCCTGCCAGGTTCGCTGGTGGATATGCGTCCGGTCAAGGACACCACGCCCTTCGAATACAAGGAAATGGAATTCAAGGTCATCAAGCTCGACCGCAAGCGCAATAACGTTGTCGTGTCGCGCCGTGCCGTGCTGGAAGAGACCATGGGCGCCGACCGCGAAGCGATGATGGAGAACCTGAAGGAAGGCTCCATCGTCAAGGGCGTGGTCAAGAACATCACCGACTACGGCGCGTTCGTCGACCTGGGCGGCATCGACGGCCTGCTGCACATCACCGACATGGCCTGGCGCCGCGTCAAGCATCCGTCCGAAGTGGTGCACGTCGGCCAGGAACTGGAAGCCAAGATCCTGCGCTACGACACCGAGAAGAACCGTGTCTCGCTCGGCATCAAGCAGCTGGGCGACGATCCGTGGGTCGGCATCGCACGCCGCTATCCGCAGGGCACCCGCATGTTCGGCAAGGTCGCGAACCTGACCGACTACGGCGCGTTCGTCGAAATCGAAGAGGGCATCGAAGGCCTGGTGCACGTCTCCGAAATGGACTGGACCAACAAGAACGTCAGCCCCTCCAAGATCGTGCAGCTGGGCGACGAAGTCGAAGTCATGGTGCTCGACATCGACGAAGACAAGCGCCGCATCTCGCTCGGCATGAAGCAGTGCAAGTCGAACCCGTGGGAAGATTTCTCGATGAACCACAAGAAGGGCGACAAGGTCAGCGGCGCGATCAAGTCGATCACCGACTTCGGCGTGTTCATCGGCCTGCCGGGCGGCATCGACGGTCTGGTTCACCTGTCCGACCTGTCGTGGAGCACGCCTGGCGAAGAAGCCGTGCGCAACTTCCGCAAGGGCCAGGACGTGGAAGCCGTGGTGCTGGGCATCGACCTCGAGCGCGAGCGCATCTCGCTCGGCATCAAGCAGCTCGAAGGCGACCCGCTGACCAGCTACGCGACCGGCCACGAGAAGGGCAGCATCGTCAAGGGCACCATCAAGACCGTCGAGCCCAAGGGCGCCACCGTGCAGCTGGACAGCGACATGGAAGGCTACCTGCGCGCATCCGAAGTCTCGCGCGACCGCGTCGAAGACATGCGCAGCCACTACAAGGAAGGCGACGAGATCGAAGCCATGATCATCAACGTCGATCGCAAGAACCGCGTGATCAACCTGTCGATCAAGGCCAAGGACATGACCGAGCAGGATTCCGCGATGAAGAAATTCGCCGCCGAATCCGCAGCGGCCGCCAGCGGCTCGACCAACCTCGGCGCGCTGCTCAAGGCCAAGCTCGACAACAAGAACGCCGAGCAGTAACCCATGACCAAGTCCGAGCTGATTGCTCAACTGGCGGCGCGGCATTCGCAGTTTTCGGTTGCGGATATCGAGATGGCAGTGAAGACGATCCTCGACGCGCTGGCGAGAAACCTGTCGCGCGGCGAGCGCATCGAAATCCGCGGCTTTGGCAGCTTCAGCCTGAGCTTCCGTCCCGCCCGGCTCGGACGCAATCCCAAGTCGGGCGAGCGGGTGCAGGTGCCGGCCAAGTATGTGCCGCATTTCAAGGCAGGCAAGGAATTGCGCGACCGGGTGGATTTTCCGCTGTGAGCGTGATGCAAGGCAGGTGAAAACGGCGCATTTTGCGCCGTTTTCTTTTTTTGCCCGCCGCCGCGCTTTTTGAAGCAGGCCTGCAAAGGTAGAATGGGCTCAATCTCACGCGAATAACCATGAAAAATCTCACACGCTATCTGGCGCTGGCGGCGAAACTGCTGGTATTTCTGCTGGTGCTGGGTTTTGCCCTGAAAAACAGCCACACCGTCATTTTCTATTCCTATCTGGATTATGTGTGGCAAGCGCCGCTGATCGTCATGCTGGGGCTGGCGTTCGTGCTGGGCGCACTAATGGGGGTGTTGGCCTTGCTGCCGGCCCTGTTCCGTCTGCGCCGCGAGGTTACCCGCAAACCGCAGGCGGTCGAGTCGGACACGGGCACGCAAACCGACACGCCCGTCGTGTAACGCGTCATGGAATTCGAATTCTGGTGGTTGCTGGCGTTCCCCCTGTTTTTTGTGCTGGGCTGGCTGGCGGCGCGGGTCGACATTCGCCAGGTGGTGACCGAATCGCGCGCGCTGCCCAATTCGTATTTCCGCGGGCTGAATTTCCTGCTCAACGAGCAGCCTGACAAGGCCATCGAGGCCTTTCTCGAAGTCGTCAAGCTCGAACCCGAAACCATCGACCTGCACTTTGCGCTGGGTGGCCTGTTCCGCCGCCGCGGCGAACTCGATCGCGCCATCCGCATGCACGAAAACCTGCTGGAACGCGAAGGCCTGGCCGAAGACCAGCGCCTGCGGGCGATGAGCGAACTGGGGCAGGATTACCTCAAGGCCGGTCTGCTCGACCGCGCCGAGCAGGTGTTCGGCAAACTGCTGCAAACCCCGCAACACGGGCTGGCACGCACCTACCTGCTGGAGATCTACGTGCAGGAAAAGGACTGGCAAAAGGCCATCGATGCGGCGCACCTGCTGGAGAAAGACACCAGCAAACCGCTCAATGCCGACATCGCCCACTTCGAGTGCGAACTGGCGCTGCAGGAAGAGGCGAAAGGCAATCCCGACGCCGCGGCAGACCATCTGCAGCGGGCGCTGGCAACCAATCGCCAGTCGGTGCGCGCCAATCTGATGGCGGGCGATCTCGACGCGGCGGCAGGACGGCACGAGGCGGCGATTGCGGACTGGCGTCTGGTCGAGACGCAGAGTGCGGCGCACATGGCGCTGGTGGTGGATCGCGTGCTGGGCAGTTACCGCCAGTTGGGCCGGCTGGATGTGGGGGTGCTGTGGCTGCGCGCGCTGTATGCGCGGCAGCCGTCACAGGACGTATTCAATGCCTTGTATCTGGCGGTATCCGAAACCGAAGGCGCAACCGCCGCCAGCCAGCTGGCACGCGAGGAGCTGCGCCGCAATCCCAGCTTGCGTACGCTGGATCGCCTGCTCGAGGCCGAACTGATCAATGCCGAGCCTGAACAACGCGAATTGCTGCAAGTGGAAAAGAGCCTGGTGGCCTCGCACAGCCAGCGCATGATGCGCTACCAGTGCGGCAGCTGCGGCTTCAAGGCCAAGCAGTTCTTCTGGCGCTGCCCGGCGTGCGGGCGCTGGGACAGTTTCGATCCCGAGCGGCGCGAAGGTGAAAGCTGAGATGCAAGATTCAAGGTGCAAGTTTCAAGAGCAGGTAACGGCGTGAATACGACAAAGATTATCGTGGCGCTGGATTATGCCGACGCGGCTTCGGCGATGGCGCTGGTGGAGCGGCTGGATCCGGCGCTGTGCCGGGTGAAGGTGGGCAAGGAGCTGTTCACCGCGGCGGGGCCGGAACTGGTGCGGGCGCTGGCCGCGCGCGGCTTCGAAGTCTTCCTCGACCTGAAGTTCCACGATATTCCCAACACCGTGGCGGCGGCATGCCGCGCCGCGGCGGGATTGGGGGTATGGATGCTGAACGTCCACGCGTCGGGCGGACGACGCATGCTGTCGGCGGCCCACGAAGCCCTGGCGGACCTGCCGCAGCGGCCGCTGTTGATCGCGGTGACGGTACTGACCAGCATGAGCGCCGAGGACCTCAACGAAACCGGCGTGGCCGGGGCGCCTGCCGATCAGGTGCTGCGGCTGGCGCGGCTGACGCAGGTCTGCAGGCTCGACGGCGTAGTCTGCTCGGCGCAGGAGGCAGCGCTGCTGCGCGCCGAGTTGGGCGTGGGTTTCCGCCTGGTGACGCCGGGCATCCGCCCGGCAG
>DAOMWT010000163.1:0-4688 GCA_035436705.1 Thiobacillus sp. | reverse complement strand
ATGAGACACTTTCCACACCTTAAAGTTCACGGATAATTCGTGCCGAGTCTATAAAAAGCTGAATGACATCATGGCAGGTGGCGCCTCTGCAGCGTATTTCCGTGCTGTTCATGCTCACAACGAATTTGTGCAAACGCAGATCAATGGGGGAATTCTGGCGACGCTTCTGCTGGTGGCTTTCCTTGTGCGAACGCTCTATCTGCTAAAGGCTTTGGCTGGTTATGTCAGTCCACATTTTTTCCGCTGCGCGACAGCTTGGGTCATTATGCTTTGGACATTCGGCATGCTGACGCCGAATATCAGCGGCCAATTGTTAATTATTGGTGCGTTGCTGCTCTACGTCTATGTTGTGTTGGAACTGCTCTACTCGGAAAAGAGCGCGTCGATGTCCAAGTCGCCGGTAGCGCAAAAAACAGCCCAATGGGCTGCAGGCGCCCAAGCTTGACGACGATGAATTTGCGCCAGGCTCTGCTGACAAGTCTGCTTGTGGCGGGCTGTCATGCGGGGCTGGGTCTTGCGGCCTTTCCGCCTGATGACGTGGCCTTGCCATTGGTGCCTCGGCCCAGCACCACATCCTATGTCGTGACGCGTGGCGGGCATTTCTTTCTGGATGATCAGCGTGTCCGGTTTTGGGGGGTCAACCTCCAGGCAGGCGTTTTTCCGTCCTATCCCGAAATCAGCCATCTGACCGATCGGCTGGCCCGGCTGGGGGTGAATGCGGTTCGCCTCTGGCCAACCCAGGGCACGTTCTATGATGGCCGCTCGTTGCCCGAAAGACGTTTTCTCCGGGCACGGGAGGGGGATGGTTCGCAGCTCGATCGCTACGATTTCTTCGTCGCTGAATTGAAGCGCAAGGGCATCTTTGTCCAGAATCCGGCACTGCATTATGTGGACGTCGACGCAGTCCGCTACTGGCCCGATCCCGAGATCCGGACCATTCTGGGGCCGAAGGCAAGCCCGGACGACATTCGCAAACTGCACGGGATCGCGCCCTATCTCTCCGCGGGATGGGAGGCCATGCTGGCCACCCACATCCGCAATTACCTGACCCATGTCAATCCGTACACGCAGCGTGCCTATGCGGACGAGCCGGTTTTCTCGGGTTGGGAACTCGCGAACGAAAGCCAGTTCGTTCATTGTGCGCTGCGCGAGCGTTGCGTATCCGGCCTGCCTGTCTTTCTGCGCGGCGAACTGACCCGGCTTTGGCAGGCGCATTGGCAGCAGGCGGTTGGCGAGGCTAATCGGGGTCTGCCGGTCTTCGACCGCGACTGGGATCGTGCCGAATCGGCCATCCATGCAGCCTATAGAAAATTCGTGTTCGACCGTTTTGTGGCTGTTAGCCGACGTCTTGAGAGCGTTGCTCGGGGAATGGCGCTTGCGGGCAAGGGGGTTGCGGTACAACCGATGACCTATTCAACCCAGGCGGGCGATCCTCTGCTGGTTGCACGGGCAGCTTATTCGGCGGGGGATTATTCGGCGATCGGGGCCTATCAGACGCCATCGGATAAAAACAGGGGGAGTCCGTTTTTCCCGTTTCGTCTGAATCTGGCCAGCCCGATCTATTACAACTTCAACTACGGCGCGGTCCAGGGCAAGCCTACGGTCGTCTACGAAAACAGTTTCTTCCGGCCGTATCCCTACCGGGCCGAGTGGCCCTGGGCGCTTGTTTATCTGGCCGGGGTACAGGATTGGGATGCGCTTTTTCTGTATACCTATGGCCAGCCCTGGGCGATCTATGCGGGGGGAAAGAACGGGCCTCCGCGTTACGGCGACAAGCCGTTGCCTATTCCATCCGACCCGCAGGATTCGGCCCCACGCGGGGTTTATGTCGGATTGCATCATGGGGGAGACGAGGTAATCGTTTCGTCCTGGTCGGCCGCCGGGCTTGTTTTCCTGGGGGGAGAGCTGGCTGCAGAAACGGAAACGTATTGGTATCCCTTTAACCAATCGCAAATCTTTGGTCCGGCGCCCGGGTATTGCGCCCAGCCGGGTGGGTGCGGTCCAGGGGGCAAGCATCTGATGGCGGAGATGAATGAGGCCTCGCTTTCCAGGCCGATCCGGCTGCACTGGGTGGAAAGCGCGAAACAGATGTCAGGAACAGCAAAATCCCCTCGTAAAGCCATAACCAGGCGCGCGCTGGGGCTGGATCGCGGCAAGCCGCGACTGCTGGTCGATACCCCGCGAAGCAAGGCCGTTGCGGGTATTCTGGAAGGCGAGGTGAAATTCGATGGCGGGATCATCCTGCGTTTTCCGCACCGCCAGTTTGGATTCGTGTCCCTGAGTTCTGCCGATGGGAATGAATTGCGGACGAGCCGGAACATACGGTTATTCGCGTCTGGGAAGTCGGCCAATTCAGGATTCGCTTTCGAGCCGGCCGGCGTGGATTTCAGTGAGCCGACCGGGATGGTGAAGGGAGTGCGTGCGGCCGGGCACGCACCTGTGGTCTTCGAACGTCCCGTGTTTGTGCTTGATCTGCCGAAGTCTTACGCGCAATTTGCGCGGTTTGATTTCAATCTGGAGGCCTATCGGGCGACCGGGGCTGACAAAACGCTGACGGTCGGAGCGGATGAGCCGTTCTTCATGGGGGTGATTTCAGAGTGAATACGGCAACTCGTGTGCTCGTCGTCCATAATGCCTACCAGCATCGAGGCGGCGAGGATTCGGTCGTGGCGGAAGAAATCACGCTGCTCGAATCGCGCGGACATCAGGTGGAAACCTATTTCCGTCACAACGACGACATTGCAGCGCTGTCGTCACTCGCGGTGGCGCAGCAAACGCTGTGGTCGTCGCGCACCACGCAAGATCTGGCGGAACGGATTCGCAGTTTCCGGCCGGACATTATTCACATTCACAACACGTTTCCAATCATTTCGCCGTCGCTGTACTGGGCGGCCGGGCGGGCCGGGGTGCCGGTGGTGCAGACCTTGCACAATTTTCGCCTGATGTGCCTGAGTGCCTTGTTCATGCGCGATGGCCAGGTGTGCGAGGACTGCCTGGGGCATGTGCCATGGCGCGGCGTGGTGAGGCGGTGCTATCGAGGGTCGCCTGCGGCTTCGGGGGTGTTGGCGGGCATGCTGACCTTGCACCGGGGGCTGGGAACGTACCGCAACAAGGTGGCGCGCTACATCGCGTTGAATGAATTTTGCCGGGGCAAATTCATCGAAGGCGGCCTGCCTGCCGATCGTGTGGTGGTGAAGCCGAATTTTGTGGACTTTGCCGTGCCCGAGCCTGTGCCGCGCGCTGGTCTGTTATTCGTGGGGCGGCTCTCGGTGGAGAAGGGCGTATCCACGCTGGCGGGGGCGACCGCGCTGTTGTCTGGCGCACAGTTGCGGGTGGCGGGGGAGGGGCCGGAGGCGGGCGTGCTGGATGGGGTGGCCGGGGTGACGCGTTTGGGCAGCGTGTCGGGCGAAGCGGTGCGCGGCGAAATGAGCCGCGCGGTTGCGCTGGTGGTGCCGAGCATCTGCTATGAAAACTTCCCGCGTACGATTGCTGAGGCTTTCGCTTGCGGTTTGCCGGTGATCGCCAGCCGCATCGGCGCGCTGGCAGACATCATGCGCGACGGCGAAACCGGGCTGCTGTTCGATCCGGGCAACCCGCACGATCTGGCCGACAAGATGGGGTGGGCGCTGGCGAACCCCGAACGCATGGCGGAGATGGGGAGAAAGGCGCGTGCGCAATACGAAGCCGAGTTTTCGGCGGACGTGAATTACCAGCGCCTGATGGAGATTTATGGTGGGGTGCTGGCTGAACAACGACAGGTCAAACTCGCAAGTTACAAGGTGCAAGGTTCAAGAGAGGAGGGCTAAATCGGTGTGCTTTGCAGGCGATGGACTTGGCTGGAAACAGTATGGAACCAGTAAATAGCCGGACTATCGGCAGCGTGCTAGGGGCGCAGATCGACGCGTTGCAATGGGACGCCGCACTGGCGCGCCTGCTCGGCTGGGCGCATGCGCGCGAAAGCCGCTATGTGACGATCTGCAACGTGCACGTGGTGGTGAGCGCGTCGCGCGATGCGGGCTATCGCGACATCATCAACGGCTCGGACATGGCGACGCCGGACGGCGCGCCGGTTGCGTGGATGCTGCGGCGGCAGGGTTTCGCCGGGCAGCCGCGCCTCAGCGGGCCGGATCTGATGTGGGCGCTGTGCGGACGCGCAGCAGCGGAAAACCTGCCCGTCTATTGCTACGGCAGCAGCGAGGCGACGCTGGGTTTGCTGGAAGGTCGGCTGCGGACGGCGTTTCCGGGTTTGCGCCTTACGATGGAGTCGCCGCCCTTCCGTGCGCTGACGCCGGAGGAGGACGCGGCGGCGGTGGAGCGGATCAACGCCAGCGGCGCGGGCATCGTGTTCGTCGGTCTGGGCTGCCCCAAGCAGGAGCGCTGGATGGCGGAGCATCGGGGCCGGGATGCCCTCGATGAAAGCCCCTTGCGGGTCGGGGCGGTGATGATCGGTGTCGGCGCGGCGTTCGATTTCCACGCCGGCACGGTGCGGCGCGCGCCGGCCTGGATGCGCGACAACGGGCTGGAATGGCTGCACCGCTTGCTCTCCGAGCCACGGCGGTTGTGGAAGCGGTATCTGGTGACGAATACGCTGTTCATTGTGGGCGCGGCGCGGCAGCTGCTTTTTAAATAGATGCAAGTTACAAGTTACAAGTTACAAGTTACAAGTTACAAGTTACAAGTTACAAGTT
>DAOMWT010000162.1:0-4887 GCA_035436705.1 Thiobacillus sp. | reverse complement strand
GCTGTATTACGGCGCCGGCGCCGGCGCCGTAATACAGCGTCGGGCCGACGGCGTCGCCCTTCACCAGCACCGCGTTCATCGCGCCGTCGACGTTGGCGATCAGGCGGCGCTCGGGAATCAGCGTCGGATGCACGCGCAGTTCGATGCCATTTTCGGCGCGCCGCGCGATGCCCAGCAGCTTGATGCGGTAGCCGAGCTCCTCAGCGTACTGCACGTCCTCGCGCGTCAGCTTGGAGATGCCCTCGGTGTAGGCGCGGTCGAACTGCATCGGGATGCCGAAGGCGATCGCCGACAGGATGGTAAGCTTGTGCGCGGCGTCGATGCCTTCGATGTCGAAGGTCGGGTCGGCCTCGGCGTAGCCCAGGCGCTGCGCTTCCTTCAGCACGTCGTCGAAGGCAGCGCCCTTGTCGCGCATCTCGGTGAGGATGAAGTTGCTGGTGCCGTTGATGATGCCGGCCAGCCACTCGATGCGGTTGGCGGAAAGGCCTTCGCGCAGCGCCTTGATGATGGGAATGCCACCCGCCACCGCCGCCTCGAATGTCACCATCACGCCCATGGCCTGCGCCGCGGCGAAGATTTCGTTGCCGTGCTTGGCGACCAGATGCTTGTTGGCGGTCACCACGTGCTTGCCGTTGGCGATCGCCTGCATCACCAGTTCACGCGCCGGCTCCAGGCCGCCGATCAGCTCGACCACGATATCGATATCGGGATCGTCGACCACGTCGAACGGGTTGGTCGTCAGCGGCAGGTCGCCCGCCAACGCTCTGGCCTTTTCAAGATTGCGCACCGCCGCGCGCAGCACGCGGATTTCGCGGCCGGCGCGGCGGGTGATTTCCTCAGCATTGCGGCGCAGCACGGTGAGCGTGCCGCCACCGACGGTTCCCAGGCCCAGCAGGCCGACGTGGATGGGCTTCATTGTTTGGTCTCAGTCAAAAAAACATTTACCCGCAAAGCACGCGAAGAAGCGCGAAGGAAATCCCGGAAAGGCAATACGCTTCTGACATGCTCTTGCGTTCGCGTCCCTTCGCGTGCTTCGCGGATGAAAAAACAAAAATCAGCGATGTGCCCGTTGCCGGTCGAGAAAGCGGCTCATGCGGCCGATCGCCTCGATCAGGCCTTCTTCGTGCGGCAGGAACGCCACCCGGATGTGATCCGGATGCGGCCAGTTGAAACCGGTTCCCTGCACCACCAGCACACGCTCCTCATCCAGCAGGTCGAGGATGAATTTCTGGTCGTCGTGGATGCGGTAGTACTTGGGGTCGAGCCGTGGGAACAGGTACATCGCCGCCTTCGGCTTGAAGCAGCTGACGCCGGGAATCAGGGTCAGCAGTTCGTGCGCCAGATCGCGCTGACGGGCCAACCGGCCGCCCGGCGCGACCAGGTCGTTGATGCTCTGGTAGCCGCCAAGCGCGGTCTGGATCGCGTATTGCCCCGGCACGTTGGAGCACAGGCGCATCGACGCCAGCATGTTGAGGCCTTCCAGATAGTCCTTGGCGTGGCGCTTGTCGCCCGACACGATCAGCCAGCCGGAGCGGTAGCCGCAGGCGCGGTAGTTTTTCGACAGCCCGTTGAAGGTGACGATCAGCACGTCCTCGGCCAGCGAGGCGATCGAGGTGTGCACTACGCCGTCGTAAAGCACCTTGTCGTAGATCTCGTCGGCGTACACGATCAGCTGGTGCTGGCGTGCGATTTCCAGTAGCTCCAGCAGCAGTTCGGTCGGGTACAGCGCACCGGTTGGGTTGTTCGGATTGATGATGACGATGGCGCGCGTATGCGGCGTGATCTTGGCGCGGATGTCGTCGAGATCGGGCAGCCAGCCGGCGCCCTCGTCGCACAGGTAGTGCCGCGGCTTGCCGCCGCCCAGGCTTACTGCTGCGGTCCACAAGGGGTAGTCAGGCGCCGGCACCAGCACCTCGTCGCCGTTGTTCAAGAGCGCCTGCATCGCCATCACAATCAGTTCGGAGGCGCCGTTGCCGACGATGATGTCGTCGATGGTCACCCCGGCGATGCCTTTGCGCTGGGTCTCGTGCATGATCGCCTTGCGCGCCGAAAACAGCCCCTTGGAATCGCTGTAGCCCGACGCGTTCGGCAGGTTGACGATCACGTCCTGGACGATTTCCTCGGGCGCATCGAAGCCGAACGGCGCGGGATTGCCGATGTTCAGCTTGATGATGCGCTGGCCCTCCTCCTCCATCTGCCGTGCGCGCGCCAATACCGGGCCGCGGATGTCGTAGCAGACGTTGTCCAGCTTGGACGATTTACGAATGGTGCGTAAGCATGGCTTGGTGTCTGCCGTCACAACGGATCCTTGTCAACCTGCGTAAAATCAAGGCAACAAATCAAAGTAAAACAATGCCTTGGAAAAGACGCGATTTTACCGGAGCCGCCCTGCCCCGGCAAACGCCGCGGCAGGGCGGCAAAAAACCGGCTACCCTCGAATCTGCTATGGTTTCGTCATGAAACTGCACCTCAATACCGCCCCGAACCAGCTGCTGTTCACCGGCTATGCGGCCAGCCACGTGCTGATTGGCGGCACCCGCCACGATACGAGCCTGTTGCTCACCGCCCGCGGCGTCGAGGTGGCGCCCTGGGCGGGACTGGGTTTTACGGCGCTCACGGCGGCGCACTTTGCCTGGATCGCCGAGCACCCCGTCGACATCGTGCTGCTCGGCACCGGCACCCGGCTGCGTTTCCCCCACCCTGCGCTCACCCGCCCCCTGCTGGACGCCCGCATCGGGCTGGAAGTCATGGACCTCGGCGCGCTCTGCCGCACCTACAACATCCTGATCGCCGAAGGCCGCAACGTGGGCGCAGCGGTGCTGATCGACCCCGATTAGCCCGATTCCCGCGAACGCCTATTCCGGCATCATCTGCGCAAAGCTGGCGATGGCGGTGAATTCGCCGCAGTCCTTGTGCGGCTGTTTCGAATCCGGATTGCACACCGCCAGCAGGTGGGCGATGCCGTAGGCCTGCGCACTCCGCAGTACCGGCAGGCTGTCGTCGACGAACAAGGTGCGCGCCTTGTCGTACGATTCGACCGCCTGCAAGCCCTGCCAGAAATCCGGATGCTCCTTCGGCAGGCCGACCTGATGGGAAGAGACCAGCGCATCGAAATAGGCATCGATGCGGGTTTCGCGCATTTTCAGGCCGAGGCTCTTGGGATGCGCGTTGGTCACCATCACCACCCGGCGCCCCGACGCGCGCACCGCCTGCAGGAATGCCGGGACGTCCGGGCGCACGGCGATCAGGTGCGCGACCTCTTCCTTCAGCTGCACGATGTCGAGCGCAAGCTCACTGCTCCAGAAGTCGAGGCAATACCAGTTGAGCGTGCCGCTGTGGCGCTCGTAATGCGCGGCGAGTCGGGCGCGCGCCACTTCCGGCGCCAGACCGTGGTATTCGGCATAACGGCGCGGCATGTGCTCCAGCCAGAAGTGGTTGTCGAAATGGAGATCCAGCAGCGTGCCGTCCATGTCGAGGAAGACGCTATGTATCTGCCGCCAATCGATCATTGCAGCGCCTCCCCATGCGCCGGCGGCGGTCGCTGCCGTTTCCGGATTAAAACAGCTCGTCCTTGGATACGCCGCGCCGCCGCAGCAGCTGCCGCAGCACGCGCAGGGATTCCATCTGGATCTGGCGCACGCGCTCGCGCGTCACCTGCAGCTCGAGCGCCAGATCTTCCAGCGTGCAGGCTTCGCAGTTGTTGAGGCCGAAGCGCCGCTCGATCACCCAGCGCTGCTTGTCGTTGAGCTGGGTCAGCCATTCGTGGACATGGTGTTCGATTTCTTCGATCTGCAGCATTTCGTCCGGCAGATGAACATTGTCGTCGGCGATCGTTTCACCCAGCGACAGCGTGGGGTCGACGTCGAGCGGCGCATCGAGCGATGCCACTCTTTCATTCAGCCGCATGATGCGGCGCACGTTTTCGACCGGATGACCGGTCAGCGCGGCGATATCGTCCAAGGTGGCATCGGTCACGCCGTGGGTTTCCAGATGCCGCTTGGCGCGCAGGTAGACGTTGAGTTCCTTGATGATGTGCACCGGCAGGCGGATGGTGCGCGACTGGTTCATGATCGCGCGCTCGATATTCTGGCGGATCCACCAGGTGGCATAGGTCGAGAAGCGGAAACCGCGCTCGGGGTCGAATTTTTCCAGCGCGTGGATAAGGCCTAGATTGCCTTCTTCCACCAGGTCGAGCAGTGTCAGGCCGCGGTTGGCGTAATGCTTGGCGATGTTGACCACCAGCCGCAGGTTGCGCTCGATCATGGTCTGCCGCGCTTCGAAGTCGCCCAGCACGGTACGCCGCGCCAGCGCGACCTCCTCCGCCGCGGTCAGCAGCGGCGCCTGGCCGATTTCGTTGAGATAGAGCTGGGTGACGTCGACCTGCGGCTCGTCGAGGATGGCCGACGCCAGTTCCTCGCTGCTGTCCGCTGCCGGCTGCTCCGTTTCGGCATCGCCTGGCGTCAGGTCCTCGGATTCGTCACTGGTTTGACGGCTCATGAACGCTCCGGAAGATAGTTCAGTGGATCGAGTGGCTTGCCGTAACGGCGGATTTCAAAATGCAGTTTAACCCGATCGGCGTCGCTGTCGCCCATCAGCGCGATTTTTTGCCCGGCGCTCACGCTGTCGCCCTCCTTCACCAGGATCGCTTCGTTGTGTGCATAGGCGGAGAGGAACTCGCCCGCATGCTTGACGATCAGCAGACGCCCGTAGCCGCGCAGGCCGCTGCCGCTGTATACCACCTTGCCGGGCGCCACCGCTTTCACCGGTGCGTTGCGTTGCCCGACGATGTCGATGCCCTTGCCGCCCGCCGCGCCAAAGCGCCCTGCCAGCGTGCCGTCGACCGGCCACAGCCAGCTGTCGACTGCCGCGTTGGCAGCGGGAGGCGGG
>DAOMWT010000161.1:0-5023 GCA_035436705.1 Thiobacillus sp. | reverse complement strand
GGTGCTGGCAGCCGGCGGCAGGTCGGCCGGCAGGGCCAGGTCTTGCCAGGCCGCCTCGACCCGCTGCAGCCAGGCGTTTTTGTCGGCGGCGCCGCTGACGATCAGCCCCTGCTCGGCGCGGGTGAGCGCTACATACAGCAGATTGTCGGACTCGCGCTGCGCCAGCGCCGCCTCCTCGGCAAACCAGTGTTCCCGCCAGGCGCCCCGCTCGCCCTGTTTGCCGAACAGCGAGAAATGCCCGGGCCGTGCGGCTTCGGGCGGCCACGGCGCCAGCACGCCATAGCTGTCGCTGCGCGTGTGGTCGCTGCCGCCGAGCAGCCAGACGATCGGCGCCTCCAGCCCCTTGGCGCCGTGGATGGTCAGCAGCCGCACCGCGTTTTCGCCGTCGGCGGCCAGTCCTTCGCCGGGTGCGGCGTCGGCGTCGTCGATCAGCGAGGCCAGTTCGCGGATGAAGCCGGCCAGCGTCGGGTAGCGGCCGGCATCCTGCGTCAAGGCCAGCTGCATGAAGGCGCGCAGATTGGCGGCAACCTGCGGACGCTGTGCGGGCGGCACGGCGGCGGCGTAACGCGCCTCGACATCGGCTTCGAAATAAATGCGGTCGAGCAGGTCGTGCACCGGCAGCATGCCGACGCAGGCGCGCCAGCCGGCCAGAAGCCGTGCAGCGCGCGCGAGTGCCGGCGGGCAGCCCGGCTGTGCGGCGAGTGCAAGCAGCTGTTCCCAGCCACGTGCTTCGTCTGGCAAAGGCGGCGCAAAGACGTGCAACAGCTCGGCATCGCTGCAACTGAAAATCGGGCTCTTCAGCACGTGTGCCAGCTTCAGTTCGGCATGCGGCAGCAGCAGGGTTTCGAGCAGCGCAATCACATCCTGCGCTTCCAGCGCATGCAGCAGGCCGCCGCGGCGCGAGGTGATGAAGGGAATCCCTGCCGCTTCCAGCGCGCGTTCGTACACATGCAGATGGGTACGTTTGCGCACCAGGGCCATGACGTCGCCGGCACGCGCCGGCCGGGCGTTTTTCGTCTGTTTGTCGACCACTCCCCAGCGTCCCAGCACCTCATCGCGCAACACGCGGGCAAAGGTCTGCGCCTCGACGTGCACCGTGCGGTCGTCGGCCTCGGCCAGCGGCGTGGTGAGCGGATTGCGCAATCCGGCCGTGGCAGCGGCCGCGGCTTTTTCCGCGCTGACCGGCAGGCAGCGCAGCGCGCCCCGCCGCATGGCGTTGGCCGGTGCGTGGGTATGTGACGCAAATCCCGTCACCGCGGCAAATACCGGATTGATCGCCTGTACCACCGCAGGTGCCAGGCGCCGCGTCATGTCGGTGCTGACGCGGGCGGCGCCGAAATGCGCCTGCAGGAAATCCGCCGCCGCGCTGAACACCCGTGCCTCGCCGCGGCGGAAGCGGTAGATCGCCTGTTTGGGGTCGCCCACCATGAACACCGTCATGCCGCTGTCGGCCGCGCCTGCCTCGGTCAGCCAGGTTGACAGCGCCTGCCATTGCAGCGGATTGGTGTCCTGGAATTCGTCCAGCAGCAGATGGCGGTAGCGCGCATCCAGCTTCAGCGCCAGTCCCGGTGCGTGCTCTTCGCTCTGCAGCAGGCGGCAGGCCAGCCATTCGGCGTCGGCGAAGTCGATCACGCCCTGTTGTGACTTGGCTGCCTGGTACGCGGTGAGCAGTGCGTGGCCGAGCAGCAGGCCGTTGCGGTTGAGGTTCCAGATGCAGATGTCGGTCTGGATCGCGGTGATAGTTTCGAGTGCGGTTTCCAGTGCGTCGAGGTCGCGCAGGTAGGCGTCGAGCTCGGCGCCGAGTGCCTTTTCCAGCTCACGCGTGGCCTGCTTCTTGCGCCGCGCGCCGGCGGTCATCAGACGCATCATGAGGCAGGCATGGGCGCTTTCCGCATCCAGCACTGGGCTCCTCAGGATGTCCTCCGCGCGTTCGCGCTCGGTTTTCGAGCCCTTCTCCAGCGCGTAGCCCACCCGCTTCACCCGCGCCAGCATGAGCTCGTCGGCCCAGAAAGCCGCCACCGGATCGCTGTCGAGATCCGGGTGCAGCGCCGGCCGCAATTGTTCCAGCGCATACGCCACCGGGTTGGGCTGGCCGTCGGTATAGGCCCACCACTCCGCCCGCGCCTGCATAAAATGCGCAAGCTGGGCATGCAGACCGTGCTCGCCGATCGCGCCCAGCAAGGCCAGTAGCGCAGCGCCCTCGGGCGAACCCGGCGCTGCAGCCCAGCGTGCTAACAACGCGTCGCGCACCTCATGCTGCAGCTGCTTTTCGCGCTCCAGCAGCGGCGCACCCCATGGCAATCCGGCTTCCAGCGGCGCACGCTTCAGCAGATCGAGAAACCAGCCGTGAAAGGTCGTCACCGTCGGCCCCGGTTGCGCTGTCAGCACCGTCTCCAGCAGGCCGCGCGCGCGCGGCAGCAGCGCCTCGATTTCGTGTTCCGGCACCGCACGCTCGCGCAGGAATGCGCGCACCGTCGCGTCGTCTTCCAGCGCGAGCAGCCGCAGCCACGTATGCAGGCGGTCGGTCATCTCCTGCGCCGCCTTGCGCGTGAAGGTGATCGCCAGCAGTTCCGAGGGCTCGGCGCCCGCCAGCAGCAGACGCAGCATGCGCGACACCAGCAGCCAGGTCTTGCCGCTGCCGGCGCAGGCTTCCACCACCGCAGAATGGCTGGGCGAGAGCGCCACGCTTACCGCCAGCGGCTCACTCATGCCACATCCCCTTGCGGCACAGCCCGCGCGCCTCGCAGTACTGGCAGACGGCGTCGATTCCCGATGCGGGAAGCGCTGCGCCTGCGGCGACGGCTTCGAGCAGTTGCGGCAGGCGGCGGCCGATGGCGTCGACGTCGGTTTCGCCATCCAGTTCGAGCGCGATGACGGGGGTTTCGTCGATCGGCAGGTAGGCGGCGGCGGCGTCGGCGAGCCAGGCGTAAAACGGCAGCTGGACGGCTTCAGCGGGATCCTTGAGTTTTTTCTTGAGACCTTGCGCAGCACTGGTCTTGTAGTCGATGACGGCATGCGCATCGCCTTTCCGATCGACACGGTCGATGCGGCCGTGCAGGGTGATTTCGCCGAGGCCGGCGACGCTGAACGGCATTTCGAACAGGGTTTCGCCGGACTGGTAATGCCAGCCCTGGGCGGCCCGGTTCAGCCAGGCATCGACGTAGGCGGGCTGGATTTTTTCCCAGCGGTTGCGCCAGGCGGCGGCGGTCCAGGCAGGCAGCGCGGAGAATTCGGCGGTGGAGATTTCCTGCAGCCGGGCCAGCGCGGCGTCGCGCTCGGGCGGCGGGGTGCTGTCGTGAAAGGTTTTGAGGATGCGGTGCAGCGCAGTGCCGTAATCGCTCTTGTCGAGCGCGTCGTCGGCCTCGTCGAGTTCCTGTATGCCGAGCACGTTTTTGACGAAAAACCGGTACGGGCAATCGAGCAGGGTCTGGTAGGCCGTAGGCGAATAGCGTCGCGGCAGCTGCGCGGGGGATACCGTGGGCGCAGGCTGTTCGCTGGCACCGGGCAACGGGCTGGGCCGGGCGGGCGGCTCGCCGCTGGCCTGTTCGGGCAGGGCGGCGCCCCATGCGGCCAGATGCAGGGCCTGCAGCCGCAATATCAGTTGTGAGGCGGGATTGGGTTCGTCGTTGTTCCATGCCTGCCAGCTCAGCAGTGCTGGCCCCTGCGTCAGCAGCGGGATCAGGTCGGAGGTGGCGGCTTCGGCCTCGATGGCGGCAGTGGACAGGCCGAGTTGCGCACGGGTGGCTTGGCTGAACAGGCCGGGTGCGGAGCGCGCGGGCAGGTGGCGGGCGTCGGCGCCGATCACTGCGACCGCATCGAACAGGCGCCCGCGCGCGGCAGGTAGAGAGGTCAGCACGATGGGGCTGGCGATGCGGGCATCGATGAAGCTGGCCGACTCCAGCGCCAGATTGAGCCAGCGCCGCCATTCGCTGAAGCCGTATTTTTCGCCGTCGCCTGCCAGTTCGCGGCGCAGGGTGTCGAGCGTGGCGAGCAGACTGGCGCCGGCGGCGTCCATCTGGAGCGGCGCGATGGCGTTCAGTTTGTCGAGGCTGTCGATGAGACGGGTGAGCCAGGCGGCTAGCGGCGCGCGGCTTTGGGGGAAGTCTCGCCGGGCGTTGAACAATGCGGCAAGCCAGGGCGGCAGTGCGCCGAATTGCGCATGCGCCAGCCGCTGGATATCGGCCATGCCTTGCGCCACTCCCTGCCGCCGCAGCGCGAGTTCGAGCTGCAGCACCTGGTCCTGCCGCGCCGCGAGCTCGCCCAGCAGAAAGGGCGACTTCAGCAGGTCGAGCAGTTCGATATGCGGGAAATCGTGCACGACGCATTCCAGCCAGCGGTCGATCACCGCGGCGGCGGCAGTGGTCGACAGCGTCCAGCCGGTTTCGTCGGCGACCAGCACGTCGGTGCGTTCGAGCAGCGCGCGCACCCGGCGTGCGGTTTCGCGGTCGAGCGCGATCAGCGCGATATCGCGCTTTCCAGCGTGCAATCGCGCCGTCACCCAGGTGGCGACGGCGCGCGCCTCGGCTTCCAGGTGCGGTGCCGGGCACAGCGTCAGGTGCGGGTGCACGGGAGAGCGGGGGTGAATGGCTGCCAGCATGGCGGCGCGTTCGCGCAGCGGCGGCGCGATTTTCTGCCAGGCCTGATGCAGGGTGAATGCCACGCCGTCGGCAGCATCGGCGGCGGGCTCGAACAGCGTGACGGGCGCATGCTCGGCACAGCGGTCGAGAAATTGCCGTTCGATGGCGGTCAGCGTTCCCAGCGCGTAGCCGTAAACGGGCTGCGGCGCGGACCGGCATTGCTCAAGCAGCCTGTCGAGCGCGCGCGCGTAATGAGCCTGCGGGTCGCTGCCATCGTTGTTGAGCGCCTGCCATACGGCCTCGATCAGTGCGGTTTCGCGGTCGGGCGCAGCGGCATGCAGCGCGCGGATGCGCGATCCGATGGTGGCGCCCAGCCGGGCGGCGGAGAGTTCGTCGGCCAGCTGCAGCAACTCGCTGGCGAGCGCCCATCGGTCGACCGCGCCCAG
>DAOMWT010000160.1:0-5117 GCA_035436705.1 Thiobacillus sp. | reverse complement strand
GCCAGGTCGAGGTTGGCGTTGCCGACGCGCGCCTCGGCAAGCTCCAGCACCGGCGCATGCGATTCCGCACGCGCTTCGCCGCGTGGCGCCAGCGCCAGGTTCTGCACGACCAGGTTGGCGCCGCTGATCTGCACCCAAGGCACGTCCGTGCCGGTTTTGTCGCGCACCATGGCGAAGCGGTAGCGCAAGCCTGCGGCGAGCGTGCCGGACGGCAGTTCGAAATTGCGCGGACTCTTGACCACCCGCAGCAGATTGCCCAGCCGCACCCCCTGCAGCCCGAGCTCGCCGCTCGATGCGATGGGATTCAAGCCGACGTCGCCTTTCCATTTGAGCGTGCCGCCCTGTTCCGGCAACTTGGCCGCGATCAGGTAATCGCCCCTGTCCTCGGGCAGCGTGGACAGGCCTTCGAGCTCGATGCCGAGCGGCTGCAGCGCCGCCTTGAAGGGGGCGCCGGTGCGATTGGCATCAGTGTATTCGATGTTGCCGTTGTCGATCTTGATGCGATCGATCAGCACCCGCGCCAGGGTATCGGACGGCGGTTCCTTGTTTTCATTGAGCTTGGCGATCAGCGCCGCCCAGTTCAGCTTGCCGCCGGGCTGCACCGTCAGGATGGCGCGCGGCTGTTCGAGTTGAACGTCGCGGATGCGCCAGGCCCAGCGGAACAGCCCGACGCTGTCGAGGTTGACGTAGAGCCGGTCGAAGCCGGCCAGCGGCGCACCATTCATCTCGGCCAGCTTGAGGCCGTCCACCGTGGCTTCGAGGGTGAGCGGATTGAACTTGACCTGTTGCACGCTCAGCCGGCTTGCAAGCTTGTTTTCACCGACCCAGGGCAGCAGCTTTTTGGCCAGCGGGTCCACCAGGAAAAATCCGAACGCCAGATACAGGCCGAACAGCCCGGCAACGATCAAAAACGGCAGGCTCAATGCAATTTTGCCGAGGCGTCCCCACATGCGTCACTCCCAGTTCAAAAAACGTTCATCCACGAGGAAGGGCGCGAAGGCGCGCAAAGAAGTCTTCGCGGTTCTTGCGTCTCGCTGCGCCTGCTTCGTGGATCGCTTACTTTTCCTGCATGGCCTCGCGGACCGCCCGAAACAATTCACGGAACGCCTTCGGCGGCTTGCTGCGCGCCGCTTCGTCGCGCGCATTGCGGATGATTTGCCGCAGATGCGTGGCGTCGGTGCCGGGGTAATTGTCGAGGAACAGCGTCAGCGCTTCGTTGTCGGCGATGAGCCTCTCGCGCCATTTCTCGGCCTGGTGCAGCTTGGCGTTTTCCGCCGCGGACACGCCGTTGAAGGCGTCGATCTGCGCCTGGATCGGCGCCGGGTCGACTGCCCGCATCAGTTTGCCGATGTATTGCTTTTGCCGCCGCAGCGCGCCGTTCTGGGTGATCTTGCGGCAGGCGGCCACCGCCTCGCGCAGTTCTTCCGGCAACTCGATGCGCTTGAATTGCGCATCGGGCAGCCCGACCAGAATTTCACCCAGCGCTTGCAGGGCTTCGACTTCGCGTTTCTTGTGGCTCTTGCTGGGGCCGTCGTAGACCTCGTCGGGGTCGAATTCCAGTTCGGCATCGGGGTCGATCAGGCGCACGGTGGGGCTTTCGGTTGCTGTTATTATCGCCATTGTAGTTTCAGCCCATACAAAACGTATTCGCGCCCCCCATTTCCTTTGTAAATTCCGACATGCCCCGCTCCCAATTCAGCTATACCCGCGACCAGCTCATGGCCCTGTCCCGGATCGTCATCGAACATGCAGCCAAACAGGGCGCCACCGCCGCCGACACCGAGATTTCCGAAGGCGTCGGCCAGAACGTCAGCGTGCGCCAGGGCGAAATCGAGACCATCGAATACAACAAGGACAAGGGTGCCGGCGTCACCGTCTACATCGGCCAGCGACGCGGCCACGCCTCGACCTCGGACCTGTCGGAAGCGGCCCTGAAAAGCGCGGTGGAGAAGGCGCTGACCATCGCCCGCTACACCGCCGAGGACGAAGCGGCCGGCCTGCCCGACGCCGACCGGCTGGCCAAGGATGTGCCCGACCTCGACCTCTACCATCCGTGGGCGCTCAGCGTGGAAGAGGCAGCCGAACGCGCCCGCGCCTGCGAGGCGGCGGCTCTGGCGGTGGACAAGCGGCTGACCAACTCGGAAGGCGCCGGCGTCAGCCTGCACACCTCGCAGTTCATCTATGCCAACAGCCTCGGCTTCTGCAACGGCTACGCTGGTTCGCGCCACGGCATGTCGGTCGCGGTGATCGGCGAGGACCATGGCGGCATGCAGCGCGATTACTGGTACACCAGCGCCCGCAATGCCAACGATCTCGATTCCGCCGAAAGCGTCGGCCGCATCGCCGGCACCCGCACCGTGCGCCGGCTCAACGGCCGCAAGCTCGACACCCGCACCTGTCCGGTGCTGTTCGAGGCGCAAATCGCCACCGGCCTGATCGGCAACTTCGTCGCCGCGGTCTCCGGCGGCAGCCTCTACCGCAAGTCGTCGTTCCTGCTCGACAGCCTGGGGCAGCAGGTGTTCGCCCCGCTGGTCACCATCCGCGAACAGCCCTTCATTCCCGGCGGCCTCGGCAGCGCGCCGTTCGACAGCGAAGGCGTCGCCTGCATGGATCGCGACGTGGTCAGGGATGGCGTGCTGCAGGGCTATTTCCTGTCGAGCTACTCGGCGAAGAAACTCGGCATGAAGACCACCGGCAACGCCGGCGGCAGCCACAACCTCATCGTCACTCCCGGCGAGCATGACCTCGACGGTTTGCTCAAACAAATGGGCACCGGGCTCCTGGTCACCGAGCTGCTCGGCCACGGCGCCAACATGGTCACCGGCGACTACTCGCGCGGCGCCGCCGGCTTCTGGGTGGAGAATGGCGAGATCCAGTACCCGGTCGAGGAGATCACCATCGCCGGTAACCTCGCCACGATGTTCAAGGGCATCGCCGCCATCGGCCGCGATATCGAGCGGCGCGGCTCCAAGCAGGTCGGCTCGATCCTGATCGACCACATGACGGTGGCCGGTAACTGACATGCAACGCGCACAGCGCTATTTTATTGCGCTCGTTGCCGTTCTCTTTCTCGCCGCGTGCGAGCGCGCGCCGACGCTACCCAAGCTCAGCCCGCACGACGTCATCGTCGCCTTCGGCGATAGCCTCACCCACGGCACTGGGGCGAGCAGCGACACCGCCTATCCCGCCGTGCTGGCGGCGCTCACCGGCCGCACCGTGATCAACGCCGGCGTGCCCGGCGATACCACAGACACGGGCTTGCAGCGCCTGCCCTCCGTACTGGATGAATACAAGCCACGCCTGGTGCTGCTGTGTCTCGGCGGCAACGACATGCTGAGGAAGCAGCCCGAGGCCGCAACCGAGAACAACCTGCGTCTGCTGGTGCGGACCATCCATGCCAGCGGCGCTGAGGTGGTGCTGATCGGTGTGCCCGAACCCAGGCTGTTCGGCGGCGCGCCGGATTTCTACGCTCGCGTCGCCAGGGACATGAAACTACCGCTGGAAGACAAGGCCTTCAACGAAGTGCTGAAGGACAACCGACTCAAGTCCGACCCGATCCATGCCAACGCCGCCGGTTACCGCTTGATCGCCGAACGGCTGAATGCATTGCTGCACGAGGCGGGAGCCTTGTGAATCAAAAATCCTTCATCCGCGAATACCCCGAAGGGCATAAAGGATGCGAAGTGACGCGAAGAAAAGCCAAGAAGAATAACAATCCTGCCATTTTCACTTCGCGGTCCTTCGCGTACTTCGCGGATAAAAAAAAGTTTTCAGCATGAAGCCCATGCTCGTCCTGGCCCGCCTGATCGACGCGCTGACCGAGCGCATCGGTCGCGCGGCGATCTGGCTGGTACTCGCCGCCACGCTCATTTCGGCCGGCAACGCACTCGCCCGTTATCTGATCGGCGAAAGCTCGAATGCGTGGCTGGAAATCCAGTGGTACCTGTTCGGCGCGATGTTCCTGCTGGCGGCGGGCTACACGCTGAAGCACAACGGCCACGTGCGCATCGACATTTTTTACAACCGGTTGGGGTCGCGCGGACAGGCCTGGATCGACCTCGCCGGCGGCCTGCTGTTCCTGCTGCCGATGGCGCTACTGCTGGCCTGGCTGTCCTGGCCGATGTTTTACGAAGCCTGGCAGATGCAGGAACACTCGCCCGACGCCGGCGGCCTGCTGCGCTGGCCGGTGAAGCTGCTGCTGCCGCTGGGTTTTGCCCTGCTCGCCCTGCAAGGGGTAGCCGAAGCCATCAAGCGCATCGGCGTACTGTCCGGCCATCTCGTCCTCCCCCGCGAAGCGCCCGAAGAGGAAGTCTGATGGAAGCCGGAATCCTGGCGCCGCTGATGTTCTCAGGCCTGGTGATCTTCCTGCTGCTGGGCTATCCGGTGGCGTTTGCGCTCGCCGCCAACGGCCTGCTGTTCGCCGGCATCGGCATCATGGCCGGGCTGTTCGACGTCTCGCTGCTGCACGCGCTGCCCGAGCGCATCTACGGCATCGTCGCCAATCCCACCCTGCTGGCGATTCCCTTCTTCGCCTTCATGGGGCTGATCCTCGAACGCTCCGGCATGGCCGAGGACCTGCTCGACACCATCGGCCAGCTGTTCGGCTCCTTGCGCGGCGGCCTTGCCTACGCGGTGATCCTGGTCGGCGGCCTGTTGGCGGCCACCACCGGCGTGGTCGCCGCCAGCGTCATCGCGATGGGGCTGATCTCGCTGCCGGTGATGCTGCGCTACGGCTACGACAAGCGGCTCGCCTCCGGCGTCATCGCCGCCTCCGGCACGCTGGCGCAGATCGTGCCGCCGTCGCTGGTGCTGATCGTGCTGGCCGACCAGCTCGGCGCCTCGGTCGGCGCCATGTACAAGGGCGCGCTCATCCCCGGCCTGGCGCTGGTCGGGCTGTACCTGGCCTACGTGTTCGCCGTGACCATGTTCAGGCCGCACGCCGCGCCCGCCATGCCGGCTTCCGCGCGCACCCTGCACGGCGCGGCGCTGCTGCTGCGCGTCTTCACCACCCTGCTGCCGCCGCTGGTGCTGATCTTCCTGGTGCTCGGCACCATCTTCCTCGGCGTCGCCACCCCCACCGAAGGCGGCGCAATGGGCGCGGCGGGCGCGCTGCTGCT
>DAOMWT010000159.1:0-5144 GCA_035436705.1 Thiobacillus sp. | reverse complement strand
CCAGGCGGATCATTCCGGAGGCACCAAAGGGGTCGAACCAGGTGGAGTTGAAACACCCCTGGTGCGCCTCGTCCAGCTGGCCTTCCAGCTGATGACCCGCGCCGACGCCGTGGACAGCGTGGACGTGCGCGCCGCGCTCGCCGCCCTGCAGATGGGCGCGGGCGAAGCCGCCCAGCTGCTGGCCGACAGTCAGGCGCAGACACGCCAGCTGGCGCTGCGTTTCGGGCTGGTCGATACGATGGCGCAGATGAATGACACGGGATTCGATCGCCTCACCCGCCTCTATGCCGGGCAGGCGGCGCAGTCGGCACTGCACGGCTATTTCCGGCATGCGGTGGGCGGCGGTCAGGTGTTTGCCCTGTTGCAGGACGCATTGCGTGCATTGTTCGGCATCGAGCGCACTTGCTTGTTTGCGCCTGCCGCCGACGGCTACCTGCGCCTGAGCGCACTGATTCCGGCCGCTGCCGGATTGGGCGCATTGGCGATCCCCCTCGACGACGGCCATTCGGCGCTGGCGCGCGCGCTGGCGCGCAATGCGCCCCAGCAGTTCGATTGCAGCGAAGCGGACGCCGCCCTGGTCGATGAGCAGATCGCCCGCCTGCTCGGCGTATCGCATCTTCTCTGCCAGCCGCTGTTGCTTGATGATGGGCGCATGGCGGTGCTGGTCGCGGGCGATGCGCTGCCCGGCCTGAACGCCACGCCGCTGTGGCGGTTCGCCCTGGCTGAATGCGCCGAGGCCTTGATGTCGCCCGCGCCGCCGCTGCCCGCGCCCGCGACGGCAACGCAGGCTGCGCCGAGTGACGACATCCCGCGTGACCGGGTACGGCGCGCCATTCACGAAGTGGCCAACCCGCTCACCATCATGCGCAATTACGTCAATCTGCTGTCCGACCGCCTGGGTGCGGATTCGGCGGTGCAGCGCGACCTCGGCATCATCGGCGACGAAATCGAGCGGGTGGCGCGCATCGTGCGCGGCATCGCCGTGACCGAAGAAGCCGCCGCGCCTGCGGCGGCGCTCGAACTGGTGTCGGTCAACAGCGTGGTGTCCGAACTGGTGCGGATGGCGCTCGGCACCCTGTTCACGCCCAACAAGGTCAGCGTGCAGATCGATCTCAATCCCGACGTGCCGCCGCTGCCGCTGCAAAAAGACCTGTTGAAGCAGGTGCTGTTCAATCTCGCCAAGAATGCGGTCGAGGCGATGCAGGCGGGCGGCCATCTCAAATTCACCACGCGGCTGGTCGATACCGACGGCCAGCGCCAGATCGAAATCGAGGTGGCCGACACCGGGCCCGGCTTGCCGGCTGCGGTGGCGTCCCATCTGTTCGAACCGGTGGTCAGCGAGAAGGGCGGCGACCACGCCGGGCTGGGCCTGACCATCAGCCGCGGACTGGTCGAACGCATGAACGGCCGCCTCAGCTGCAGCAATACGCCGCAGGGCACCCATTTTCTGATTCACCTGCCTACCGTGCAAAACGGCCAGGCACCGCTCACAACAACACGCTATGGGTCGATGTAACCCAAGTCCGAGGAGAACCCCGTGTCAGACGATCTTATCGATGCATCCCCGCAACTCGGTTCGGTCAGCAGCTTTCCGGTGCGCCCGCGCATCCTGGTGGCAGACGACGAACCCTTGATTCTGGAAGGCCTCACCCGCCTGCTGATTACCCGCGATTACGAGGTGGTGGCGGCCAATGGCGGCTGCGAGGCCCTGATCGCCATCGGCAAACAGCAGTTCGACGTGATCCTGCTCGACCTCGGCATGCCGGATCTCGACGGTAACGAGGTGCTGCGCTTCGTCGCGGACCGCGGCGTCGAGACGCCGGTGATCGTGGTATCTGGCGACAGCACCATCGACGCCGCGATCCGTGCGTTGCGCGGCGGCGCCGCCGACTTCGTGCGCAAGCCCTACGAGCCGGAAGAACTGCTGCGCCGCATCGACAACACGCTGACGCAACGGCGGCTGGAAAAGGAAAACAACCACATCCTGCAGCGCCTGCAGCAGTCGGAAAAGTGGCACCGCTTTCTGGTCAACAGCTCGCCGGATTTCATCTACACCCTGGATTGCGACGGCCGTTTCACCTTCGTCAACGACCGCGTCGAGAGCCTGCTCGGTTACCGCCGCGAAGACCTGGTCGGCCAGCATTACGGCATGGTGATCCACGAGGACGACATCGCCCGCGCCGAACACGTATTCAACGAGCGTCGTGCCGGCGACCGCAGCGCGCGCAACATCGAGATCCGCCTCAAGTGCAATCCCGGGATACGCCGTCCGCGCCTGATGAACGGCCGCTGCAAGGCGGTCGAACTGACCGCTACCGGCATGTATGACGAGGAAGCCGGGCCATTCGAGCAGCGCTTCATCGGCAGCTACGGCGTCGCCAAGGACGTCACCGAGCGCAAGCAGGCCGAGGAGACCGTGCACTATCAGGCCTACCACGACCTGCTCACCGGGCTGCCCAACCGCGCGCTGTTTCGCGACCACCTCGGCCTCATGCTGGCGCAGGCCAAGCGCACCCAGCAACCGCTGGCGGTGTTGAGCCTCGACCTCGACCACTTCAAGGTGATCAACGATTCGCTCGGCCACACCATCGGCGACGAACTGCTGCTCGCCGTCGGCGCGCGGCTGCGCCAGTGCCTGCGTGAAGGCGACACCCTGGCGCGCCTCGGTGGCGACGAGTTTGCCGTGCTGCTGCCGACGCTGGTGTCGCGCGGTGACGTCGAGCACATCTGCCGCAAGATCATCCAGGTGCTGTCCAAGCCGGTGTACGTCAAGGGTCACGAAATCTACATCTCGGTCAGTATCGGCGCCTGCGTTGCGCCGGAAGACGGCGACATGATCGACAATCTCATCCGGCAGGCCGAGATCGCCATGTACCAGGCCAAGTCGCAGGGACGCAGCCGCCTGCTGTTCTGGGAATCCGGCATGCAGGCGCCCTATTCCGAACGCATGCAGGTCGAAGCCGACCTGCGCCGCGCGCTCGCGCGCAACGAATTCGTGCTGTTCTATCAGCCGCAGGTCGATACCCTTACCGGCGAAGTGCGCGGCTTCGAGGCCCTGCTGCGCTGGTGGCATCCGCAGCGCGGCCTGCTGACCCCGGCCGACTTCATTCCGGTGGCCGAGGAATCCGGCGTTATTGTGCCGATCGGCGACTGGGTATTGCGCCAGGCCAGCGCGCAGATGGCCGACTGGCGCCGTGCCGGGCTGCCGCCGGTACGCCTGTCGGTCAACATTTCCGCGCGCCAGCTCGAAAGCCCCGATTTCGTCGACAGCGTGATGCGCGCCGTGCAGGTATACGCTCTGGACGGCCACCAGATGGAGCTGGAAATCACCGAGAGCCTGCTGATGCGCGATTTCGAAGCCAATGCCATCAAGCTCGGCAGGCTCTCCGCCTCCGGCCTGCGGCTCGCCATCGACGACTTCGGCACCGGCTACAGTTCATTCAAGTACCTGTCGCGTTTCCCCATCCACACCCTCAAGATCGATCAATCCTTCGTGCAGGAGCTCGACCGCGAGGAAAACATGTCGATCGTCAATGCCATGATTGCAATGGGGCGCGGCATGAACCTCAACGTCGTCGCCGAAGGGGTGGAAACCGAAGCCCAGCTCGCCCGGCTGCAGCAGATGCAATGCCATGAAATGCAGGGATTTTTCTACAGTGGTCCGCTTTCGGGCCACGAGGCAACCACCCTGCTGAGCCAGCATGCACGGGGGTTTGCCCAGGCGGGACAGGCGGCGGCGAGCTGAGCGCTCAGGCGCCCCCAGGCCCGCTGCCGGGCGTGCGATCGCTCCTGAAATCGCGAAACGCCAGCGGTCACGCTTAATCGGCGCCGGTTTCAAGCCCTGTCGGCGTGCGCTAGCCGAGGCCGCATGAACGCCGCCCATCGCTACCCTGGCGACGCCTGCGATGTTTCATTCCGGAACACATGAAACATTTTCGTCCCACAAGCCGGTGAAAAACCGGACGCCGCGCTGCGTGGCGGAGTACCGTATTGCCACCGCGCAACAGGCCAAATGGCGCAGGGCTCGGGTTGCCGGCCGGGGAGGGCGGCCCTGACAGGTGAATCCGGTTTATGGCACAAGGCTTGCTTTGCATAGCGGAATAGAATTTTCCTGATTGAAGAAAATGCTGCGCAAGCTCGTTCTGGCGCTGCCCTTGTTTTTCGGTCTGCAAGGGTCAGTGCATGCCCACTCCGATGCGTCCATGTTCGGCGCACCTGTTGCCGCAGGCGAGCAACACGATCATCCCGTGGAGGCTGCGGTCCGCTACCCCGCCACGCTGATCTTCGATACGCGCCAGCTGACCAATGTGGTGGTCAAGATCAATGCGCGCATCACCCGGCTGAACAACCTCTATGTGGGCAAGCGGGTCGCCCGCAATGAGGTGCTGGGCGAAATGGAAAGCGCCGAGCTGGAGACCATCCAGAGCACGTATCTGGGCCTGTACACCAACATGGAGGCGGTGCGGGAATTCTCCGTGACGGGCAACGAGAAGCTCATCGACGCGCGCATGGGACTGGAGTGGCGCGGCATGTCGGAGGACGACATCAAACTGCTGGAGAAGCAGCGCGAACCGCTGAAAAGCATCCGCATCAAATCGCCGGTGGCCGGCTTTATCTACAGCCTGAACGTGGTCAACAACCAGATTCTCAATACCGGCGGACAGGTTGGCCAGTACACCGCCACCGGCACCACGATCCTCACCATCGCGCGCCCGTCGGCCATCCAGGTGGAGGCCAGCCTGCCGGTCCGCGAGGCCGCCAGGCTCAAGCCCGGACAGCGCGCCACGGTCTACGTGACCGATACCCGTCGCGGCCAGGTGGCGATGCCGGCGGTGGTGCAGCAGATCTATGCCTTTGCCAATCCGGTCAACCAGCGCCAGCGGGTGCGGCTCAAGCTGGCCGGCAATCCGCCGGCAGGGGTGGATCTGCTGGTTGGCTTGCAGGCAAGTGTGAGTCTGGGGGGGGCTGATCATGCGCATTGAGTTGGCCGGACGGAGAAGCCTTGGGCTATCCGCGTGGCGGAAGACATGGCTGCAGGGCATTTGCCTGCTGGCCTGCGGTGGCCTCGGCGTCGCGCTGGCGCCGCTGTCGCAGGGGCATAGCGATCCGCGCATGTTCGGCCAGGCCGCGCCGGCGGCAACGGC
>DAOMWT010000158.1:0-5156 GCA_035436705.1 Thiobacillus sp. | reverse complement strand
TGCTGCGCCACCGCGCGCAGGCCGTGCCCAAACACGCCGAGCTGGCGGTCGAACTCGACACGCAGCACGCCATTCGCGAAGCCGACTTCGCCGAAGCGGTCGATGCCGCGCTCGACGACGACATCGGCGACGACCTGCTCGCGCTCGTCTTCACCGCCTGTCATCCACTGCTCTCGTCCGAGGCGCGCGCAGCGCTGACGCTGAAGGTCGTCGGCGGCCTGTCGGTGGAGGAAATCGCGCGCGCCTACCTCAAGCCACCCGCTACCGTCGCGCAGCGCATCGTGCGCGCCAAGCGTACGCTCGCCGAAGCGCGTGTACCGTTCGAGACGCCGCACGGCGCGGAATTGCGCGCGCGCCTGCCTTCGGTGCTGGAAGTGCTCTACCTGATCTTCAACGAAGGCTACGCCGCCACCGCGGGCGACGACTGGATGCGCCCCGCGCTGTGCGAGGAAGCGCAGCGCCTGGGCCGCGTGCTCGCGGGCCGCCTGCCAGGGGAAGCTGAAGTACACGGCTTGCTCGCGTTGATGGAAATCCAGGCGTCGCGGCTGGCCGCGCGCGTCGATGCGGGAGGCGAGCCCATCCTGCTCATGGAGCAAGACCGCGGCCGCTGGGATCGCCTGCTGATCCGACGCGGGCTGGCGGCGCTGGAACACGCCGAGGCTTTGCCGGGCCCGCTTGGTGCCTACACCCTGCAGGCCGCCATCGCCGCCTGTCATGCGCGCGCCGCCGTCGCCGCCGACACCGATTGGGCGCGCATCGCCGCGCTGTACGACGCGCTTGTGCAGGTCGTGCCCTCGCCTGTGGTGGCGCTCAACCGCGCCGTCGCCGTCGGCATGGCATTCGGGCCGGCGGCAGGGCTGGAACTGGTCGAGCCGCTTGCCGCCGGACCCGCGCTCAAGGACTACCACCTGCTGCCGGCGGTGCGTGGCGAGCTGCTGGCAAAGCTGGACAGGATCGACGAAGCGCGCGCCGAATTCGCGCGCGCCGCCAAGCTGGCGCAGAACGCGCGGGAGCGGGCCTTGTTGCTGGCACGGGCGGCGGGTGGGGGAGCAAACGATAAGCCGTAAGCGGCAAACGGCAAGCAGCGACTATGCCTTCCCGCTTCCCGATTACCCCTGCATCTATCCTGCCTGGATTCCGCTCCCGACCCAGGCGCCGCCGAAACGGGCGCCCCGTGCAGGCTCCCAGGCAGTGCCGGTTCAGCGCCCCTCGGGCAGCATGATATTGACTGGCAGCACTTCGTAATTGCCCTGTTTTTCGAGCCCTACCTTGATGTCGTCGAGCTTGATTCCGGCTGCGCGGTGGCGCCGGATCAGGGCTGTGCGCGCGCGTTCCCGGTCAGGGGCGAGAGCGGCCGGGTGTGGCTGGACCGGGCGGCGCCCGCTTGCAGCAATGAAACGCCGCTCACCCGATCATGACGTCGCAAACACTGCTGCGCAGGGCGTGCCGGACCACGCTGCCCAGTCGGCCACCGTGCTTTCCCATCACGATGAGGTCGAAATGGAGCTTCTCCGTCCATCTTCGTATCATGGCCGGCGGGTAATCCATTTCGACCGCCCGCGAAATGCGGCCGTCTTCCCATTCGGCGGCCAGCTTGTCGATTTCCCGCACGGCGTGGTCGTGAAAATCTGAACGCAAACGCCTGATTTGTTCCTCAGGCACACCGAGTTGTCGGAGCCGATCGTGATTCGGCACCTGGAATGCATGCAACAGAAGAATCGTCGCGTTGGGTGCCAGCGCGCCTGCCTCGCGGACCGTGGCGGCAGATCGCTCGGTCAAATCGACCGCCACACCGATCTTGCCATAGGGCTCGTCCGCTTTCTGCTTGACGATCAAAACCGGCCGCGTTCCTCTGGCGAGGACATTTTCTGCCGTGGTGCCGACAAACAGTTCATCGGCAAAATGTTCGCCGTGGCTTCCGAGAACAATCAGATCCGCATCGCACGACTCCGCTGCTTCGATGATACCGGCTTCGACTTCGGCGATCTGGACGCGGGGCCGGATCGTGATGGGTCGCGCCGGCTCCAGCCGATCGACAAAATCGTAAAGCTGCGAAAAAAAGGAATTGATGAGATTTTCTTCGACGACGGGCCGGGGATCGGGCAGAAGCTCGCAGAGTGCGTCCACCGATGCCGGGGTGATGACATGCAGGATATCGAGTGCCGCCTGATGTTCAGTGGCCAGCAGAACGGCCCGGTCGAGCGCCTGGGTCGCGTATTGAGAGAAGTCCGTTGCCACCAAAATCTGTTTCATTTTCTGATGACCCGTTTCCTCGCGTCGAATGGCGGGTGCTCACTGATGCGCCCTGCCGGATGTACGAGGCGAGTATGGAATGATTACGCAAATCCGGCAACCCGCACTGCGGCGACCCCGCTGGCTAGAGCCTGAACCAGGCTTGCAGCATCGTGATTGCCGATACACCATTGGGCTTGACCGCATTGCGAATTTTCGCGTCCCGCAGAAGTCCCGGCGAACAGGTAACGAGCAGAATGGACAGCCAGTCCCGACCCCCAGACTCCGAGAAGAACTCGGCCGATTTGCCCACCCGCATCCATCGGGGGATGCTGATCGTCCTCCAGGTCATCATGGCCGTGGAACTGCTGCTGGTGTTCCGCGAGGGGCAATGGGTCAATGCGTTTCTGGTGATGGCGATCATGGCGATCACGCTTTCGCCTGCGGTGATCAGCCGCCGCTTCCGGGTACATATCCCGTCCGAGTTCCAGGTGCTCGCGGTGGTGTTCGTGTTCGCGGCCCTTTTTCTGGGGGAAATCCACAGCTACTACGCGCGGTTCTGGTGGTGGGACATCGCCCTGCACACCAGTTCAGGGCTGCTGATGGGAATCCTCGGATTTCTGCTGGTCTACGTGCTCAACGAGAACGAGCGCGTCGATATCCACATGCGCCCACGCTTCGTGGCCCTGTTCGCGTTTTTATTCGCCGTGACGGTCGGTACGCTGTGGGAGATTTTTGAATTCGCCATGGATCAGATTGTCGGAACGACCATGCAAAAGCCCATGCTCGGCGATCCATCGGGGCTGACCGACACGATGTGGGACATGATAGTCAATGCGCTGGGGGCCTTGACTATCAGTGCGCTGGGCGGAGGGTATATGAAGCGGCGCGAGCGCTCTTTCATCGAAGCCTGGATTCGAAAGTTCATCGAGCGCAACCCACGCTTGTTCCGTCATTGAGCCGTTCAATCGCGGCTTTCAGGCTTATTCCGGCAGCGTGTAACGGGCATTTACCGTTCCTGAATCATCTGCCGCGCCTGCCAGGGCGCGAGGTCGCCCCGCTCAGTCTCGTCGGCGAGATAATCGTCCTTGATCGCGTCCCGGAACCAGCGCGAGTAATCGCCGCGGCGAAGGTGGTACATCCAGGTTGTCTCGTCGATGCCCTCGGCGGTCTGGCAGAAAACCATCAGGTTTTGCACCTGCAGAACCGAGATCCCAGATGACGTCCTGAACGGGCGTGCGATGCGGTGCATTCGTCGCTATCGCACCTGTCCTGTCTTAAGCGGCGCGATGCCGCGCGCCTGCAGATTCTGCACCAGCCGTTGGGCGAGGTAACGCATATCCGTTCCCCTATTTCATGCCTGATGACGCCACCCGTCTGACGCTAACGTATCTGCCGCGGCCGGGTTTGAGCGACGCATCAAGACACGTCGAACATGCCTTGATCCCGCATACCTTACCTGCGCGAATGCGTGGCCTGGAACGGCCCACCCGGGCCTGGCTTGTCGATCGGCGTGGCCACCCTGCGGGACAGGGGCGAACTCGCCGCCTGGCAAGCGCGGGCTCAGCGCCCTTCGGGCAGCACGATATTGACTTCCAGCACTTCGTAATTGCCCTGTTTTTCGAGTCCCACCTTGATGTCATCGGGGTTGACCGGGAAGTACTTGGAAATCACCGCGACTAGATCCTTTTGTAGGTCAGGCAGGAAATCCGGACCGGACAGGCTCGCGCGCTCGTGTGCGATGATGAGTTGCAGGCGCTCTTTGGCGACCGAGGCGGTGGCTTTCTTTTCGCCGAATATGAGGGAGAGCCAGGACATGTCACTTGCCTCCGAACAGACGTTTGATCAGGCCCGGCTTTTCGTATTCGACGAAACGCAGCGGGTGTTCTTCGCCGAGAAAGCGGCCGATCGTATCCTGGTAGGCGTCGGCGACCGGCGTGTCTTTCTGATGGATGGCCGGGATGCCCTGGTTGGACGCCTGCAGCACCGCCTCGGATTCGGGAATCACGCCCAGCAGTGGAATCCGCAGCAGTTCCTGGATGTCGGTGTAGGTCAGCATCTCGCCATCGTGCGCACGTTTGGGTGAATAGCGCGTGACCAGCAGGTGTTCCTGCACCGGTTCGCGGCCTTCGATAGCGCGGCGGCTTTTCGACTGGATGATGCCGAGAATGCGGTCGGAGTCGCGCACCGACGAGACTTCCGGGTTGGTGACGACGATCGCCACGTCGGCAAAGGTCAGCGCCACCACCGCACCGTGTTCGATGCCGGCGGGCGAGTCGCAGACGACGTAGTCGAAGCCTTGGTGTTCGAGCTCCTTCAGCACCTTTTCCACACCTTCCTCGGTAAGGGCGTCCTTGTCGCGGGTCTGCGAGGCGGGCAGCACGAACAGGTTGTCGGCGTGCTTGTCCTTGATCAGCGCCTGATGCAGGTTGGCGTCGCCCTGGATGACGTTGACGAAGTCGTACACTACGCGGCGCTCGCAGCCCATGATGAGGTCGAGGTTCCGCAGGCCGACGTCAAAATCGATCACGGCCGTCTTGAAGCCGCGCAGGGCCAGGCCGCTGGCGATCGAGGCGCTGGTGGTGGTCTTGCCGACGCCGCCCTTGCCTGAGGTGACAGTGATGATGGTGGTCACGGAGCTTCCTTTTTTGCTGGGGAGTTAGAGAGGTTCGATGACGATCTGGCTGGAATCGGCCAGGCGGATTTGCGCGGGTTTGCGCGCTACGGCGGCATCCGGTGCAGACTCAAAGGTACGGTAAACGCCAGCGATCGAGACCAGTTCGGCCTCGAGATGCGTGGTGAAGATGCGCGCCGAGGTGTCGCCGCGCGCGCCGGCGAGGGCACGGCCCTTGAGCGGCGCATAGACGTGGATGCTGCCGTCGGCGATCACTTCCGCGCCGGGGTTGACCGCGGCCAGCACCACG
>DAOMWT010000157.1:0-5167 GCA_035436705.1 Thiobacillus sp. | reverse complement strand
ACGCGCTGCCGGACGACCTGAAACACGAAGTATCGCAACGCCAGCAAGCCGCCGGATCGGCCGCTTGCCCGGCCGGTTCGGTGCTGTTGCGGCAGACGACGCCGCTGGGCATTTCGGCCACCGCCATCCGCGACACCCTGGCACGGCACGGCAGCGTGCGTTATCTGCTGCCCGATGCCGTGCTCGACTATATTCACGAACACCAACTCTATCTCTATCCATGAACATCGAAAACAAAATCAAGCTGATCGTCGGCGCCCTCGAAGAAGTCAAGGCGCAGGACATCACCGTGCTCGACACCGGCAAACTCACCTCGCTGTTCGAGCGCATGGTGATCGCCAGCGGCACCTCCAACCGCCAAACGCGCGCGCTTGCCGACAATGTGCGCGTCAAGATGAAGGAAGCCGGTGAATACGTGGGCAACACGGAAGGCGAGGACAGCGGCGACTGGGTGCTGCTCGACCTCGGCGACGCCATCGTCCATGTGATGCTGCCCGCCGCGCGCGCGCATTACAATCTGGAAGAGCTGTGGGGGGCGGGCGAAGCGGCGCGGGCGCGGCACATTCAATCCGACCACTGAGTGAAGCTGCACCTGATCGCCGTCGGCCACAAGATGCCCGGCTGGATCAACGCGGGCTACGACGACTATGCGCGCCGCATGCCGCCCGACCTGCCGTTGCTGCTGACCGAGATCAAGCCCGGTCATCGGGTGGCGGGGGAGGACGGCGTGCGGGCGCGGCAGCTTGAAGCCGAGCGCATCCTTGCGGCGCTGCCCGCCGGCTGCGTGCCGGTGGTGCTCGACGAACGCGGCGCGCAGGCGACGACGCGCGAACTGGCTGCCTGGTTGCAGGGCTGGATGGACGAAGGCGTTTCCCCGGCATTTGTCATCGGCGGGGCGGATGGCCTCGACGGCAGCGTGAAGGCGCGTGCCGGCAAGTTGCTGGGACTGTCGAAGCTGACACTGCCGCACGCGCTGGCGCGGGTGCTGCTGGCCGAGCAGGTGTATCGGGCGGTGTGCATTATCAGGGGGCATCCCTATCATCGGGATTGAGGAGGAATAACGAAAATATGCTGGTTGACAAACGGATTTATCTGGCCTCGCAATCGCCGCGGCGTCGCGAACTCCTGAAACAGATCGGCGTTGCCTTCGATGTGCTGGCATTGCGAGCCGTTTCCGGCCGCATGGACGTGGTCGAAGTGCCGCGCGCCGACGAAGCCGCACTCGATTTCGTACAGCGTATGGCAGCCGAAAAAGCGGCCTGCGGCTGGCGCGCGGTGGATGCGCGCCACCTGCTGCGCTTTCCGGTTCTGGGCGCGGACACGGTGGTCGAGCTGGACGGCGCCATCCTCGGCAAGCCGGCCGGCCGCGCCGAGGCCGAAGCCATGCTGGTCCGCCTGTCGGGGCGCCGGCATCAGGTGCACACCGCGGTGGCGGTGCAGCATGAAGGCCGGCAGGAATTGCGCCTGTCATCCAGCCAGGTCAGCTTTGCCGCGCTCGATGCCGCCGCCATCGCGCGCTATCTGGAAACCGGCGAATACCTCGGCAAGGCCGGCGCCTACGCCATCCAGGGACGCGCTGGCGCGTTCGTCGAACATATCGACGGTAGCTACAGCGGCATCATGGGTTTGCCGTTATATGACACAGCCGTTTTATTGAGAGCCTTCGGTCTCGCCGTCTGAGCGAATCCGCCACCCCATGAGCGAAGAAATCCTCGTCAATGTCACCCCGCAGGAAACCCGGGTCGCCGTGCTGCACCTGGGCGTGGTACAGGAGCTGCATATCGAGCGTGCGCAATGCCGGGGGCTGGTCAGCAACATCTACATGGGACGCGTGGTACGCGTGCTGCCGGGGATGCAGTCGGCCTTCATCGACGTCGGCCTGGAACGCGCGGCTTTCCTGCACGTGGCCGACATCTGGGAGGAGCGCCACGGCAGCGAATCCGAGCGCCAGATCGAGCAGATCCTGCACGAAGGCCAGAGCCTGATGGTGCAGGTGATCAAGGACCCGATCGGCACCAAGGGGGCGCGGCTTTCCACGCAGATCAGTTTCGCCGGACGCTACCTGGTGTATCTGCCGCAGGAAACCCACATCGGCATTTCGCAGAAGATCGAAGGCGAAGAAGAGCGCGAACAGCTGCGCCAGAAACTGCACCAATTGATGCCCAGCGACGCAACTGGCGGCTTCATCGTGCGTACCATGGCCGAAATGGCGGAAGATGCCGAAATGCAGGCCGACATCGACTATCTGCGGCGGCTGTGGGGCAGCATCCAGTCGCGCGGCAACTGTACGGTGCCGTGCCTGCTGTACCAGGATCTCGACCTGTCGCTGCGGGTGCTACGCGATTTCGTCAATCGCGATACTTCCCGCATCCTCATCGATTCGCGCGAAACCTACCAGCGCATGGCCGAGTTCGCGCAGAACTACACCCAGGCCGTAGTCGAAAAACTGCAGCATTACGGTGCCGACCGTCCGCTGTTCGAACTGCACGCCATCGAGGACGAGATCGCCAAGGCGCTGGGGCGGCGTGTCGATTTGAAGTCGGGCGGTTATCTCATCATCGACCAGACCGAGGCACTGACCACGGTGGACGTCAACACCGGCGGCTTCGTCGGCGCACGCAATTTCGACGACACCATCTTCAAGACCAACCTCGAAGCGGCACAGGCCATTGCGCGCCAGCTGCGACTGCGCAACCTCGGCGGTATCGTCATCATCGACTTCATCGACATGGACAATACCGAACACCAGGAAGCGGTGCTTACCGAATTGAAGAAAGTGCTGGCGCGCGACCCCACGCGCACCACCGTCAGCGGTTTTTCTGCGCTGGGCCTGGTGGAAATGACGCGCAAGCGGACGCGCGAATCGCTGGCGCACGTATTGTGCGAAGCCTGCCCCACCTGCGGGGGGCGCGGCGAAATCAAGACCGCGCAGACCGTATGCTACGAAATCCTGCGTGAAATCCTGCGCGAAGCACGCCAGTTCGACGCGCGCGAATTCCGTATCGTCGCGGCGCAGAGCGTGATCGATCTGTTCCTCGACGAAGAGTCCGGCAGTCTTGCCCAACTCATCGACTTCATCGGCAAACCGGTGTCGCTGCAGGTCGAGACGACGTATCCGCAGGAGCAGTACGACATCATTTTGTTGTGATGGGGAAAACTTTATCCACCAAGAACGCGAGAAAACGCGAAGGAAAAATCAAGAAATGCCTGGGTTTTCTTCGTGACCCTTCGCGTCCTTCGCGGATGAAAGTCTTTTCATGAAATCCCGTGCGCCCGCCTATTGGCCTGCTGCCTGCGGCGAACTCGCCGCTGCCGACCCGGTGATGGCCGCGCTCATCGCACGCTATCCCGATGCCGTGCTGGGCAATCGCGGCGATCCGTTTCAAACCCTCGCGCGTGCCATCGTCGGCCAGCAGATTTCGGTCAAGGCGGCCGACAGCGTGTGGGCGCGTTTCGCCGGATACGCGCAGGCCGTCAGCCCGGCACGCATTGTCACGCTTGAACTGGAGGCGCTCGCCGCCTGCGGCCTGTCGCACCGCAAAGCCGAATACCTGCGCGACCTCGCCGGGCATTTCGTCGATGGCCGCATCGACCCGACACGCTGGAAGAAAATGGAAGACGAGGCCGTCATCGCCGAGCTCATCGACGTGCGCGGCATCGGTCGCTGGACCGCCGAGATGTTCCTCATCTTCAGCCTGCGCCGCCCCGACGTCTGGCCGGTCGACGACATCGGCCTGCAAAAGGCCGTCGCCCTGCATTATCTCGGCGGCGAACGGCCCACCTCCAAGGCCCTGCGCCAGCACGGCGAACGCCACGCGCCCTGGCGTACCGTCGCCACCTGGTATCTGTGGCGCAGCCTCGATCCGACGGTGGTGCAGTACTGATCCTGTTTTTTGGTGGGGGAGGAGGCGAGTATTGGCAGGTTGGGTTGCCCGCATTGGGTCAAAAAGAGAAACCCAGGTCGATTGTAGTGTTCGGCTCTTGTTCGGCCGAAGCTGCCGCTGGAGATTTAGCCGACTACTTCTGCTAGGGCCGTTACCGGACATAGGCCAGAAAATCTTACCGATGGACGTCGACGTCATCACGATCGAAACCAGCCGTTTCGACATGGAGTTGCTGCGAGGCTTTGGCGATTTCAGTTACCCGAACGAAATCGGGCCGGGCGTTTACGACATGCACGGTCCGCGCGCCCCCTCCGTGGTCGAAATGACCTGCCTGCTGGAAAAAAACCGCCGCATGATCCCCGCGGACCATCTATGGGTCAACCCGACTGCGGGCTCAAAACGCGCAACCGGCCCGAAACCGAGGCTGCCTTATCCAACAGGTAAAGGCAGCTGCGATCCTGCGACAGGAACACGCGTGCCACCTAAGCGGGCAAGCCCGCCCCCTGAGCGATCTGGTCAGCGGGGACCACCCGTCTGCTTGCGACGTGGCATGAGGCCACCCGGTCGAACTGCGGATGCGCACGCCATAGCCAATTCGGTTGATCCAGAACGACGCGAATAGAGGCGGGCGAAATTTGTTGGTGTCGCGGACACCCGAACACGTGTCAATGGCGAATTCCTAGGTCGCATAGAATGCGGTAGCCGTTTGCATAATGCCCTTGGAAACATTGCATTGCTATCACGATTTGACTATAAGGGTATAAATAATACAAATAAATCAACAATTAAGGTCAAGGGTAGCGCATGCCGTGTCTGTAACGAGGCCATTGCCGGTCCAAGCTGTATGCGACGTCGTGGATGCCGAAGCGCTCAGCATAAAGGCGAGCCTGAAATGACGCTGCGCACGCGTCTCATGCTGCTCGTGCTGATCACGATGCTGCCCGCGCTGGCAATGGTCGTGGACACCGCCGTTGAACAGCAGCGCCATCTGAAAGCAGACATCGAGCATTCGGTGCTGATGTTCGCGCGTTTCACAGTGAACCATCACGCAGCGCGCATCGCCGAAACAGAACAGCTGCTCAACTTCATGGCGGATCTGCCGCAGGTGCGCACACTGGACACGCCCAATTGCGATGCGCTGCTGCAAAGCCTGCTGTATGGCAATCTCAACTATACGAATTTTGGCGTGATCCGTTCGGACGGGCATGTGGCCTGCAGCGGCGTGAGTACTATTGATTCGGCCTGATTTATCCGTGATTCATGCTGCATATTTTACGCGTGCA
>DAOMWT010000156.1:0-5220 GCA_035436705.1 Thiobacillus sp. | reverse complement strand
TTGCAGGCCGCCTTCATGGCGCCGACGGAAATTCTCGCCGAACAGCATTTCCGCACCCGATGCGCCGCCTGCTGCAGGGCGACGTCGGCAGCGGCAAAACCGTGGTGGCCGCGCTGGCCTGCATGCAGGCGATCGAAAACGGCTTGCAGGCCGCCTTCATGGCGCCGACGGAAATTCTCGCCGAACAGCATTTCCGCAAACTGTCGCCGTTGTTGTCCGCACTCGGCGTGCGCTGCGCCTGGGTGTCGGGCAGCCAGCGCAAAGCCGAGCGTGCCGCGGCGTGGCAGGCGATTGCCGCAGGCGAAGTCGATCTGGCATTCGGCACCCACGCACTGTTCCAGGAGGCCGGCAGCTTCGCCCGCCTGGGCCTGGCGGTCGTCGACGAGCAGCACCGTTTCGGCGTCGGCCAGCGTCTGGCGCTGATGCAAAAGGGTGCGGAGCCGCATCAGCTGATGATGAGCGCAACGCCGATCCCGCGCACCCTGGCGATGAGTTTTTTTGCCGACCTCGATGTATCCGTCATCGATGCGCTGCCGCCGGGACGCACACCGGTCGTCACCAAGCTGGTCAGCGCCGCGCGCCGCGACGATGTGCTGGCCCGGGTGCGCGAGGCCTGCCTCGCCGGCGGCCAGGCCTACTGGGTGTGCCCGCTGATCGAGGAATCCGAGAAGCTGCAATTGCAGACCGCGCAGGATACTTATGTCGCGCTGACGGCGCAGCTCCCGGAACTGCGCATCGGCCTGGTGCACGGGCGCCTGAAGCCGGACGAAAAACAGGCGGTGATGGCGGCGTTCCAGGCGCACGAAATCGACCTGCTGGTCGCCACCAGCGTGATCGAGGTCGGCGTCGACGTGCCCAACGCCGCGCTGATGGTGATCGAGCATGCCGAGCGCATGGGGCTGGCACAGCTGCACCAGTTGCGCGGGCGGGTGGGGCGCGGCAGCCGCGAATCGGTGTGCGTACTGCTGTATCAGACGCCGCTGTCGGAACTCGCACGTGCCCGGCTCAAGGTGATTTTCGAGTCGACCGACGGTTTCGAAATCGCGCGCCAGGACTTGCTGCTGCGCGGTCCCGGCGAACTGCTCGGCCACCGCCAGAGCGGCCTGCCGATGCTGCGGTTTGCCGATCTGGAACGCGATGTCGCGCTGCTGGAAGCCGCCCGCGATCTGGCGCAGCACTGTCTTGCCGGCCACCCCGACATCGCCGCGCGCCACCTGGATCGCTGGATCGGCCAGCGGCAGGCGCTGTCGTCGATCTAGGGCGTTCATCGCCGGGCTGCGGCATAATGCCCACTTTCCGCTTTGTGAACCGCACGCCGTGCTCGATTCCCGGCAGGGCTGGCTTGCCCACCCGCACTCGCTTCCGCGCTCGCTGCGCAGTTGGCTCAGCGATCACGGTTCGCTCACCCAGCGCCTCAAATCGCGCTGCGCATCGTTTCGCGTCGCGCCGCTTGCCGTCGGAATGGCGCGTGCCCACGCCGACGAATACGCGCTGCTGGGCATGACGCCGGGCAGCCGCGCCTATGTGCGCGAAGTCATGCTGCTGTGCGACGGCGTGCCGGTGGTGTTTGCCCACAGCGTGCTGCCGCCTGCCGGCCTGCGCGGCGGCTGGAGCGGCATCACGCGGCTGGGCAGCCGGTCGCTCGGCGAGGCCCTGTTCAGCGACCATCGCATCGAGCGCCAGCCCCTGGCTTACCGCCGCGTGCGGCGCGATCATCCGCTGTATCGCGCCACCGCCAGGCAACAGGCCGTGAGCGCGCGCAGCCTGTGGGCGCGCCGTTCCGTTTTCTGCCTCAACAGCCATCCGCTACTGGTAACCGAAGTCTTTCTGCCCGCCATCTACGCGCTATGACCCTGACCGAACGCCTGTCCCACTATGAAAAACTGATGCGGCTCGACAAGCCGATCGGCATCCTGCTGCTGCTGTGGCCCACGCTGTGGGCGCAATGGCTCGCCAGCAACGGCGATCCGGACTGGCTGATCCTGTGGATATTCGTCATCGGCGTGGTGCTGATGCGCTCGGCCGGCTGCGTCATCAACGACTACGCCGACCGCGATTTCGATCCGCACGTGGCGCGCACCCGCGAGCGTCCGCTGGCAGCCCGCAAGATAGCCCCCAAGGAGGCCCTGCTGCTGGCGGCCGGCTTGTCCCTGCTGGCGTTTCTGCTGATCCTGCCGCTGAACAATCTGGTGCTGGGACTGTCGGTCGTCGCGCTGTTTCTGGCCGCGAGCTATCCGTTCACCAAGCGTTTCTTTGCGATTCCACAGGCCTATCTCGGCATCGCATTCGGCTTCGGCATCCCGATGAGCTATGCCGCGCTATGGGGCGAAATCCCGCTGGAAGCCTGGCTGTTGCTGACGGCCAACATCTTCTGGGCGATTGCCTACGACACGCAATACGCAATGGTCGACCGTGCGGACGATCTCAAGATCGGCATCAAGACCTCGGCGATCACCTTCGGCCGCTTCGATCTCGTCGCCATTGCCGTGTGCTATGCGGCGACGCTGGGACTGCTCGCCTGGGTCGGGCTGCAACGGGAAATGGGCATGGCGTTCTACGGCGGGCTGGCGGCGGCAGCGGCGATCGCGCTTTATCATATGAAGCTGATCCGGCAACGCGATCCGCAGCAATGTTTTCGCGCTTTCCTGCACAACACCTGGCTCGGCGCCGCAGTGTTCGGCGGCATAGCGCTGGACTATCTGCTGCGCAGCAAGGGCCTGTTCCAGCAGGCTCTTTAAGACGGGCAGGCGACCCGCGACTGCTGGCTGTTCGGATAGGCCTGCTTGATCCCGCCCAGGCTTTTCAGTGCATCCGGATCTTCGCTGCGAATCACGAAGTAATATTCCGTACCCTGGCGCGGCTGCAATTCGACACGCGTGCCGAGCACGCCCCTGGCCTCGACTTCGCGTACCCTCCGGCGCGCGGCTTCGTCGTTGGCATACAGGCCGAGCGAAATGGCATTGCGCCAGACACCATCCCTCACCACAAAGGCATCCAGCACGCCCGCCGCCGCCAGCTCGCTCAGCTTGGCGCCCGCCGACTCGGCGCTGGGTAGCGGCGGGAAAATCACCCAGTACCGGGTATTCAGCGGCACCTCGGTAAACGACATCACGCGTTCGTTCGCCAATGCCTTCAGCTGTTCGCGCACCTGATTGCGTTCATCTCCGCTTAAACCGCGCCATTCCACACACAAGGCCTCCACCCCTCCCGCCTGCTGCGGGGGCGGCGCGCTCGATGGGTGCACCGACTGGCTGCGCAGGCTGAGACGGTCCACGTTCATCGGCGCATTCAGTCCGGATGCAGGCTGCGGCCAATGGTCACGCCCGATGAAAAACCCCGCCACCGCAAGGTTGAGGGCCAGCAATGCCCAGGCAATCCATTTCATCGTGACAAGCCCTCTCTGGCAACGCGATCTATGCCTTCCAGCACCAGTGCGGGCACATGTTCGGCAGATATCTTCAAATGCGGCCATACCTTCCCGGCGTCGCCACCTGTAATCAGGCAATGCGGCGGCGCTGCGGCTGCTTCAGCCAGATGCGCATACTGCTGTTGAATCGCGCCGCACAGCGCTGCGACGATGCCGCTCTGCACCGCGTCGACCGTGTTGCGCGGGAATGTCCGCCACGCCCCCGCCTGCACCGCCACACGCGCGGTGCCCTGTCGCAGAGCCTGCTGCATCAGGGACACGCCTGGCACGATCAGCCCACCCAGGAAAACCCCGTCCGCCGCCAGAGCGTCCACCGTCATCGCCGTCCCGACCGACACCACTAGTACGGGCGAACGGGTACGCTGGCGCGCGGCAATCAGGCCCATCCAGCGGTCAACGCCCAGTTGCCGAGGGTCCGTGTAAGTATTTTTCACATCCGCAAAACCGGCTTCAGCCGACAGCCAGCGGGGGACGATGCCCGATGCCTCTAACAGCGCTGCAAGCTGCCGTTCGTGCACGGTACGTGCCACGCTGGCGATGACGCAGTCCATTCCTGGCGCAAGGCGCTGCATGAAGCAAGACAGATCGGCATAATCGTCATTGCCCTGATCGCACCACTGCCCGCCTTCGGCGACGGCCCATTTCAGCCGCGAATTGCCGGCATCGACCAACAGGCGGCATCCGCTCATCGTGCGGCATCCAGTCGCAGGCTGATTTCGCCGCCACTGTAGGTGCTCATGTTGGCCTGCCCATCGCGCAGCAGAAATGCCCCCGTCTCGTCCACGCCCGCTGCCACCCCCTGAACGCTGCGGGCATCCGGCAGCAGCAGCGCCACCGCCTTGCCGGCATACGCATCCAGCGCCAGCCAATCCTCGCGCAGGGCAGCGAAGCCGCGCTGACGGAACAGGGTCGACACGGCATGCAGTTCCCGCAGGCAGTCCGCCAGCAATCGATTGCGCCCCACCGTCACCCCCATTTCGGCCAGATCGACTACAGCCTGATCGACCGCATCGCGTTGCGCCTCGTTCAGCCGGACATTCAATCCAATCCCCACCACGGCGAAGGCCGCCCCGTGCATGTCGCCCTGCACTTCGACCAGAATCCCGGCCAGCTTGCGATAGTCCACCAGCACATCGTTCGGCCATTTCAAGCGCGCCGGGTGGCGGCTGTGGCGATTCACCGCACGTGCAATCGCCAACCCCACGGCGAGGCTCAACCCCGCCAGCGATTGCAGACCGTTCTCGAAACGCCACAGCAACGAAAACGTCAGGCTGCCCCCCAGAGCCGAATGCCAATGCCGGCCGCGCCGGCCCTTGCCTGATTGCTGGTGTTCAGCACACAGCAAACTGCCATCCGCAGCACCACTCAAGGCGGCAGCCATCAGGGCCGTGTTGGTCGATTCCACGCTGTCGCATACACGTATCGCATAGGCAGGCGCCAGAGTTCCCAGGTGGCGTGCGACGACATCGCCGTCCAGCCACTCCACGGGATCGGGCAAGCGGTAGCCGCGTCCACGCACCGCGTAGACCGTCAGCCCCATCGACTCCGACTGACTAAGCATGTTGTAGATACTGGCTCGCGAAAGCCCGAATTCATGCGCCAGCGCCTGGCCCGAATGGAACCGGCCATCAGACAGGCGGCGCAGGACCGGGAACAGGGCTTTGTTGGTTCGGGTGTTCACTAGCCGGATTTTACATGGCTTGAGCTGGCGAATTCCCAATAAAAAACCCCCTCATTTGTGTGAGGGGGTTTTGTTGTACCTTTTTGGTACGGATAAGGAGTCTGACGATGAC
>DAOMWT010000155.1:0-5224 GCA_035436705.1 Thiobacillus sp. | reverse complement strand
TGTCGAGCGGGACCAACAGGGCGAGCATCACCAGGCACAGGCCAGCCGCGGCGCGCTCGATGCCCTGTTTGTCCGCCAGGATGGCGGCGGCGAAGCCGGCCCCGCGCCCCCCGCTTCGCTGGACGACCTGTTCAAGAAATAATCGGCTGCAAGATTCAGGCAAACCCGCAAACCTTGCGGGAGGCGCCCCGGCTTTGCGGCTCAGGGCTGCATGGCGGCCAGGTAGGCGGCCAGATTCCGGATGTCGCCGTCCTTCAGGTTACGCGTGTAGGCGGCCATTCTCGGATCGATGCGCTCGCCGCTGCCGCTGCGATAGCGTTTCAGCGAGTCCTCCACGTACTGGGTCTGCTGCCCGGCCAGCCGCGGAATCTTGCCGCTGCCGCCGCCGTCCGCGCCATGGCAGGCGACGCACAGTGAAGCGTACAGCCGCCTGCCGGCAAGGCTCTGCGGGTTCATCCCGGCGGGCTTGCGGGTGACCGGCTGCTGCGACAGGAACAATGCAATGTCGATGCGCTCGTCCGAGCTGAGGGCCTTGATCATCCCTTCCATGAACGCCGACGACTTGCGCTGCCCCAGCACGAACTTGTTCATCTGCTCCAGCAGATAGCCGGCATTCTGGCTGGCCAGATTGGGCACCTCGGCCATCGCGCTGTTGCCGCCGCTGCCATGGCAGTGCCGGCAGACCGCAGCGTCCTTTTGCCCGCGCTGGATCGCGGCCGACAGCCTGGCCGGGTCCTGGCTGATCTGCGCCAGTTTTTCGTGCATCGCTTCGGGCGACGGCGAGGTGGGCTTGTCCGCGCTGTGGCTGGGGGCGGCGTTGGCGCAGACGGCGAAGAGCAGCAGGCTGAAGGTGCTGGAAAAGCGGAGCAAGGACATGGGCGCTATAAATATCTTAAAAAGATAATGATATCAATAAAGCAATTGTTCAGGGCATGCGCAGGGGGGCAGGCGTGGAGTACGTGTTCCGGGCTAAACCGGGCGCTCAGTCTTGCGGTCTCGCCCGGTGTCCGCCCAACTGCCGCAGGGCCTGCCATTCGTACAACAACAGCCCCGCGCCGATCAGCGCGATGCCGGCCCAGCCGCTTCCCGGGATCCATTCGTGATTGAGGGCCTGCCCCAGCAGCAGCGCGGAAACCGGAGTGATCAGCGTGATCAGGGCGACGCGCCCGGCATCCAGATGCTTGATGACGAAGTAGTACAGGGTGAAGCCCACCACCGAACCGAGGATGCCCAGATAGACGATGGCTGCGCCTGCGCGCAGCGTGATATCGGACGGCAGTTGGGCGGAGTCGGTCAGCAGCCAGGCCAGCACGAAGCAGGGTGCGGCGACGCCGAGCGATCCGGTGGTGATGGCGAGCGACGAGGCGCGCAGGTTGAGCCGCTTGATCCACACCAGCCCCAGCGCCTGCATGGCCATGCCTGCCACCACGGCGGCGATGCCAGCCGTGGCCTGGCTGTCTCCCGGCCACGGCTGGCCAAAGATCAGCCACAGTCCGGCCAGCGCTAGCCCCAAGCCTGCCAGGCGCATCGGAGTGAGCGTGCGCTCACTAAGCCACAGCGCCGCGAATACGCCGGTGAGCAGCGGCGACAGCCCGAAGATGACCGAAATCAACCCCGAGGGGATGTGCAGCGCACCCCAGTAGGTGAGCAGCATCGACGCGAACAGCGACAGGCCGCTGATCGCGTAAAGCTGCCGCGCGGCAGCGGTGAACGGAAACGGGATGCGGCGGGCGCGCAACAGCAGCAGGCAGATCGCCAGTCCGATCAGCATGCGGGCCATCACCGCGAAGCTGAAGCCGGCTCCTTGCGCGCTCCACTGGATGGCCAGGGGGGTGGTGGACCAGATCAGGATCACGCCGACGTAGGCGGCGGGGACGGACATGAGGCGCAGGGTCGGGCAGGTGGAATCGCAGCGGACGGGGCACGATCCCGGACGGCGTTACAGGGTGAAGTCTCCTGTGCGTTCGGGTTGATAGGTGACGTCGACGATGCGCGCACGCACGCTTTGTCCGCCCGGCGCCAGCCATTCGACGTGCTGGCCTACCGTGAGACCGAGCACGGCGATGCCGGCCGACGCCATCACCGACAACTGGCCGGGTGCGCCGGTGAAATCGCGCGGATAGACCAGCGTCATTTCCATCTCCTTGCCGGCAGGCTCGATCACGAAGCGGATACGCGAATTCATGGTGACGATATCAGCCGGCATTTCATCGGGAGGAAGAATCTGCGCGCGATCGAGTTCTTCGTGCAGCGCCTCCGCGCCGGGGTGATCGTCGGGCAAGGCCGAGAGCATTGCTTCCAGGCGGTCCAGATCGCTTTCGGATACGGTAATGGCGGGCCGATTGGTGATTTCCATGGGGTGCTCCTGCATCAAAGCGCAAATGAAAACCGCCCAGGCGATGCCCAGGCGGTACAGTTAGAACTGTAGCACCGAAGGAGATGCCAGGCCAGCCCCGCCATCGGAGTCATGTTTCGGGCGGCAGCCGGTCCAGGCTTTCCGCTGCGATCTCGCGCACATCCGCATCGTCGTCCGTGATCCGCGCGTCCAGCCATGGCCGTGCCGCAGCCTCGCCGGTCAGCCCCAGGTAATGGCAGGCATCCGCCCGCACCCGTGCGTCGGCATGCTGCGACAGCGTTCCCAGATGCGGCAGCAGCGTGCGCAGCGTGTCGCTGCCGGCAAAGGCTTCCAGCAGCACGCCGGCCCCCAGCCGCACGTTGAGGCTGGCGTCGACATTGCCGACGATGGGCAGCACCGCCGCCAGCAAGGCGGGTTCGGCCTCGATCATTGCCTGCGCACGCGGCAGCTGGCCTTCCTTCAGCAGCATGTGGAAATAGTCGGCCATCCCCGCGTCGCTGTCGGCCTTGGCCGCCCACTCGGCGAGTTCGGCCTTGGCGTGCACGCCAGCGAGTTCGATGCGGCCGATCCGAACCCAGGGCACCGAGCGCACCCCCAGCGCCTGCCCCACCTCGGGATGCTGTTCCAGATTGACCGCTTCGAGGCGGCCGAGCGTACCCTGCTTGACCAGGTCGGCGAGCGCGGCGAGCATCGCCGGGCAGTGCGGGCAGTGGGTGGACAGCAGCAACAGGGCGTCGGGTGCGGGCATGTCGGGGAAGATTCGGCGGATAATCGATGCATGGAATTTACCATCCTCCCCGTCACCCCGTATCAACAAAACTGCTCGCTGCTGTGGGACGAAGCGGGCCGCGCCGCGCTGATCGACCCCGGCGGCGAAGCCGAGCGCCTGCTGGCCGAAGTGGCGCGGCGCGATCTGAAGCTGCAAAGCATCCTGCTCACCCACGGCCATCTCGACCACGTCGGCGCCGCGGCGGAACTGCGCGATGCACTGGGTATCCCGATCATCGGCCCGCAGCGCGAGGAGCAGTTCTGGCTCGACGCGCTGCCGCAACAGGCCGAGCTGTTCGGCTTTCCGCCCGCGCAGGCGTTCACCCCGGACCAGTGGCTCGCCGACGGCGACCGGATCGAGGTTGGCAGCGTGCGCCTCGACGTGCTGCACTGCCCCGGCCATACTCCTGGCCATGTGGTGTTCTATCAGCCGGCGGCGCGGCTCGCCTTCGTCGGCGACGTGCTGTTCAAGGGCTCGATCGGCCGCACCGACTTCCCGCGCGGCGACCATGCGGCCTTGCTGGATGCCATCCGCGGCAAACTGTTTCCGCTCGGCGACGACGTGCGCTTCGTGCCGGGGCACGGCGCGATGTCCACTTTCGGACACGAGCGTCGCGAGAACCCCTTCGTCGGCCCGGCGTCAGACTGACATCGGGTCTGCGTGCCGCACCAGAAACCCAAGGAGACCATCATGAAAACCATCCGTTTTCCGCACGTCCTGCTCCCGGCCGTGCTGCTGCTGGGCGCCACGGCGCAGGCGCAAACCCTTTCCGCCATCGTCACCCCGCCGCCCGAAGCGCCCGCGGTCACCCAGGCCGCGCAAGGCATGCTCGACGCGGTGAATGCGCGGGTGCCGCAGCTCGATACCGCCGGCCTTCTTGCACAGATGAAGGCGCAGCCGCAAACGGTGGTGATCGACGTCCGCACCCCGGCCGAGCTGAACCTGTCGGGCTACGTCGATGCGCCGCGTTTCTTCAATCTCGCGCGCGGCCAGCTGGAATTCCAGATCGAAGCCGCGGTGCCGGACAAGGCCACGCCCATCGTCGTCTATTGCGGCGTCAGCCAGAGGAGCCCGCTCGCCGCCGACACCCTGATCAAGCTCGGCTACACGAACGTCAAAAACTACCGCGACGGCTTCTTCAACTGGAAGCGCGCCGGCCTGCCGATCCAGCAATTCGACAAGGCACCGGCGTCCTTTCTGTACGACCTGCCGCAGGAGGTCATCCCCGGCGTGTGGTCGGCGATCGGTGCCACCGCGCCGGGCAGCTACGACAATTCCGGCCACAACAACAACCTTTCCTTCGTCATCACCGACGACGGCGTGCTGGTGGTGAATGCCGGCGACAACTACCTGCTGGCGCAAAGCCTGCACGAGGAAATCAAGAAGCGCACCACGCAGCCGGTGAAATATGTGGTGCTGGAAAACAGCCAGGGCCACGCCATGCTCGGCTCGAAATACTGGAAGGAACAGGGCGTCACCATCATCGCGCAGCGCGACACCGCGGCGTACATGGAGAAGACTGGCTACGATTCGCTGGAGGTGATGCGTGCGCGCGCTCGCGACAAGGCGTTCAAGACCGAGTTCGTGATGCCGGACACGCTCTACGACGACAAGCTCGACCTCAAAATGGGCTCGTGGAACCTGCAGATCCTGCATCTCGGTTCCTCGCACAGCCATGGCGACACCATGGTATGGCTGCCCGAGAAGAAGCTGGTGATCGCCGGCGATACCGCCTTCCACGTGCGCATGCTGCCGATCTTCGAGGACACCGACACCGCCAAGTGGATCGAGACCTGGGACAAGTTCGAGGCGCTCGGCGCCACGATCGTCATCCCCGGCCATGGCGGCCCGACCGATATGGCGACCGTGCGCAAGTGGACACGCGACTACCTGGTGCACCTGCGGGCCAAGGTCGCCGAGGTCATCAAGAACGGCGGCTCGCTCGACGACGCCTACAAGGTCGATCAGTCGGCCTACCTGCACCTGCATACCGCCGACGAGCTGGCACGCAGCAATGCCGGGCGGGTGTACCGGGCGATGGAGTTCGAATAGACGCTAGCGCGCCGGCGGCTTGAGCGGCACGACGGCGTCGAGCAGCG
>DAOMWT010000154.1:0-5236 GCA_035436705.1 Thiobacillus sp. | reverse complement strand
TGGCACGGTGTGGCGTTGCCCTGCGTGAGGTCCGCCGGCGTGCTGTTCATGGCCGACGCGGCGGCCGAAATGCGCGCCAACCTCACCTCGCGCATCGCCACCCGCATCCTGCGCAAGGTCGGCTACACCCGCTACCGCAAGGAAGAGCACATCTATCGCGCCGCGCTCGACCTCGACTGGCCCGCCTGGTTCGACGTCAAGAAGACCATCGCGGTGAAGGTCGGCGCGCAGAACGCGCCGCTGAAAAGCCTCAACTTCATCACGCTGAAGATCAAGGATGCGATCTGCGACCGCTTCCGCGAGGAAACCCGCGAACGCCCGAGCGTCGACACCGAGGCGCCCGACGTGCCGGTGTATGCCTTCTTCACCCCGGACGCGGTCACCTTCTATCTCGACACCTCGGGCGAGCCCCTCTTCAAGCGCGGCTTCAAGCGCGAGGCCAGCGCCGCGTCGATCAAGGAAAACCTCGCCGCCGGCCTGCTGCTGCTGTCCGGCTGGGAACCTGGCACGCCGCTGCTCGATCCGATGTGCGGCGCCGGCACCATCCTGCTCGAAGCGGCGGACATGGCGCTCAACCGCGCGCCGGGGCGCAGCCGCCATTTCGCCTTCGAGCACTACCGCGATTTCGATGCGGCATTGTGGAAGCGCATCAAGATGGAGGCGCAGGCTCAGGAAAAGCCGCTCACCCGGCTGCCGATCTTCGGCGCCGACCAGGACCGCTGGGTGCTCGACAAGGCGCGCAACAACCTCACGGCAGCGGGCTACGCCGATGCGATCGAACTGAAAGTGTCCGATGCGCTCGACCTGGAAGCGCCGGCCCTGGCCGGCACCATCGTCACCAACCCGCCCTATGGCGAACGGTTGGGCGAGGCCGAGGATCTGGCCGAGTGGTATCCGCTGCTGGGGGACTGGCTGAAGCGGAATTTCACCGGCTGGCAGGCATGGATCATTTCCGGCGATCCCTTGCTGCCGAAGCTGCTCGGCCTCAAGGCCAGCCGCCGCATCCCGCTGTTCAACGGCCCGATCGAGACGCGCTTCCTGCAGTACAAGCTGATTGCGGGGTCGATGCGGGAGAAGAGGGCGCCTGATTCCGCCGTCTGAACCTCTGCAAGCAATGGCCTCAACAAACAATAACTTCCGGACCGGCGCTTTGTTCCCCGAAGTCTGACAAAGGCCGGTCCGAAGCCAGCCGAATTAAAAATTGTCCTGTTCCACTTCGACATAGGCATGGGAAATCACCTTGCCCAATTCGTCGAAATGATCCCATGCACTATATTTCTGCAGGTCTTTTCCAACCAATTCGTTCATTTCATGCGCTTGCAGTCCCTGCAGGAAGTATTTCTTGACCGACGCCAGCAGGTCTTCCGTGAATTTGATCTGGATCGCCATGGAGGTCTTGTCTTCGGGATAGCCATGGCCGGGTACGTAGACCTCGACGTCGGCATTGTCGATCGCCGCCCGGAGCGCACTGGCCGTTCCCTTGAAGCTCGCGTCCTGCGGCATGGCCGAGTACGGCATGACTTTGTTCATCGAGATGTCGCCCATGAACATGAGCTTGTCGTCAACGACTTCCATCATGATGTCGGTATCGGAATGGGCATGCCGAGGGTGATGGATCTTGAGCGTGATGCCCCCCATCTTCATGACCTCGCCGCCTTTCAGCGCCTTGTTGGGCAGCGCGATGCGGGTGTTGGCCAACGCGCCTTCCGTCAAGCCGTTGAATCGGTCATGCCATTCCTGCGCTTCGCCGGCTTTGAGCCTTTCTATGGTGCGCTGATGCGCGTAGATCGGCACTTCGGGATAGGCGTCGCGGATCCCCTGATTCCCCAGGAAATGATCGCCGTGCAGATGCGTGTTGAATACGGCAATGACGGGCTTGGAGGAGACGCATTTGAGTTTTTCCAGGAAGCCGCGTCCGACATCGGCGCTGCTTCCCGGGTCCACGATGACGAAACCTTCATCGGTCAGGATGGCGGCCGGGTTGTTCATGAACCCTTTTGTCTTTTTGTTCGGCCAGTCGTGCGGGCCGATGACCACATAGACGCGTTCGCTGAGACGCTGCAAGGGATAGTTCTCGATGGTCCGCGGCAGATCGGCGAGATCGCCAATAAACTGGGCGTTTGCCGACGTATAAAGAACGCTGTTGAACATGATCAACAGCACCAGTTTTACAACATTCGCTTTTTGCATCTGCTTTATCCTTTCCTGAGCAAAGGGGTTGGCTTTATTAAACGGGGCGTAACGGCGTCTTGCCCTATCGCGCCAGATACTCGTCCGTCGTCGTGATCGCGGCGTAGGCAAACCCCAGCGCAGCCATCTGGGCGGCATGTACCTGTGCCGCAGGCACCACCTGCCCGCCGAATTCAAGATCCATCGTGGCGCACGCATCGTGAACCACGATGGTCCTGTAGCCAAAGTCCGAAGCGGCCCGGCTGGTCGCATCGATGCACATATGGCTCATCGCGCCGATCACCACGACCTCTTCGATGCCCTTTGCATCCAGCATCGGTTTCAGGTCGGTCTTGAGAAACGAATTCGGATAGTTCTTCAGGACGACCGGCTCGCCTTCGATGGGCGCAACGGTTGGGTGAATCTGTACGCCCTCCGTTCCGGGAACGAAAAAGGGTGCATCCTGCGCGGCGAACTCATGCCGCACATGGATGACCGGATTGCCGTTCGCGCGGGCGGCACCGATGACCCGGGCCGCGTTGGCGGCGGCTTTCTCGATGTCGACAAGGGGCAGCTTGCCGGAGGGGAAGTAATCCTTTTGCAGGTCGACGACGAGTACGGCATGTTTGCTCATGAAACGCTCCTTATGCATAGACACAACCAGCAGAGTCGACATGATCGCGCGTGGATCGCACAATGCGAAGTGGCGCTATCGACATAGTTGGGAGTTAAAACGACATGACCCGCGATGAATCGGTCGAAATCGGCCTGGTGCTGTATCCGGGGGCGCAACTGGCAGCGGTGCTGGGCTTGACCGATCTGTTCGACTTGGCGAACAGGATTGCCGCCCGCTACGGCAAGGGCAAGCGGGATTCCAATTCGCTGCGCGTCAGCCATTGGCAACTGGACGCGGCGGGCAAAACGCCTGGCCGGATCTTCGACACGCTCCCGGATGACGAAAACAGGCTGTCGGTCCTCATTCTGCCGCCCGGCCTGGGCGAGCCGCTGTCGGCAGAAGCGGCCGCCCCCTTCACGGGCTGGCTGCGCAACCACCATGGCATGGGTGTCGCGCTTGGCTCGGTCTGCGCCGGTGCTTTCCTGCTGGGCGAGACCGGCCTGCTCGCGGGCCGGACCGTGACTACGCACTGGCTCTATGTCGAACTGTTCCAGGCCCGTTTCCCGGAAGCGTGCATGGACGCCGATCAGCTCATCATCGACGATGGCGACATCATCACGGCAGGCGGCGCGATGGCGTGGACGGACCTGGGGCTGAGGCTGGTCGATCGTTTTCTCGGGCCGACAGTCATGATCGAGACGGCGCGGATACTGCTGGTCGACCCTCCGGGGCGCGAACAGCGCTACTACAGCCCTTTTTCCCCCAGGCTGACCCACGGCGACATGTCTGTGCTCAAGGTTCAGCACTGGCTCCAGGCGACGGATGCCAAGGACACCGCGCTTGCGGTGCTGGCCGAGCGAGCCGGGCTGGAGCAACGGACCTTCCTGCGCCGCTTCCAGAAGGCGACCGGCATGACGACGCGGGAGTATTGCCAGCGGCTGCGCGTAGGCAAAGCGCGCGAGATGCTGCAATACAGCCGGTTGCCCATAGACCGGATCGCCTGGGACGTCGGTTACAGCGATCCCGGAACCTTCCGGAAGATCTTTGTCCGGATCGTCGGCCTGACGCCCGGCGAATACCGCCGGCGTTTCAGTGCTGAATGACGATGCCCGACGACGGGGTGGCTTTCTGTTCGCGCTCTCGCGGGGCCGCAGTTCATGGCCCGTATCCACCTTGCAGATGGGATGCCAGGCCCCTGCGGCAATGCGGATGAATCCCCGGAACGGGGAAATTCTATCGGCGACGCTTTAGGCTTGCCTCCACGGCAGTCGCGAGGCGGGCGGTGAATTATTCTCGTCGTTGTCTAAACTGGATTAGGCTTTGCGTCGCAGAAGCGACTTCAATTCGAAATCCAATCAACCGGTCCGGCAGGAGCCTGATCTCGACATGAGTTTCATCAAGCAAACTCTATCAGCAGTGGCGCTGCCAGTTGCTCAAGCGATCGTTCGAAACGCACCGCCGAGTCGCTTGCGGGAGTTGGTCTGGCGGTGGGGCCAGTGGCGCTCGAAGAATTTCGTCACCGATGCCAGCGGCATTCTCGTCGCGGGGAATACCCTCGATATGATCCAGGGATACTTATACTGGTTTGGAGTTTGGGAGCCGAACCTTACCCACTTCATCACACGGAGAATGGATGAGGCGCCTGATCGAGCCTTTGTGGACGTCGGCGCAAACATTGGATATTTTTCAACCCTCGTTGGGAAGCGCTATCCTCGGGCCAACGTTGTCTCGATCGAGCCCTTCCCGCTGATAGTCGAGAAGCTCCGTTCGAACGTAAAGCGTAATGCGTTGAAGAATGTCCGCATCGTCACGGCAGCCGCCAGTGACACCCAGGGTACGCTCGAACTCTTCTACGCAGGGAGCCATAACGAAGGTAAAACGACATCGCTGCGGGGGAAGTTCAACTCGGTAGCGCTTGCAGTGCCCTGCAAGCCGCTAGCAGAACTGCTAACCCATGGGGAGTTGGCTTCCACGCGGCTCATAAAGATCGACGTCGAAGACGCGGAGTCGCGTGTCATCAAGGGCCTGGTCCCGAAACTGGCGGTCTTGCCGAAGGACGTTGAGGTGGTAATAGAGATATCCGCCGACTCGCCTGGAGATTCATCGTTTATCTTTGATACGTTCATGGCACACGGCTTCCATGCCTATGAGCTCGAAAACAGCTACGACCCACTTTCATACTTGTATCCGCACGCCCCAAGCAAGCCTCGCAGACTCAGGTCCATTCCATTAAGGAAAGTCTGCATAACCCGGCCCCCCGCGAGTTGAATGAAAGCAGATCACCCAATGCGGGAGCGGTCAGATTTACAGCGACTTCCCGGCCGGTTTTGTCCTCCATCCGGTTCATTTCCAGGGATTCGGGCGTTTTCGCCCGTGCAGCAGGCGCACTCATCCCTGTGCTCCTGCCATCAGTCGTTTCCTCGCCATCCACAGATTGCTCAAGGCAAACAG
>DAOMWT010000153.1:0-5280 GCA_035436705.1 Thiobacillus sp. | reverse complement strand
GCCGCCGTCTCCACCATCCGCCGCGTGGTGCACGAGGGGCAGACTCCCCGGCCTTACGCGTTTCTCCTGTACCTGGCCCTTGGAGCCGATCACGCGGCCCGTTTGCGCATTGATTTTCAGCTTGTAGACGCGGCCGTTGGCCGGCAGCAACTTGAGCTCGTAGAGCCAGAGGCCGTCCTCGCGCTCCAGCTCGGTCTTCACCACCCGGCCGGCGTAGCGCTGCTCGACCTGGTCGAGTATCTCGGCCAGCGGCTTGATCTGCCCGGCGGCCATCGCGGCACGGGCGCGGTCGTGCTCCTCGCGCTCGTCGTCATGGTTGCCGGCGTACAGGCCGCCGGCGGCCAGCGCGATCACCACGCCCAGCAGGAGAATCCGGATTGTCTTCATTGAATGCACCCATGCGGCTATCGAAGAATGAATGTAAAAGTATCGGCGCATCGGCAATCAGGCGCCAGTCCCGCTGCAAGCATGGCAACGCCAACATGAACCGTAGCTGAACGGGGCGATCAGCGCCGGTTCAGCGGCGCCTGGCTAGCATCCGGTCATGGCTTGCGCATCCGTCGCCGGCCGCCATCCGGAGAAAGCAATGCACAAAACCCTGTTACTGATCGCGCTGACGTTCGGCAGCGCCGCCTGGGCCGCCAGCCCGCAAGACCTGCTGCAACAGTATGAAGCATCTTCCGGCAAAGCCTCGGCGCAGCGCGGCCAGCAGCTGTTCGTCAACAAGCACGGGCGCGAATGGAGCTGCGCCAGCTGCCACGGCAGCACCCCGAACAAAAGCACCCAGCACATCGTCACCGGCAAGACCATCCTGCCGCTGGCGCCGGCCGCCAACGAGCAGCGCTTCACCGACGCCGCCAAATCCGAAAAATGGTTCAAGCGCAACTGCAACGACGTGATGGGCCGGGAATGCACCTCGCAGGAAAAGGTCGACATCATCTCCTGGCTGCTGACCATCAGATAAACCCCATACAAGGACGCCATCATGCACAACATCACCCGCCTGCTCCTTTCCGGCTGCTGCGCCGCGCTGCTCTCGGCGCCGGCGCTGGCCGACAACATCGGCATGCCCGGCAACATGCCGAAATCGTATGCAGCCGAATGCGCTAGCTGCCACATCCCGTATGCGCCCGGCCTGCTGCCGTCGAAATCCTGGCTCGGCATCATGCACTCGCTGGACAAGCATTACGGCACCGACGCCAGCCTCGACCCGAAATCGGTGGCCGAAATCTCGGCCTGGCTGAACCAGCATGCGGCCGGCTCGCGCAAGTTCGCCGAGCCCTCGCCCGACAACCGCATCACCAGCAGCGCCTGGTTCGCCCGCAAGCACCGCGAAGTCGGCAAGGAGGTCTGGCTGCGCGCATCGGTCAAGAGCCGCGCCAACTGCGCCGCCTGCCACCGCCAAACCGACAAGGGCGACTTCGATGAAGACAATGTAAGGATTCCGAAATGAAACCGCAACGCTCCGGCACGACCCGGCATCAGGACGTTGAAACCCTGCCGCAAAAAACTGCGCTGGTGTGGGACCTGCCGGTCCGGCTCTTCCACTGGTCGCTCGCGCTGTCCTTCCTGGGCGCCTGGCTGACTTCGGAAAGCGAACGCTGGCAGCTCTGGCACATCAGCTTCGGCTATTCGATGGCGCTGCTGATCGGATTGCGCCTGGTCTGGGGCCTGACCGGCACCCACTACGCCCGCTTCAGCGAATTCATCCGCGGCCCCGGCGCGGTAGCCGCCTACCTGCGCTCCTGGCTGCAACTGCGCCCGCGCCACTACGTCGGCCACAATCCGGCCGGCGCGCTGGCGATCGTCGCGATCCTGGGCACGGCCCTGCTGCTGGTGGCTAGCGGCCACGCCAGCTACGCCGAGCTCGGCGGCGACTGGCTGTCCGAAGTCCACGAAGCACTGGCAAACGTGCTGATGGCACTCGTCGTGCTGCACATCGCGGCCGTGTTCCTGACCTCGCTGCTGCACCGCGAAAACCTGGTGCGCGCCATGCTGACCGGCAAGAAAATGGTCGCCGCCGGCCAGGAAATCGGCTCGGCCCGGCCGCTCGCCGCACTGATCCTGCTCGGCCTGCTGGCGGGCTTGTGGTGGTTCATGTTTTTTGTCTGATGCGGAATGTCTGATGCGGCCAGCGACCCGGTGCAGCGCATGCGCATCAGGTCAACGCCGCATCGGCAATGATGCCTTCAATCAATCCGGCGAAGGCCAAGGCCGCCGCACTCTGGTAGCTCTCCCTGCGCCGCAGAAGGGCCACGGTGCGGTGCGGCAAGGCGGGATCGAGCGCAATATTCCTGAGCCCGGCGTTTTCACGCGTGATCGCATCCGGCAGTATCGTCGCCATGCCCCCGCGCCGGACAATTTCAACCACCGCATTGATGCTATTTGCTTCAATCAGAATTTTCGGGGCAATCCCCTGCTTGTACAAATAGGCATCGACATAGGTGCGCGTCGCAAAATCAGCCGATAACAGCGCCAGCGGCTCCCGCTCCAGGTCGCGCGGGGTGATCGGCCCGGCACGCTGCGCAAACGGGTGGTTCACGCCGACCACAATGCTGAGCTTCTCGGCAAACAGGGGGCGGCACTCTATCTCTGCCGAGCGCACCGGACTGAAGGCGATGCCGAGATCGATCGCGTCGTCGGCCAAAGCCAATTCGAGGGCATCCAGGGACATTTCATTGATGCACAGCGCGATCCCCGGATGGCGGGCGCTGAAACCCGCGATCAGCGGCCCTACCAGATAGGACGTAAAAGTCGGCGTCATTGCCAGGCGCAGAGTGCCGCGCCGCAGGTCGCGCACGTCATGCACGGCACGCTCTCCGGCTTCCAGCTCCCGCAACGCCCTGCGTGCATAGCCGATGTAGGCCGCGCCGGCATCGGTCGCGCGCACGGTCCGGCCGGTTCTATCCAGCAACTGCGTCCCAAGCGCCTCTTCCAACTGCCTGATCTGCTGCGACAGCGTGGGCTGCGAAACATGCAGCGCCTCGGCGGCGCGCGTGAAATTGCGGTGCTCTGCCACCGCGAGAAGGTAACGTATGTGGCGCAATAGCATGCTTGGCAACTATAGGAAATTATTATGGATTTGATTGTATATCGGTCTTGGACTCAATAGCTGAATCGCTCCATCATGGCAGCATTACTTCATCACACAAGGAGCAAGGCCATGAAGTCCATCGTCGAGGGGGTCTTGAAATTTCAGCAGCATGCCTTCCCGGGACTGTCTGCCCTTTTCAAGGAGCTGGCTACCACCCAAAGCCCAAGCGCTCTCTTTATTACCTGTTCCGATAGCCGGGTCGTGCCTGAATTGCTGACCCAGCAAGATCCGGGCGACATCTTTGTGATTCGCAATGCCGGCAACATTGTGCCGTCTTACAGCCAGGAACCCGGGGGCGTTACCGCCACGGTCGAATACGCGGTGGCGGAATTGGGCGTCACCGATATCGTGGTCTGCGGCCATTCGGATTGCGGCGCCATGACGGCGATTTCCAGCTGCAAGTGCCTGGACCATTTGCCGGCCGTTGCCAGCTGGTTGCGCCACGCCGACTCGGCAAAGGTAGTCAATGCATCGCGCACCCATCTCTCTGCTGCAGCGCGCCTGACTTCGATGGTGCGCGAAAACGTGATTGCCCAATTGGTCAATCTCAAGACCCATCCTTCGGTGGCGCTGGCGCTGGAGCAGGGCCGGCTCAACCTGCACGGCTGGGTCTACGACATCGAAACAGGTTCCATTGTGGCGCTGGATGGCGAGAGCAATCGCTTCGTTTCACTCGCCGAATTTCCACAAACTATTGCCACGCAGTCAAAGCGTGGCGCTTTGGTCGCTTGACCGTCTCTTCCTCACTGAAAAAGGACAACACCATGCAACAATCGAATGTGTATCAGGATCCCCGCCTTGCGCTCACCGCGCGCGTCATCGCTGCCAAGGCACTCCAGGACCTGTCCTGGCAGCAGCTGGCTGCCGGAACCGGGCTCAGCGTTGCCTATGTCACGGCAGCGCTGCTGGGGCAGCACGCACTGCCGAAGGCCGCCGCCGAGATCGTTTGCGCCCACTTGGGGCTGGATGCAGCGGATGTTGCGCAACTGCAAACCATCCCGCTGCGCGGCAGTATCGCCGGCGGCATTCCGACTGACCCGACCATCTACCGCTTCTACGAAATGGTCCAGATCTACGGCACCACCCTGAAGGCGCTGGTGCACGAACAGTTCGGCGACGGTATCATTAGCGCGATTAATTTCAAGCTGGACATCAAAAAAGTCGAAGACCCGGAAGGCGGCTCGCGTGCGGTAATCACGCTGGACGGGAAATTCCTGCCCAATAAGCCGTTCTGAGGCGCTTCGCCCCGCGACAGTCACATCCTGCGCGGGACAGCTTTTTGCCAGGGCCATGACCGATGCCGCAGGGAGTCCTTCCGGACTGCCATGCCATCGGCCGATGGCCCTTTTCTCGCCCATCCGCCTTTTAAAACCAGATCGACATGCCGACCCAGAAACGCGCACTGACCCGCTCGATGACCCTGCTGTTTGCCATCGCTTGCGGCACCATCATCGGAAACATTTATTACGCACAGCCGCTGCTCGCCGCCATCTCCGACACCTTTGGCCGCTCGCCGACCAGCCTCGGCCTTCTGGTCACGCTCACCCAGCTGGGCTATGCCTGCGGCCTGGTCCTGATCGTGCCGCTGGGCGATGTGCTCAATCGCCGCATCCTGATCGTCACGCTGCTGCTGGCAAGCGTGCTGGCACTGCTTGCGGTCGCCGCCAGCCCGACCTTCCTGTTGTTTGCCATCGCCAGCCTGTTCGTCGGCGTGACTACCTGCTCGACCCAATTGCTGGTGCCGTTCGCGGCTTCCCTGGCCGATGCCAAGGAGCGCGGCCGGGTGGTCGGCACCGTGATGGGCGGCCTGCTGCTGGGGATTCTGCTGGCGCGCACCGTATCCGGCCTGATCGCCCAATTGGCCGGCTGGCGCATGGTCTACCTCATCGCCGCCATCGTGGTGCTGCTATTGACCGCGCTACTGGCGCGCGCATTGCCCGGGGACCAACGCAAGATTCCGTTTGCCTACGGCACCTTGATGAAATCGCTGCTGACGCTGGTGCGCGACCATCCGGCGCTGCGCTTGCGCTCGCTGTATGGGGCGCTGGCCTTTGCCTGCTTTAGCGTGTTCTGGACCGGGCTGACCTTCCTGCTCAGCCAGGCGCCGTACAATTTCTCCGAAGGCCAGATCACGGATAGGAAATTCAACCGCATGAGGCCAAGTATGGCACGAGTTTTGGGCCTCG
>DAOMWT010000152.1:0-5325 GCA_035436705.1 Thiobacillus sp. | reverse complement strand
TTGCAGACTCTCTTGGACTTCTGCGGAAGTCCGCAGAATGATGCAGTGGAGCGGGCGAAGGGAATCGAACCCTCCTCATGAGCTTGGGAAGCTCAGGTAATGCCACTATACGACGCCCGCGCGGTACTTGTGCCCTTCAGGGTAGAATCCGGTATGATACTGAAACTCGCGTCCCCCGGATAGAAGAAGTGATTCGTGATTGAACTGCTCATCAACGGCGAACCCCGTGCCTTCCCTGCTCCGCTCACCCTGAGCCAACTGATCGCGTCGCTGGATCTGCTCGGGAAGCGCATCGCCATCGAAAAAAATGGCGAAATCGTCCCGCGCAGCCAGCATGCCGACACCCGGCTTGCCAGCGGCGACCGCCTGGAAATCGTTGTCGCGGTCGGCGGCGGCTGATGTCTGGGTGAGGGGGAAGGCGGAAGGAGTGAAGCGAGAACCACCGGCCTTTATCCTTCGCTCCACTTCTCCATTCTTACTCTGTAATCCCTTGCGCCTTACCTGATTCTTATGGAACCACTCGTCATCGCCGGAAAATCCTACGCCTCCCGCCTGCTGGTGGGCACCGGCAAGTACAAGGATTTCGAACAAACGCGCCTCGCGGTCGAGGCCTCGGGGGCGGAAATCGTCACCGTCGCCATCCGCCGCACCAACATCGGCCAGGACGCCGGCCAGCCGAGCCTGCTCGATGCGCTGCCGCCGTCGCAATACACCTACCTGCCCAACACCGCGGGCTGCTATACCGCCGACGACGCGATCCGCACGCTGCGCCTGGCGCGCGAACTGCTCGACGGCCACAGCCTCGTCAAGCTCGAGGTGCTGGGCGACGCCGAATCGCTGTATCCCAACGTGGCGGAAACGGTGAAAGCGGCCGAGGTGCTGGTGAAGGACGGCTTCCAGGTGATGGTCTACACCTCGGACGACCCGATCGCCGCCAAGCAGCTGGAAGACATCGGCTGCGTCGCGGTGATGCCGCTGGCGAGCCTGATCGGTTCCGGCATGGGCATCCTCAATCCGTGGAACCTGCAGATCATCATCGACCGCCTGTCGGTGCCGGTGATCGTCGACGCCGGGGTGGGTACCGCGAGCGACGCCGCCATCGCGATGGAACTTGGCTGCGACGCCGTGCTGATGAACACCGCGATCGCCGGCGCCGGCAACCCTGTGTTGATGGCTTCGGCGATGAAAAAGGCGGTGGAGGCCGGGCGCGAGGCCTTCCTCGCCGGCCGCATGCCGAAGAAGATTTATCAGGCCAGCCCCAGTTCGCCCACCAGCGGCCTCATTACTGAAAACAGAAGCGCAGGCAGCAAATAAGCATGACGAACGACACCGGCGTGCCTCCGCGCATCCGTTCCTATGTGCTGCGCGCCGGCCGCGTCGGTTCCGGCCAGGCGCGTGCGCTGGCCGAAATCGGGCCGCAGTTCATGTTGCCGTACCGGCCTGCGGTACTCGATCTCGACGCCGCCTTCGGCCGCACCGCCTCTAATTCAAGCCCGGCGCCGCGTATTCTGGAAATCGGCTTCGGCATGGGTGAAGGCTTGGCTGAGATTGCCGCCGCCCATCCCGAAAACGACTACCTCGGCGTCGAAGTCCATACGCCCGGCGTGGGCGCGCTGCTGAAGCAGATCGGCGAGCGCGGCCTCACCAATGTGCGCGTCGTCCAGCACGACGCGGTCGAGGTGCTGACCCACATGCTGGCGCCGGCCAGCCTCGCCGGCATCCACATCTTCTTCCCCGACCCCTGGCACAAGAAGCGCCACCACAAGCGCCGCCTGATCCAGCCGCCGCTGGTGCAACTGCTGGCCAGCCGCCTGCAGCCGGACGGCTACATCCATCTGGCCACCGACTGGCAGGACTATGCCGAGCAGATGCTCGCGGTGCTCGCCGCCGAACCCCTGCTGACAAACGCCGTGGCGGATTACGCGCCGCGTCCCGACACCCGCCCGCTCACCAAGTTCGAGCAGCGCGGTATCCGCCTGGGGCACGGGGTGTGGGATCTGCTGTTCCGCCGGCTTTAAAAATCCGCCTTGTCATGCGGATATGATGCCGGCAATGGATATTCTCGAACTCGCCAAGGCGGCGCTTGCGCTGTTTGCCATCGTCGACCCGGTCGGCGTCATCCCGATTTTCCTCCTCGCCACGCAGGGTCACACGCTTGCGCAGAGCCAGGCGGCGGCGCGCATCGCGGCATTGACGGTGCTGGGGGTGCTGACGCTGTTCGCCTTTGTGGGCGAGCCTTTGCTGAGCTTTTTCGGCATCCGCCTCGCCGCGTTCTCGGTGGCGGGTGGCTTGCTGCTGCTGTTGCTGGCCCTGTCGATGGTGCAGGCGCATGTCAGCCCGCAGCGGCAGACGCAGGACGAGGCGATGGAGGCGGAAGAGAAGGAAGCGGTCGGCGTGGTGCCGCTGGGCGTGCCTTTGTTGGCCGGGCCGGGCGCGATCACCCATGTCATCGTGGCGGCGGGCGCGGCGCAGGGCAACGTGCTGCATCAGGCCGCCCTGCTGATTCCGGTGGCGCTGGTGGCTCTGTCGGTGTGGCTGGCGTTTCGTGCCGCTCCGGCGATCGCGCGGCGGCTGGGCAAGACCGGGATCCACGTCGTCACGCGCCTGATGGGTCTGATCATCGCGGCGATTTCGATCGAGATGATCGCGAGCGGACTGGGCAAATTGTTCCCTGGCTTGCTGGCCTGATCGCTGCAGGCGCAGCGGCAAGCAGCACGCTTTGCGCAGTCCGCCCGCCGCCGGCACGTCCTATCATGCATTTAGCGCCGGCGCGATAATCGCGGCGGGCAGGCATTCATCCAGACTAGGGGCAAAGCATGGAATTCGGACTCGTCGGACTCGGCCGCATGGGCGGCAACATGGCGCGACGGCTGGCTCGCAAGGGCATCAGAATTGCGATCAACAACCGCAGTCATGAAGTGAGCTCGGTCATCGCGGCGGAAACCGGCCATCTCGCCTGCGCCACCCTGGCTGATCTGGTCGCGGCATTGCAGGCCCCGCGCATCGTCTGGCTGATGCTGCCTGCCGGCGAGGCCAGCGAGACGGCGCTGACGGCGCTGCAGCCCCTGTTGAGCCCCGGCGATCTGGTGGTCGACGGTGCCAATGCCTACTACAAGGACGACCAGCGCCATGCCGAGATGCTGGCGGCGCAGCAGATCGATTACGCCGATGCCGGCGTCTCCGGTGGCGTGTGGGGGCTGGATAACGGCTACTGCATCATGTTCGGCGGCAGCGACGCTGCGGCCGCACGCCTCAAGCCCTACATGGAAGCACTGGCGCCGACGCCGACGACAGGCTGGCTGCATACCGGGCCGGTCGGTTCCGGCCACTTCGTCAAGATGGTTCACAACGGCATCGAGTACGGCATGATGCAGGCCTTCGCCGAAGGCTTTGCGCTGATGCAGAACAAAACCGGCTTCGATCTGCAACTGGACGAGATCGCCGAGTTGTGGCGGCATGGCAGCGTGGTGCGTTCATGGCTGCTGGACCTGTCGGCGGATTTCCTGGCGCAGGATCGGACGCTGGAAGCCATCCAGCCGTTTGTCGCCGATTCTGGCGAGGGGCGCTGGACCGCGCTGGAAGCGGTGGAGCAGGGCATCCCGGCCCCGGTGATGACGCTGGCTTTGATGATGCGCTTTGCCAGTCAGGGTAAAAACGACTACGCAGCGAAAATGCTCGCCAAGATGCGCCAGGGGTTCGGCGGCCACGCGATCAAGGAGGACGGCAAATGACCGACCTGGAAGACTCGCTGCCGTGTACCTTCGTCATCTTCGGTGCCACCGGCAATCTGGCCACCAACAAACTGCTGCCTGCGCTGTATCACCTGGAGGCGTCGGCCCGCCTGTCTGAATCGCTCAACATCGTAGCGTTTTCGCGCCGCCCCTGGAGCGACGACGAATGGCGCAAATACATGCGCGAAATACTTCCCGGCAAGATCAAGGGCAAGCACGATACGCCGGTATTCGAGCGCTTCATTGCCCGCTTCACTTATCAGCAGGGCGACCTCAACGATGCCGCCTCGTACCAGGCACTGGCCCACCGCCTGCCTCCCGAAGAAGCCTGTTCGAGCACGGTGTTCTATCTCGCCATCAAGCCGGCGGAATTTTCCGCAGTGATCCACAACCTCGAAGCTGTCGGCCTCAACAAGCCACGCGGCCTCAATCGCGTGGTGATCGAAAAGCCCTTCGGCGAGGACATCGAGTCGGCGCGCATGCTGAACCAGCTGCTGCACCAGCATTTCGACGAGGAGCAGATCTATCGCATCGACCATTTTCTGGGCAAGGAGACGGTGCAGAACCTGCTGGTGTTCCGCTTCGCCAACACCCTGATCGAGCCTTTGTGGAACCGCAACTTCATCGACCACGTGCAGATCACCGTGGCTGAGTCGATCGGCATCGAAGGGCGCGCCGATTACTACGACCGCGCCGGCGCGCTGCGCGACATGCTGCAGAACCACCTGATGCAGCTGCTCACCGTCGTCGCCATGGAGCCGCCGGCCGCACTCGAAGCGGATGCCATGCACGACGAAAAGGTGAAGGTGCTGCGCTCGATCCGTCCGATCAGCAAGCGCGCGGTACACGCGCACGCGATTCGTGCGCAATACGCGCGCGGGATGATCGATGGCAAGACCGTGCCAGGCTACCAGCAGGAGGAAAATATCGAGCCGAACTCCGCCACCGAAACTTTCGTCGCCGCCAAGTTCTACATCGACAACTGGCGCTGGCGCGGGGTGCCGTTCTATCTGCGCACCGGCAAGCGCATGCCGCACCAGACTTCGATGATCGCGCTGCGCTTCCGCCATCCGCCGCAACAGCTGTTCCGCGAAACCCCGCTCGAAACGATCGACCCCAACTGGATACTGCTGTCGATCCAGCCCGACGAGTCGATGCGCATGGAAATCCACGTCAAGCAGCCCGGCCTCGACATGGACACGCGGCTGATGCAGATGAACGCGAGCTTCCTCAAGACCGACGAGCAGACGCTCGACGCCTACGAGACCCTGCTGCTCGATGTCATCGAGGGCGACCGTTCGCTGTTCCTGCGCTTCGACGAGGTCGAGTGGGCGTGGCGCGTGGTCGACCCCATCCTCAAATACTGGACGATCGAGCGCGAATACATCCCGACCTATCCCGCAGGCAGCTGGGGGCCGCCCGATGCCAACCGCCTGTTCGACAGTGACGACCAGGTCTGGCGCAACGAGCTGTGATGGCGACCCAGTGGCGGGTGTTTGCCGATAGCGATGCGCTGGTGCGGGCGCTGGCCGACGCGCTGTGAAGACGACGATCACCGGGTAGAAGACGTAGGAGAAGAAGCGCAGACCGTAAA
>DAOMWT010000151.1:0-5341 GCA_035436705.1 Thiobacillus sp. | reverse complement strand
ATGCACGCGTAAAATATGCAGCATGAATCACGGATAAATCAGGCCGAATCAATAAGGTAGTTCAGCACGATGGCCACGACGGCGGTGATGCCGATGAACAGCGAGACGGCATACAGCGCATAGATGACCGTGGCCAGGGTTTTCAGGCTGGCGATTTTTTCGCCGGAGGTGGATTCCATGTTCATCAACGTGCTTTCTCGTAGATGGGCATCATCTGCGGTACCAGCGCGTTCAGTGCCTGGATGCGGTTGTCGGGAGCGGGATGGGTGCTGAGGAATTGCGGCGGGCCGCCGTTGCCGGCGGTGCTCATTTTTTCCCACAGGCGCACTGCGGCGCGCGGATCGAATCCGGCGCGCGCGGCGAGTTCGATGCCGTAGCGGTCGGCCTCGCTTTCGCCGGCGCGGCTGTTGGGCAGGGTCAGCGCGATGTCGGCCACCGGCGACAGCACGCTGAGGTCGCGGCCGGCGACGATGGAACCGAGCGTCATGCCGCCCTGCATGGCGATGGCGCGCGACATGCGCTCGCGACCATGGCCGAGTATGGCATGGGCGATCTCATGGCCCATGATCTGGGCGATTTCGTCGTCGGAGAGTTTCAGTTTCTCGATGATGCCGGTGTAGATCGCCATCTTGCCGCCCGGCATGCACCAGGCGTTGAGTGTCGGCTCGTCGATCACCGCGACCGACCATTTCCATTCGCGGCTGGGCGCATACATGTTGCCCGCCTGTGTGATCAGGCGGTCGGTGATGCGCTTGACACGGCTGTTCAGTGCCGCATCGGTGCTGAGCTTGCCCTTCTTCTGCGCCTCGTTCAGCGTCTGCGCGTAAGCCTGCGCCGACGAAGACTGCGCCTGTTCCTCGGATACCAGTGCCAGTTGCCTGCGGCCGGATACCGGATTCTCCTGGCATGCCGTCAGGCCGACGGCGAGCAATGCGGTGACGACGAGGGTGCGCTTCATGACGTCTCCTTTTCCGAAACGATAAACCGGCAATACCGGGGCTGAGACTTAGATTCCACGCAGCAGTTCGTTGATGCCGACCTTGGACAGGGTCCTGGCATCGACCTTCTTCACGATCACCGCGCAGTACAGGCTGTAGCTGCCGTCCTTCGACGGCAGGTTGCCGGACACCACCACCGAGCCGGCGGGCACGCGGCCGTAGTGCACTTCGCCGGTTTCGCGGTCGTAGATCTTGGTGCTCTGGCCGATGTACACGCCCATCGAGATCACGCAGTTGTCCTCGACGATCACCCCCTCGACTACCTCGGAACGCGCGCCGACGAAGCAGTTGTCGCCGATGATGGTGGGATTGGCCTGTACCGGTTCGAGCACGCCGCCGATGCCGACGCCGCCGGAGAGATGCACGTTCTTGCCGATCTGCGCGCAGGAGCCGACGGTGGCCCAGGTGTCGACCATGGTGCCTTCGTCGACGTAGGCGCCGATGTTGACGTAGCTCGGCATCAGCACCACGTTCTTGCCGATGTAGGCGCCGCGCCGTGCCGCCGCGGGCGGCACCACGCGGAAGCCGCCTTCGCGGAAGTCGCGGCTGTTGTAGTCGGCGAACTTGCTCGGCACCTTGTCGAAGTAATTGGTGAAACCGCCCTTGATGAAGGCGTTGTCTTCCAGGCGGAACGACAGCAGCACCGCCTTCTTGAGCCACTGGTGGGTGATCCAGTTCTGGCCTTCAGCACGCTCGGCCACGCGCAGCTGGCCGCGGTCGAGCATCTCGATCACCGACATGACGGCATCCTTGACCTTGGCATCGGCATTGCGCGGGGTGATGTCGGCACGGCGCTCGAAAGCGTCTTCGATGATGTTCTGCAACTCTTGCATGATGAATTCCTGTGGTTGAAGGTTGAAATTAAAGCGATGGAAATTGAACAGGCGGCTTACACCGCCTCGCCGACGTAGCTGGCCATGCGTCTGGCGGCTTCGACGCAGGCATCCAGGCCGTCGACCAGGGCGATGCGGACGAAGCCCTTGCCCGGATTGAGGTTGGCGGCGTCGCGCGCGAGGAAGCTGCCGGGCAGCACGGTGACGTGCTGCGTTTCGTACAGGCCGCGGGCGAATGCGGCATCGTCGCCGCCCGGCACCCGCGCCCACAGATAGAAGGCAGCGTCGGGCGCCTCGAATTGCAGCACGCCTTTCAGCATAGGCATCACGGCGGCGAATTTTTCGGCGTACTGGCGGCGGTTCTCGGCCACGTGCGCTTCGTCGTTCCAGGCTGCGACGCTGGCGGCCTGCACTGCCGGGCTCATCGCGCTGCCGTGATAGGTGCGGTAGAGCAGGAATTTCCTGATCGCCCCGCTGTCGCCCGCCACCATGCCGGAGCGCAGGCCGGGCACGTTGGAGCGCTTGGACAGCGAGTTGAACACGATCAGGTTTCTGAAGCCGCGCCCGAGCTGCTGCGCGGCGGTGAGCGCGCCGAGCGGCGGCTTGCCTTCCTCGAAGTAAATCTCCGAGTAGCACTCGTCGGCCGCAATGACGAAGCCGTGCCGGTCCGACAACTCGAACAATGCTTTCCAGTCATCCAGCGACATCACCTTGCCGGTGGGGTTGCCGGGCGAACAGACATAGACCAGGCTGATGCTTTCCCACACGTCTTCCGGCACGCGCGACCAGTCCATCCTGAAGCCATTCTCCGGCAGCGTATTGAGGAAGAAGGGACGGGCGCCGGCGAGCAGGGCTGCGCCTTCGTAGATCTGGTAGAACGGGTTGGGCGAGACGACCGTGCGGCGGCCGTGGCGGGTAGAGTCGACCGCGGCCTGGGCGAACGCGAACAGCGCCTCGCGCGAACCGTTGACCGGCAGCACCTCGGTCGCCGGATCGAGTGTCACGCCGTAGCGCCGCTGCGCCCATGCCGCGATGGCGCCGCGCAGCGCATCCGAGCCCTGGGTGATGGGATAATTCGCCAGCCCGTCCAACCCGGCGACCAGCGCGTCCTTGATGAATTGCGGCGTCGGGTGCTTGGGTTCGCCGATTGACAGGTTGATCGGTGGAAGTGCGGGATTCGGCGTTACCCTGGCGAACAGTTCGCGCAGCTTTTGAAACGGATAGGGGTGGAGTTGTTCGAGACGCGGATTCATTGCAGTACGGATTTCATTCAAGTTTTTCATTATAAAGCCCTATGCCGTCGATTCCCTTGCAGCGCACTCTTGCTATCAGCAGCCTGGTCTATGCCGCCACCCTGTGGGGGCTGGTGTGGTACCCCTATCGCCTGCTGGATCAGGCTGGGGTCGGCGGCATCGCGTCGGGGTTCTTTTCCTATGCGACGCCGCTGCTGCTGCTGGGCTGGCTGCATGTCCGCGCGCTGCGCGCTGCGCGCGGGCACTGGCTGTGGCTGGCGGCGCTGGGGCTGGCGGCGGGCTGGACCAATCTGGCTTACGTGCTGGCGGTGCTCGAAGGCGAGGTGGTGCGCGTGCTGCTGCTGTTCTATCTGTCGCCTCTGTGGACGGTGCTGTTTTCGCGATTCCTGCTGCACGAAAAACTCAACCATGCCGGCTGGGCGGTGATGACGCTGGCGGCGGGCGGCGCGCTGGTGATGCTGTGGCAGCCCGGCGAATGGCCGCTGCCTGGCAACCGTGCCGAATGGCTGGGGTTGTCGGCCGGGGTGATGTTCGCGGCGAGCAACGTCATCAGCCGGCATTTGGATGGGGTGGCCGAAGGCACCAAGGCGGTGTCGGTGTGGATGGGCGTGGCAGTGCTGGCGGTGATCGGCCTGGCGCTCAAGCCGGCTGAACTCGATTTCATGGCGGATGCGGGAATGCAGACCTGGCTGCTGCTGCTCGGCGTTGGCCTCGCCATCGGCAGCATGACCTATGCGGTGCAGTACGGCCTGGCACGCGTGCCGGCCAACCAGGCCATCGTGATCTTCCTGTCCGAGCTGGTGGTGGCGGCGATCGCCGCCTATTTCCTGTCCAGCGAACGCATGGGGGTGCAGGAATGGATCGGTGCAGCCATGATCATTACCGCCAGCCTGTTTTCCGGCCATATGGAGGACAATCAATTGAAGGACAAACGACATGTCTGACGTAACCGCCTTGCTGCATGCCGGCCTGCTGGTCTCCGACTTGGCGCGCGCCAGGGTTTTCTATGAATCGGTGCTGGGACTGACGCGATATCCCGGCCGCCCCGGACTGCCTTACCCCGGTGAATGGTACGAGCTGGGCGGCGGCCAGCAGCTGCACCTGATGCAGTTGCCCGATCCCGATGCCAGCTCGGAGCGCCCCGGGCACGGTGGCCGCGACCGCCACATCGCGCTGGCGGTGCGCGATGTGGCTGCGCTGAAAAGCCGTCTCGACGCGGCCGGGATCCCGTACACGGCAAGCAGGTCGGGTCGCGCGGCGCTGTTCTGCCGTGACCCGGACGCCAACACGCTGGAGTTCGTCGAGACGCCTTAGCGCCGCGGGAAGGCCGTGAACAGGCCGGTCTGGGCGCGGTCCTGCTGCAGCAGGTGCTCGAAGAAAACGGCCTCGAACGGCACCGGGTCGCCGAGGAAGCCAATGGTGAGCTTCTTCGCGAGCACGGCCGTGTCGAGCGTCTCCTCTGTTTCCCCGGTTTCGGCGATTACCGTTGCCAAGACGCGGACGGGTTTGCGCGCAAAGGCGCTCGTTCGCACCTGGAACACGTTGGCCAGCGCCTGGACGAAATCCTCGCGCAGCGGGTTGAACATGTTGAAGATGCGGACTTCGCCGTCGACCGGGAATGCCTTGCGTACGTCGCTCAGCTTCACCGCCATCGCCTCCACGTTGAACTCGGGAGCCGCGAGCAGCGCGACCGCTTCGGCCAGAGTGAGGTTTTGCAGGGGACGTTCACTCGTGAGGGCGGGGCGGTCGCCGAGATCGCCAGCGGACGTGAAAACCAGCTCCGAAAGAAAATCGAGGCTGACCGCGCTCTGGCAGATGGCGACGATGTTCAAGGTTTTCACGCTGCCTGCGGGGACCAGGGAGAGTGATCTCAGCAGGTGATCGAACCCGGTCGCGAACACCTTGCGTTCGCCGAGCAGCAGCGTCGTCAGGTCTTCCGAGCGCGGGACGAAGTTGCCCTTGGCGATGATTTTCTTGACGTCGTCAAGCGTCGGGAAGTCCAGTTCCTCGGTGGATGAGCGGCTGATCATGAATGACGTCGGCCCATGGACGTCCCAGGTCTGCAGCGGGACGCCCTCGTCGGTGACTGCGGGGGTCGGCACCGGCGAGTCGGCCGACAGGCCGATGAACGAGCGCAGTGCCTCGTCGTTGCCGATGATACGGTCGAGGGCCGAATTCCCGGTCGAGCGGGGGGGCGCGGCCGGGGCTCCGCCGGCCCCGCTTCCACTGCCGCCGCTGCCCGTAGCCCCGCCGGATG
>DAOMWT010000150.1:0-5346 GCA_035436705.1 Thiobacillus sp. | reverse complement strand
GAGGTGGGAGCCGCGGCCGCCATCGATGTCGGCCCGGTCAACGCAGCGCTGGGCCCGGTGCGGGTGCAGTCGGGGACGCAGCAGGTGGCGGAATTGCAGCGTGCGGCGCTGGTCAACGCGCGGCTGAAGCTGGCGGAAAACCGGCTCGCCATCGAGGCGGTGGAACTCGGCGGCGCAAAAACCAGCGTGGCGCTGGACAAGCGCAAGACCCTCAACTGGGCCGCAATCCTGAAGCCGGCGTCCGGCGCGCCTGCCGCAGCGACAGCCAAGGCGGAAACCGCGACGGCTTCGCCCATGGACGTGCAGCTCGCGCGCCTCAGCCTCGACGGACTCGAAGTCGGCATCGTCGACCAGTCGCCCGATGCGCCGGTCAGGATCGATGTCGCCAGGGGCTTCGTCACTTTGAAGGATCTCAGCCTCGACATGAACAAGGCGGTGCCCCTGCAGGCCGGCTTCGCGCTCAGGCAGGGTGGCCGTTTCGAGGCCAGCGGCACGGTCGTTCCGGGCAAGACGTCGGGCCGGCTCGACCTCAAGCTGGCCGGGCTGTCGCTGCAACCCTTTGCGCCCTACGTCAACCAGGTGGCCAGGCTCAACCTGCATTCGGGCGTGGCATCGACCCGTGGCAGGCTGACGTTCGCGCAGGCCAAATCGGGCATGAAGCTGGATTTCGACGGCGGCTTCGCGGTCGACGATCTCGCCATCACCGAGGAGGAAACCGAAGAGGCCTTCCTTGGCTGGAAGAAACTGTCGTCCGACAGCCTCGAACTCAGGCTCAACCCCGACCGCCTGCACATGAACGAACTGGTGGCGCTGAATCCCTTCGGCAAGGTCATCATTTTCGAGGACAAGTCGATCAACCTGCAGCGTATCCTGCGCACGCCGGCGCAGGCGCCGCCCGCCGCGGCACCCGCAAAGCTACAACCGGCGCCCCAGCCGACCGCCCAGCCGGCCGCGTTTCCGCTGGCCGTCGAACGTCTGCGCATCGTTGGTGCGAATGCGGAATTCGCTGACCTTTCGCTGACGCCGCAGTTTGGCACCCGCATGCACGACCTCGGCGGCGTGGTGACCGGGCTGTCCACCGATCCGGCGACGCTGGCGCTGGTGGAGCTCGACGGCAAGGTCGACGAGTTCGGCTCGGCACGGGTGCGCGGCTCGATCCAGCCGTTCAGGGCGACCGATTTCACCGATCTGAGGCTGACGTTCCGCAATCTGGAAATGACCAACATGACGCCGTATTCTGGCAAGTTCGCCGGACGCAGGATCGATTCCGGCAAGCTCTCGGTCGACCTCGAATACAAGATCAAGAATCGCCAGCTGGCGGGCGACAACAAGTTCGTGATCAACAAGCTCAAGCTCGGCGAACGCGTCGACAGTCCCGACGCGATGAAGCTGCCGCTCGACCTGGCGATCGCCCTGCTGGAAGACAGCGAAGGCATCATCGACCTCGATCTGCCGGTCACCGGCAGTCTCGACGATCCGCAGTTCAGCTACGGCAAGATCATCTGGAAAGCCGTCGTCAACGTGCTGACCAAACTGGTGACCGCGCCTTTCCGCGCGCTCGGCAGCCTGCTGGGGATCAGTTCCGACAAGCTCGAAGCCGTCGAATTCGATTTCGGCACGGCCACCCTGTTGCCGCCGGAACAGGAGAAGCTCAAGGCGGTCGGCCAGGCGCTGGCCAAGCGGCCGCAACTCGCGTTGTCGATCGCACCGGCGTACGAGGTGAAAGGCGACACGCGCGCAATCCAGGAATTGTGGATCCGCCGCGATGTCGCGCTGCGCATGGGGCTGAAAATCGAGCCCGACAACGAGCCCGGCCCCGTCGACACCACCAACCCGCGCGCGCAGAAAGCGCTGGAAGAGTTGTACGGCGAGCGTTTCGGCAAGCAGGGCGGGGTGAGGGCGATCAAGGCCGAATACGCGAAGACCAAAGACGCCAGGCAGCCGCTGCACGCCGCCATGCTGGAGCGCCTGACCCTGCAAATCCCGGTGACCGAGGCCGAGCTGCAGCGGCTGGCGCAGGCGCGCGGCGAGGCGGTGAAGCAGACGCTGATCACGCTGGGACAGGTGGATGCCGCCAAGATCGGCGTGGGCGAGGCGGTGAAAAACGCGGATGGCGGCAAGCTGGTCGCCAGCAAGATGAACCTGGAGGCAGGCAAAAAAACTGCGCCTGCGCCCGCATCGCCGGCCGCACCCGCCACACCCGTAGCGCCCGCCGCGGCCGCATCCTGATGCTGCCGTCGACAAGTCTTCTCGGCAGCGGGCGTGGCGGGATGCCGGCTGCGTCTGCCCTGCCATGACTTTTCGCCGGCTGCGCATTCTGCTGCTGCTGGGCGTGCTGGCCGCGGCGCTCGGCTTCACCTGGATGGAACAATCCATGGTGCGTGCCTGGCGGGTGCCGCTGGATGTGGCCGTAGTCCCGATCAACGGCGACGGCTCGGCGCAGGCGGCGCAGACGATCCGTACGCTGCGGGCGAGCGACTTTCACGACATCAATGCGTTTCTCGAACGTGAAACGGCGCGCTATGGCGCGAAGCAGTCGTCAGCGCTGCAAATCAGCCTGCTGCCGGAGTTGAAGGAGAAACCGCCCGCGCCGCCACGCGACGGCAGCGTGCTGAAAACCGTGTTCTGGAGTTTGAAGCTGCGCGGGTGGGTGTATCGGCAGTCGGGGCAGTGGCTGCCGCAGCTCGGCAAGATCAAGCTGTTCGTGCTGTACCACGCGCCGCGCGACGGCATCGCGCTGGACCATTCGCTGGGTTTGCGGAAAGGCTTGATCGGCGTGGTGCATGCCTTTGCGGACCCCCGCCAGACGCGCCAGAACAATATCGTGATCGCCCACGAACTGTTGCATACCCTGGGCGCGACCGACAAATACGACGCCGAGGGCAGGCCGGTTTATCCGCAGGGTTACGCTGAACCCGGGCAGCCGCAGCCGGTGCCGCGCAAACAGGCCGAAATCATGGCCGGCCGCCTGGTCAATGGCGCCGGGCAACTGGTGATGCCGCCCAGCCTGGAACAGTGCGTGATCGGCGCCATGACCGCGCGCGAAATCAATTTCGACGCAGGCTTCAAGCGGCGTTTTGCCTCAGCCGACTGAGGCCGCCCGCCGCCGTTCGAGGCGCGCCAGGCCGTAGTGGATGAACGCCAGCGCGGCGAGCACCGGGCCGAACAGGTTGAGCAAGGGGACAAACTGCACCAGTCCGGTCAGCAGGCCCAATCCCCACCAGCCCGGGCGGTCGCTCTTGAACAGCGCCGCCATTTCGTCGGCGCTGGCATGTTCGGCGATGGCGTCGTAACGGAACAGACGCTGGTTCAGATACGCCGCGGCGACGAAGGGTACGATCACGCCGACGCCGATCAGCCACAGCGGCAGGGTGGCCACCCACAAGGCAACAAACAGCACGACGGCGACCGCCGCATTCCACAGGCTGCCGACCAGGCCGCCGCCGTTTTCGCGTTTGAGTTCGGGATAGTCGCGTTCGGCCACCAGGCGAATCAGCGCAGGCATGGCGAACAGCGCGGTGATGATGAGCGCGGTCAGCAGTACCAGCGGCACGAACAGCATCAGGTGCAGCAGCGCCTGAATGCCGTGGGCGATCCATACCGGTTCGAGTTCGGCCAGCCAGGCCTGGATGCCGATGGCGTCGAGTCCCTGCGCAATCCAGCCGGAGAAGGTGTGCCAGAAGGTCACGCCCAATGCCAGCCACAGCAGCGCCGCGACCAGCATCGGCCACACCACCACCCACAGCACGCGCAGGCTGAACAGATCGCGCAGCGCCCGTGCCAGCGCATCGAGGATGCCGGTCATGGGCGCGGCCGCAGTGCGGATTTGGGGCGGAATGCCGCCACGGTGCCGGGCTGCGTTTCGAGGTAGGGCCCGCCGATCAGGTCGATGCAGTAGGGCACCGCGGCGAACACGCCGTCGAGCGTTTCCTTGATCGCCTTGGGCTGCCCCGGCAGGTTGACGATCAGGCTGGCGCCGCGGGTGACGCCCACCTGGCGCGACAGGATGGCGGTCGGCACGTACTTCAGCGACACTGCGCGCATCGCCTCGCCGAAGCCGGGCAGCACCTTGTGCGCCACCGCCAGCGTCGCTTCCGGGGTGACGTCGCGCGGCGCCGGGCCGGTGCCGCCGGTGGTCAGGATGAGCGAACACCGTTCGCCGTCGGCCAGCTCGACCAGTGTCGTCTCGATCCGCGCCTGTTCGTCGGGGATCAGCCGGGTGACGAATTCGACGGGATTGGCCAGCACTTCGCCGAACCAGGCCTTGAGCGCGGGCAGGCCCTGGTCTTCGTACGCGCCACTGCTGGCGCGGTCGCTGATGGAAACCAGGCCGATGCGAACGGAATCGTGAGTCATATGGTCAGAAAAGAGGGTTGCAGGAGTGGCTGAATTTATCAGAATGGTGGCACTGTGGCTGAAGGAGGACAGGATGAACCTGATCAAGATCGTGGTGGCGGCAAGCTGTTTGTGGGCGTCTGCGGTGTTGGCCGATCCGCCGCCGGGCTATCCATTCGTCGGTTTCGACGCCGGCCTTGCGGCCGCACGCGCAAGCGGCAAGCCGATCTTCCTGTACTTCGGGCGCTACGGCTGCGCGTGGTGCGACCACACCAACAAGAAGACGTTTTCCGATGCCGCGCTAAAGAAACTGTACACCGCCAATTACGAGCTGGTGTATGTTGATGCCGAATCGGGAAAACGGCTGACGCTGCCTTCCGGCGAGCGCATCACCGAAGCCGAGCTGGGCGCGCGGCTGAAGGCATTTGCCACGCCGTTGTTCGTCTACCTGACCCCGCAGGGCGACAAGATCGTGCAGATCCCCGGTTTCAAGACGGTGCAGGATTTTCGCGATTACGACCGCTATGTGCGCGGCGGCTATTACAAGCAGAAGACCCTGATCGAATTTCTGGGCGGCAAGTCGTGAGGGCGGCGGCGCTGTTGCTGGCCATGCTGGCTGCGCCGGCGCAAGCCGCGTGGGAGTGGAGCGAGGCGGTGACGGTCAATTCGGTTCAGGGGGCGGCGATCTTTCCCCATCTGGAATCGGCCAACCGGCAGGGCGTGGCGGTGTCGGGCGATAGCGTGGGCGTGGTGTGGGAAGACAACCGCGATGGCACGCCGCAGTGCTATCTGGCGATCAAGCCGGAAGCCGCAGCGGAATTCCAGCCGGAGATCCGCTTGAGCCAGTCGGCCTGCTACGAGCCGGTGGTGCTTGCGCTCGGTGCGGGCCGCTTTGCCGCGGCATGGGAAGAGGCGGGCAGCGTGCATGCGCGGGTATGGCCCGGCGGCAGCGCGTCGAGGCTGGCTGCCGGCGAGGCCGCCCAGGTTACGCTGGCAGCCGGGGCGGGCAAG
>DAOMWT010000149.1:0-5369 GCA_035436705.1 Thiobacillus sp. | reverse complement strand
CGCCGTTGACCGATTCGCTCGCCTGGGGGGGCATGAAGGCCGCGCGCGACGGCCTGCTGGCGCTGCATGCGGACGCCGGCGACGCGGAGGCGCGCGCACGGATGGCCTATGCGGCGCTGGTGTCGGGCATCACGCTGGCGCAAGCCGGGCTCGGCTCGGTACATGGACTGGCCGCGCCGCTGGGGGCGTTTTTCCCGATTCCGCATGGTGTCGCGTGCGGCACGCTGGTGGCGACGGCCACACGCATCAATATCGAAGCCCTGCGCGCACGCGAGCCCGCGCATCCGGCGCTGGAAAAATACGCCCAGCTGGGCCGTCTGCTAAGCAGACAGGGAAAGCTGGAACGGGATGCGTCACACGCCGCTCTGATCGACATCCTGGAGACCTGGACGCGCGAACTCAAGCTGCCGCCGCTGGCGCATTACGGCGTGCAGCACGCGGATATCCCGCGCATCGTCGCCGACAGCCGCGGCAGCAGCATGAAAACCAACCCGCTCCGGCTCGACGACGACGAAATCGCGGCCATTCTCACTGCGCGAATTTGACGGTGACCGGCTCAAGTTAAACCCGCGCCATCCGCTATTTGTGCGACTCAATTTTCTGGAGCGCACCATGTCCGGCGGCCTGGTTTTCCTCATCGTGCTTGCACTGCTCGCCGTCTTCGGCGTGTTCGTCTTCAACCAGCTGGTCGCGTTGAAACACAACGTCGGCAAGGCCTGGTCGAACATTGATATCCTGCTCAAGCAGCGCCACGACGAGTTGCCCAAGCTGGTCGAGACCTGCAAGCAATACATGCAGTTCGAACAGGAGACGCTGGAAAAAGTGATGCAGGCGCGAAACCAGGTGGCGAGTGCACGCGAATCCCACAACATTGCTGCACTGGGGCAGGCCGAGGGCGCCCTGCGACTCGGGCTCGGCAATCTGTTCGCCGTCGCCGAGGCCTACCCCGAGCTGAAAACCAGCGAAACTTTCCAGCATCTACAGGCGCGCATCACCGGCCTGGAAAACGCGATCGCCGACCGCCGCGAGTTCTACAACGATTCGGTGAACGTCAACAACGTGCGCGTCGAGCAATTTCCTGACACCGTCGTCGCGCGCCTGTTCGGTTTTCGCCCGTTTCCGCTGCTGCGCTTTGCGGCCACGGAGAAGAAAGACGTCGACCTCAAACAACTGTTCAACCCCTGATGTTCCGCTGGGCGCCCGAATGGCGGCACGACTACGCCAACCTCGCGCTGGGCAGCGGCAATCTGCTCATTCTGCTGCTCGGCCTCAAGCTGCAATCGCGTGCCGGCTGGCAAATCACCCTGGTACTGATCGGGCTGACCAGCTGCTGGGCATGGTATGCCAACCTCAAGCGCCATCGCACGGTGGCGGATACGCCGACCTCGCGCATCGCCTCGGCGCCGCAGGGCTACATCGAACTTGTCGGGCGCGGCCGGCAGCCGCCGGGCGCCGGGCTGGTCAGCCCGGTCAGCGGGCTGCCCTGCCTGTGGTACCGCTACCGCATCGAACGCAAAGACGGCGACCGCTGGGAACACGTCGAATCCGGCGTGTCGCACGATACCTTTGGCGTGGACGATGGCAGCGGCCATGTGCTAGTTGATCCCGACGGCGCGGAAATCCACACCTCGCGCAAGCAGGTTTCGACGTCAGGCAGCTACCGCAAGACCGAATGGACCCTGATCGAAGGCGAGATGATTTATGTCGTCGGCGAGCACGTCACCCTCGGCGGCCCCAACGCCGTGCTCGATAAGAAAATGGACCTTGCCACGCTGCTGGCCGAATGGAAGCAGGACAAGACCGTCCTGCTGGCGCGTTTCGATGCCGATCGCGACGGCGAAATCAGCCTGGCGGAATGGGAAGGCGCACGCCAGGCCGCATCCGGCGAAGTCGACCGCATCCATCTCGACATCCGCCTGCAAGACGGCATCCACCTCATGCGCAAGCCGGCGCATGGCCGTCCATTCCTCATCGCCAACCGCGAGGTCGGCGCGCTGGTGCGGCATTTCCGCCTGTGGAGCTGGGCACATCTGGCGCTGATGATGGCCGCGTTGCTGGGGCTGGCGCTGGTCGGACACGCGGCCTGAGTACCGCTTGCCCTGCCCGGCTTCACGCCCTATAGTCAAGGCACGGAGGATGCATCATGAAACACGCCATACCCGAAACACCCGCCGACTACGACCATACCCGCATCATCGAGCGGCCCGATGGCTGCTACTGGATCGATGCCGACAGCGGCGAAGAGTACGGCCCCTTCGGCAGCCTGCTGGAAGCGGTGCAGGATATGGAATACAACGCCGACAGCGACTATGAACCCGGCGAGACCGTGGCAGAAGCCGAGGATGAACTGGGTATCTCGGACTGGATCGACCCCGACACCGGCGATCCCGGTGATGAATCTCACCGCCCGGTAGAGTGAGTCCCGGCTGAGGCTGGCGGTTGCGGGGCATTCCGCGCAGCGCACTCCGCCGCCCGCGCCTCGCGTTCAAACGGATTGTCGCGGTAAGGGTTGCCGCCGCGCGCCCAGGCAAGCAACCCGGCCAGCGGATACAACACCAGCAGCAATATTCCCCAGCGTTCGAACTGCCTGACATGCGCCCGCTCGTGAGCCCGGGTCGCCGTCAAGGCGGCCAACGACACCCCGACCACCACATGCCCCAGGGTCATCGCGGCAACCGATCCGCTGAAAGGGAAACCGCGCTGCAGCACCCGCGCCGGCCAGCCGCCGGCGGCCTCCAGCACACCGTCGACCCGATGCAGCGCGCCGCCAGTGCTGCGCGCGATCAGCGCAACCAGCATGCCGAGCAGCGTCACCGGCAACGCCCACAGGTAAAGCAAGACCTTCAGCATTGCTGGCGCTGCATTCCAAAATGCGAATGCCGGCCCGATCGCCGCCTCGTCCGGCTGTTCATCGAACCAGCACGAATCTGGACCACAACGCGGTGCGGGATCATCCCGCCTGTTAGCGCCCTCGCGCTCATCCGCGCCGGCTCAATAAATATCCGTCGCCCCCGCAAACCAGCGCACCTCCGGCAAGCCATGGCGCACAAAATGCGCGCGCGCCTGTTCCAGCTGCGCCGCGGTGCCCGCCGCATAGACGTCGAAGCGATGCAGATCGGGGTAGTCCACCACGATGCTTTTCAGCACGCTTTCCAGATCATCGGTCGGCGCGTGCGGCACGTAGTTGAAATCGTCCAGCGCATCGGCCCAGGTGCGGCACAGATTATCCTGATAATGCCCGGCTGCGTCGGCCAACCAGTGCAGATCCATCGATTCGATCAGTTCCAGCGACATGGCGTGCTGGATCAGACTCTTGATCGGCGCGAAGCCTACGCCGAAGGCAAGGAAAATCGCCGGCCGCGGCGAATCCTCGTCCAGCACGAACTCGCCGTACGGCCCTTCCAGCGCCACCACATCACCGGCTTTCAGGGTGGTGAACACAGCCTCGGCGAACGCATCGCCGGGGCGGCGCGGAATCTGCAGCTCGATGTTGCGGTCTTCGCACGGGCAGCTGGCAATGGCATAGCGCCCGCGCACGCCATCGATCGACACCTCGATGCTTTGCCCGCCGAGATACCGCAGGCGCTGGCTGCGCGGCGTCAGAATATGCAGCGCTGCGATCTGCGAATTGAACATTTCCACCGACTTGACCTTGGCGCCGAGCCGCTGCATCGGAATGTCGTGCGCGCCTGCCACATTGGCCTCGATCACCACATCGTTCACCGGCGCATAGGCGCACAACAGGATCGCCCCGGCATCCTTGTCGGCCTGCTTCAGCACATAATCATGCGCGCGGACTTTTTTCACTTCGCCCGACACCAGCCGCGCCTTGCAGTCGCCGCAGTTGCCGTTGCTGCAGCCGTAGTTGAGCGAGACCCCGTTGCGCAACGCGGCATCGAGCAGCGTGTCGTTGCCCTCCACAAAGAATTCGTGGCCGCTAGGCTGGATGGTGACGTGGGCTGACATGATTTTACGTATCCTTTCCTGTGCGATCGCCGCCTGCGCCAGCACCGCATCCGCCGGCATTTCGGCCAGATTGCGCAGCAGGAAAGCGCGCAGGGTATGCAGGGCATGGCGCGTCTCGGCGCTTTTGTCTTCTTCGATTTCGTCGATCTTCTCGTCCAGCCAGAGCATCACGTTGCCATAATGCAGCAGCAGGGATCTGGCCGCCGCGTAATCGTCGCCCAGCTCGTTCAAGCGTGCCGCCAGCACGTCCTTGTCCGGCAACGCGCGCTCAAGGACCCGTTTGGCAAACGCCCTGTCCTTGATTTCCGTCACCCGGCGAAACTCCGCATCGTCGTCCCATTTCACCTCGGGAAACGCACGCAGCAGCTCGTCGAGCTCGACCATGCCGTCAAACGTCGCCAGCGTGCCGTTGCGAATCATTTCCTGCAGCGTATGGCGCGGCTGCCCAACCAGCTTGACCACCCGGGATAGCGGAAGTAAATGGCTCATGCCGTGATGTTACCGCGAGCGCCGGATATATAAAATCGACAAGCCACCCGATCCTGAATCCGCGATCCCATCGGGCGGATGCTTCTGACCCTACAATCGCGTCATGCCTGTCATCACCACCCGCCCCTGTCCCGCCGATACCCGTGCCGCGCTCGAGCAGGCCGGCCTCGCGCCCGCCTGGGCACGGCTGTATGCCGCCCGCGGCGTCACCCATCCCGATCAGGTTGCGCACCGCCTGCCGCAACTGCTGCCGCCTGCCGGGCTGCTGCACATCGAGCGTGCCGCCACGCTGCTGGCCGATGCCATCCGCGACAACAAACGCCTGCTCATCGTCGCCGACTACGACGCCGACGGCGCCACCGCCTGCGCTGTCGGCGTGCGCGGCCTCACTCTGCTCGGCGCGCGCGTCGAGTACCTGGTGCCCAACCGGCTCGAACACGGCTACGGCCTCACCCCCGACATCGTCAGGCTCGCCGCCGAGCGTCGGCCCGATCTGCTCGTCACGGTAGACAACGGCATCGCCGCGGTCGACGGCGTGACGGCGGCGAACGCACTCGGCATCCCGGTGCTGGTCACCGACCATCACCTGCCCGGCGACGCCTTGCCGGATGCCGCCTGCATCGTCAACCCCAACCAGCCAGGCTGCGGTTTCGCGTCGAAAAACCTGGCCGGAGTGGGAGTGATGTTCTACGTGCTGCTGGCGCTGCGCGCCGAACTGCGCCGGCGCGGCGCGTATACAGAAAAAGCCGAGCCGGATCTGCGCACCCTGCTCGACCTGGTCGCGCTCGGCACCGTTGCCGACGTGGTGAAGCTCGATGCCAACAACCGCATCCTGGTCGAGCAGGGCCTGGCACGGATGCGCGCGGGCAAGGCCAGCGCTGGCATCAACGCGCTGTTCCGCGCCGCCGGACGCG
>DAOMWT010000148.1:0-5380 GCA_035436705.1 Thiobacillus sp. | reverse complement strand
GAGCCAGCGGCTGGGGACGCCGCTTCACGCCATCCGGCGCGAGCAGCAGCGGCTGGACACGCTTGGCGCGCGTGCCGCACGCGCGGTCGAGGGCAGCGACGGCCGGCGTCAACTCGATCTGGCACGGCTGGCCAGCAGCCTTTCCCATCTCAACCCGGAAGGCGTGCTGGCACGCGGCTACAGCATCGTGCAACTGGAAAACGGCGCGGTGGTGCAGGATGCCGCGACGCTTAGCGCGGGCGACACCGTCGGCATCCGTTTCCACCGCGGACAGGCCCGCGCGCGGGTGGAGTCGATACGCGAGGATTGAGGCCGGCTACGGCCTTAAATGACGTTCCACCAGGGCCGTCGCCTGTGATTCCAGTCCGGCCGCCAGGCAATCCAGCACCACCACATCGGGCCATGAGCGCAGCCAGGTGAGCTGGCGCTTGGCGAGTTGGCGGGTGGCGGCGATGCCCTGCTCGCGCAAAGCCGCCAAATCAATGTCCCCATCGAGATAAGCCCACGCCTGGCGGTAGCCGACCGCGCGCATGGCAGGCAGGTCGGGCGTGAGTGCGTAGCTGCGACGCAGGGTTTCCACTTCGTCGAGCAAACCTTCCGCCAGCATGGTATCGAAGCGCGCGGCGATGCGCTGGTGCAGCACGGCACGGTCGGACGGGACCAGGGCGAATTGCAGCACGCGGTAGGGCAATTCGGATTGATCCTGGTCGAGCAGCGCCGACATGGGCGTGCCGGCAAGCCGGAAAATCTCCAGCGCGCGACCGATGCGCTGCGAATCGTTCGGCGCCAGCCGTGCGGCGGTCACCGGGTCGACCACGGCCAGCTCGGCGTGCAGTGCGGGCCAGCCACGCTCGGCGGCCTCCCTTTCCAGCTTTTTGCGCAGCGCGGCATCGGCGCGCGGCAGATCGTCCAGCCCGTGCAGCAACGCACGGAAATACAACATGGTGCCGCCGACCAGCAGCGGCACCATGCCGCGCGCGGTGATGTCGGCCATCAGCCGCCGCGCATCATCGCAAAACGCCGCCGCCGAATAGGCTTCGGTGGGATCACGGATATCCAGCAGATGATGCGGTGCGCGCGCCAGGGTGGCGGCATCGGGCTTGGCCGTACCGATGTCCATGCCGCGATACACCAGCGCCGAATCGACGCTGATGATTTCGAGCGGAAAGCGTTCGAGCAGGTTGACCGCAAGCGCGGTCTTGCCCGCGGCGGTCGGGCCCATCAGAAAAATGGCGGGAGGCGGATACTCAGGCATGGCGGTCGATTATGCCGCAGCCGGACTGGTGGCAAGCAATATCAAGGGACTCGAATCGCCACAGCGCACCCATGAAAAACGGCGGGAAATCCCGCCGTTTCCATCGGAGCCGCAGGAATCAGGCGGCGGCGTACTGCGCCTTGGCCTGGCGTGCCGCCGCGATCTCGTCGGGACCGTAAGCCTTGCCGGACCACAGCATTTCGTAGGCGATTTCCTCGTTGCCGTTTTCGCACAGTTCCAGCGCTTTCCGGAACAGCGGCTGGAAGGTTTCGGAGCGGTGCGATTTTTCGTGGTTTTCGAAGTCGGTCCAGAAAGTCACGATCAGCGCTTCCTTGCCCTTCATCGGACTTTCGACCGCCTGGCCGATGGTCGAGCCTTCGTTCGACACCTGGCCGGAGTTCAGTGCGACAAAGCCTCCCACAAAACCGGTGTCGGAGTGATAGGTCTTGACGTTTTCGCACAGGAACGCCACGCGCTCCTGCAGGTCGTCCACCGTGTATTCCGGCTTCAGAACCACGCGGTTGACGGTCACGATGCCGTCGCTCGGAAAATTGGCGATCAATCCACTCATGGCTTTCTCCTTTATTAAAGATGAAGAGTTGAACTGCACCTTCAGTCTATATACCCGAGTATATTAGTCAACCATTTTATTCGAATGTTTAATGGCCTCTTCGATAAACTGAATCGATCGCCGGCATGCTCAGATGTAACGCTTCTGCTCGCTGCGCTTGCCCGGCCGCTTCTTCAGGATCACCACCCCCTTGGCCACGTCGACATCGGGCACCGGAATGTTCTCGTACAACGGGTTGAGCGGTTTCAGCATCCAGCCGTCGTCGCACTTCACCAGCTGGCGAAAAATGTATTCATCGTTCACGTAGGCCACCACGTAGGAGCCGTCCTTGACCAGACCGGACGGCTCGACGACGATGATTTCACCTTCCTCGAATTCCGGCAGCATGGAATCGCCCAGCACCATCAGCGCATAGGGTTCGGCGCTGGAGCAGTTGCTGGCCTCGTTGATGTCCTGGATGGGAATGGTTTTGCGTTCGTTCATGGGAATCCCGTTAATACCTGACTAATTAGCTCAAGATTATAGCCAAAAGCGCCGTCGCAAAATCAACGCCCGCGCATGAACATGGCATCCAGTTCCTTGAGGCCGAGCTGGAACCAGGTCGGCCGGCCATGGTTGCACTGCCCGGCCCGCTCGGTGGCCTCCATCTCCCGCAGCAGCGCATTCATCTCGGGCAGCGTCAGATGCCGGTTGGCGCGCACCGCGCCGTGGCAGGCGAGCGTCGCCAGCAGTTCGTTGCGGCGCTCGACCAGCAGCCGCGCCACGCCGAATTCGGCAACCTCTGCCAGCACCGCACGGGTCAGTTCGACGGGATCCGCGTCTTTCAGCAGCCACGGCACCGAGCGCACTGCCACCGAGGTCGGCGAGGTAACCGACAGTTCGAAGCCGATGTCGGCAAGCGCAGCCAGATGCGGTCCGATCTCCGCCACGTCGCATGCGTCGACCGTCAGCGCCACGGGAATCAGCAGCGTCTGCGCCGGCACCGCACGGGCGTCGAGCGCGGACTTGAGCTTTTCGTATACCACCCGCTCGTGCGCGGCGTGCATGTCGACCACCACCAGCCCCTGCGCGTTCTGCGCCAGCACGTAGACGCCGTGCAACTGTGCCAGCGCATAACCGAGCGGCGGTGCATCGGCGCCATCGGGATGCGGTGCCGCCGCAGGTGCGGCAGGGCTCTCCGGCCCCTGATCCAGCAACGCGTAGAACGCCATCGCCTCGGCCACCTGCAGAGGCATCGCCGCTTGCTGCGGCGGGCCCCAGGCTGGCGGCCTGGATGCGGGCGCAGTGACAGCGGCGGACGCATCGCCGGACGCCACCGGCGCCCCCAGCAGGCGCTCGACCGCGTGATACAGGAACTGGTGCACGCCCCGGCTGTCGCGGAACCGGATTTCGGTCTTGGCCGGATGCACGTTGACGTCCACCGTTTCCGGCGGCAGTTCGATGAACAGGCAATACGCCGGGTTCAATTGATGGTGCAGCACGTCGCGGTAGGCTTCCTTCAGCGCATGGACGATCAGCTTGTCGCGCACGTAGCGGCCATTGACGAATACGTGCTGGCTGTCGCGGCCGGCGGGGGCGGCACCGGGGCGGATCACCCAGCCGTTCAGCCTGAGGGCGCCCGCCACCGCCTCGACCGCAATGGCGTTACGCTCGAAGGCGTCGCCCAGCACATGACGCACCCGCGCTTCGCCCGGCTCGGCATTCAGGCGCAGCTGCACGCGGCCATTGTGCGTCAGCGTGAATCCCGTCTGCGGCTGCGCCAGCGCCAGGCGGCGCACGGTTTCGACGCAGTGGGCGTATTCGGTGGCGTCGGTTTTGAGAAACTTGCGCCGTGCCGGCGTGTTGAAAAACAGATCCTGGATATCGATCGTGGTGCCGCAGGCGCGGGCCGCCGGTGCGGGCTCGGCAAGCTGCCCGCCTTCGGCCTGCAGCATCCAGGCGTGCGCCGCATCGATGCTACGGCTGGTCAGCTGAACCCGCGCGATCGCGGCAATCGACGCCAGCGCCTCGCCGCGGAATCCCAGGCTCGCCACCCGCTCGAGGTCGCTCAAGCTGGCGATCTTGCTGGTGGCATGGCGCGTCAGGGCAAGCGCCAGCTCGTCGCGCGCGATGCCCATGCCGTTGTCGCTGACACGAATGCGCTTGATGCCGCCCTGCTCCAGCTCGACCTGAATTTCGGTGGCGCCGGCATCGAGGCTGTTTTCCAGGATCTCCTTCAGCGCCGCGGCGGGGCGTTCGACCACCTCGCCGGCGGCGATTTGCGAAATCAGCACTTCGGGCAGGATGCGGATGCTCATGGCCGCTCCGCAAACGGCACGCCGCGCCGCGCCGCCATGGCGCGGCCCAGGCGTTCGACATCGGCGGCGCCGAGCGCTTGCCGCGCCAGCGGCAGTACATGGGTGTTCTCGAATTCGAGATGGCAGCGATTGAGGGCAATGAAGCGGCGCGTCAGCGCCGCGTCCAGCGCGTCCGCCGCGCCCGCTCCGACCTGCCGCAAGGCAGGGCTCAGTCGCCGCCACAGCAGGGCCAGCTCGTCGTGTTCCAGCGTCAGGGCTTCGACCAGATCGCAGGCGCCGGGCGCGCCCGCCTGTTCCAGCAGCGGAAACAGGTTGCGTTCTTCGTCGTCGTGATGGTGCACCGCGGCAGTGTCGAAGTAAGCCAGCACCGCACGCGCGGCCTGCTGCGCCTGCACGTCGGCGCCATGGGCCGGCAGATGCGCCAGCATTTTCTCCAGGGTGTCGCACTGTTTGGCGATACGGCCATGGCAGGCCTCGAGCACATCCAGCGGCCGGTCGAATCCCGGAGCCACTGCACCCAGCAGGCCGTGGGTCATGGATTGCGCGTCAGCCGCGACGGCGCGGTCAGTGGGTGTTTGTCGAAGTAATCCTTGACGCCGACGACGATGGCGTCGATCAGTCGATCCTGGTAGGCGGGATCATTGAGGCGCTTCTCTTCTTCCGGGTTGGAAATGAACGCAGTCTCGATCAGGATCGACGGAATATCCGGCGCCTTCAGCACCGCAAACCCCGCCTGTTCGACATGCGCCTTGTGAAGCGTGTTGACGCCGCCGAGTTCCTTCAGCACCGCGCGCCCCAGCTTCAGGCTGTCGTTGATGGTCGCGGTCTGCGACAGATCGATCAGGGTGCGCTTGAGAAAGGGATCCTTGACATCGATGTTGATGCCGCCCACCAGATCCGCCTCGTTTTCCTTTTTGGCCAGCCAGCGCGCCGCGACCGAGGTCGCCCCATTCTCCGACAGCGCGAATACCGACGAGCCGCGCGCGTGCGGCTTGATGAAGGCGTCGGCGTGGATCGACATGAACAGGTCGGCTTTCACCGCGCGCGCCTTGGTGACGCGCTGCGCCAGCGGCACGAAGTAGTCGCCGTCGCGGATCAGCACGGCGCGCATGTTTTCCTGCGCGTCGATTTTCTGCTTGAGTTTTTTCGCCAGCGCCAGCGTGATGTCCTTCTCGCGCGAGCCGCTGGCGCCGAGCGCGCCGGGGTCTTCGCCGCCGTGGCCGGCATCGATCGCCACCGTAATCAGCCGCGCGTATT
>DAOMWT010000147.1:0-5440 GCA_035436705.1 Thiobacillus sp. | reverse complement strand
CCAGTCGGCGGCCTGCGCCGGGGCAATGGGGACGCTGTCGAGATAATCCGCCAGGTTGTGGGCGAGGCCCGCGGTCCAGGCAGCTTCGCCGTCCGCCCCGCTGGAACGCACCGCCAGAGCCTGCGCCATATGCGCCACTCCGATCGACTGCCGCCAGTGCGCGGCATAAGCCGTCTGCGCCGCGCCCGCCGCGACCGGCGCCGCCAGCAGCAGCGCGCGCAACAGATCCAGCCGGTCTAAACTGACGTTGTGGGGCAGCAGACGTAGACGCAGCGCCAGCACGGGATCGCAGCGCACGCAGGCAGCGAACTCCGCTCGCGCGGCCTCGCCTCGCATCAGGTGCTCCAGCGCCTCCGCCACCACACCGGGGGCACAGAGAGCGCTCGTTAGCTCCGATATCTTTAGTAAATTATTCGGAAGTTCCCGCATCTCATTGCTATATATAATGAACTCTGCTACACCAGTCAATCTGGGGCTTAAAATAGTTGGGCCATAGTCATGAACTGTTGTTTTCAAGTTTCAGCCAACATGTCCGTACTGCGTACATGCTGCTACATTTCCATTGCCCTTCATTGAAGCAAATGCACATGAAAGCTGTTCTATCCGGATTGATCATGTTGTGCGTCCACACCGGCGCTGCCGCGCTCGATGACCGCGCCACCCTGCCATTGCGCGACCCGCTCGGCACGCCGGTATCCGCGCTGCAATCGATGCCCGACGCAGCGTCGGTGCCGGAGCTCAGCGCACAATCGGTGCTGGTGTTCGACCAGGCCAGCGGACAGCCGCTGCTGGCGAAAAACCCGGCCATGCAGACACCGATCGCTTCGATCACCAAGCTGATGACTGCCATACTGGTGGTGGACGCCGCGCAGCCGCTGGACGAGCGCATCACCATCACCGCGGAAGACCGCGACACCCTCAAGGGCACCGGCTCGCGCCTGGCCATCGGCGCCAGCTACACGCGCGGGCAGTTGCTGCACCTGGCCCTGATCGCCTCCGACAACCGTGCCGCACATGCGCTGGCACGCAACCACCCAGGTGGCCTGGACCGCTTCGTCGCCACCATGAACCGGATGGCGCACGCGCTGAAGATGTACGACACGGTGTACGTTGAGCCCACCGGGCTGTCGAGCGGCAACCGCTCGACCGCGCTGGATCTGGCCAAGCTCGCCGATTACGCCTATCAGAATTACCCCGAAATCCGCCACATCAGCACGACCGGCCACTACACCCTGGGTACCCAGCGCGTGGTGCTGAAGAAAAAACGTCAGAAAGCGCGCGTGCTGTATCGCCCAGTCGCGTTCAACAACACCAATCGCTTCACCCGTGCGGATGACTGGCACATCGGCCTGTCCAAAACCGGCTTCATCAACGAAGCCGGTCACTGCCTGGTGATGCAGGCGCAGGTCGCCAACCGTGATGTCATCATCGTGCTGCTCGACGCACAGGGCACCAGCCGCCGCGCCGGCGACGCCGCCCGCATCAAGGCCTGGCTGGAATCCGGCCCGACGCGTCACGTCGACAACCGCTACACCCCCGCCTCGCGCACCTGACCCGCCTGCGCAGGCGGACTTGCCGCCCGCCTGCGCTTCGTCCCATGTCCGCCGAGCTCGCGCAGCAGCTGCTGCTGAAAACGCTGCTTCCCCTGTCGCTGCTGATCGCCGCGGGTGGCATCTGGCCGCGCTGGCAGGCCGGCATTTCCATCGTCAGCCTGCGCGGCGAGATCAACCGGCTGGTGCTGAATTTTTTTGCGCCGATGCTGTTTTTCGCGGCCGGCGCGTCCGCCACCGTCGATCTGAAGTTGCTTCAGGTACCTTTGCTATTAGGCGCCGCCACGCTGTTCGGCCTGGGACTGGCGGCGCTGGCGCTGTTTGCCACGCCGCTCGGGCATGGTCTGTCACACCCGGCGCGCGGCGCCATCATGCTGGCATCCGGCTTCGGCAACGTGCTGTTCTTCGGCTACCCTTTTCTTTCCACGGTGTTCGGCGAGCCCGGCATGCGCTACCCCTTCTTTGCCGACATGCTCGCCACTACCCCGCTGGTGTGGTCGCTTGGCGTGTGGATCGCATTCCGCTGTGGACGCCATGAAGAACATGCCTCCTTTCTGGCGATGTGGCTGAGGCTGCCGCCGGTGTGGGGGTTTGCCGCCGGGCTGGCGGTCAATCTGTCCGGCCTGTCGCTGATGCCCCTGGTCGAGGCCGCACGCTGGGCTGGCAGCCCGACCATCCCACTGATGCTGTTCGTGCTGGGGCTGACCATACCGTGGCACGATCTGCGCCCGCAAAAAGCCGTCTTTGTCGCGCTCGCCATCAAACTGGCGCTGATGCCGCTGCTGGCGCTGGGGCTGGCGCAGGCCTGGCCCGGCAGGCTGTCCGAACCTGCCCAGGCCGGGATACTGGAAGCGGCCATGCCGACCATGGTGATGGTGATTGCGCTTGCCGACCGCTTCGGCCTCGATACCCGGCTGGCAGGACTCATTATGGGCTGGTCAACGCTGGCGGGATTGGCTACGCTGCCATTCTGGCTCGTCGTGGTGAAAGGGATAGCGTCATGAAAATCGGATTCATCGGCAGCGGCATCATGGGTCGCCCGATGGCGGAAAACCTGCTGCGCGCCGGGCATCAACTGGTCGTGTACGGCCGCCGCTTCGACCGCCTCGAGCCCATCCTGGTAATGGGCGCCCTCGGCAAGGGCACGCCGATGGAAGTCGCCGCCGAAACCGACCTCACTTTCACCGTCGTCTCCGACACCACCGACGTGGAGCAGATCATCCTCGGTGACCGCGGCCTCATCCATGGCGCCAAACCCGGGCACATCGTCGTCGACATGAGCACCGTGGCGCCGTCCGCCCCCCGCCGCATCGCTGCCGCGCTCGGCGAGCACGGCGTGCACATGCTCGACGCCCCGGTATCCGGCGGCGAGACCGGCGCCCGCGAAGGCACGCTGTCGGTCATGGTCGGCGGGGAAGCGCTCATTTTCGAGAAGGTGCGCCCGCTGTTCGACGTGCTCGGCAAGAACGTCGTCCACGTCGGCGGCCACGGTGCCGGCCAGGTCGTCAAATGCTGCAACCAGATCGTCGTCGGTCTCACCTTCGAGGGCGTCGCTGAGGCGATTCTGCTGGCGCGCCGCAATGGCGTCGACCCGGTCAAGATGCGCGAGGCGCTGCTGGGCGGTTTCGCCGGCAGCCGCATCCTCGACGTCCACGGTCAGCGCATGCTCGACGCCAACTACAAGCCCGGTTTCAAGGTCAAGCTGCACTACAAGGACATGGCCATCGTCATGGACAACGCGCAGGAAACCACGACGCCGCTGCCTGGCGCCGCGCTGATTGCGCAGCAGATGAACGCGCTGATGGGTGCCGGCGACAGCGAACTCGATTCGTCGGCCATCATGCGCGCGCTCGAGCGGCTGACTGGCGAAACCTTCGGCAACAGCAAGTGAGCGGCCACGCTTCATGAGTGGCAAGGAGCGCGTCGTCTTCCTCGACCGCGCCGCCTTCCCCGGGGACGAACTGCCGATTCCGGAATTCGACCATAACTGGAGCGAGTACCCGGAGACCGAAGCGGCCGACATCGTGCCGCGGCTGTTCTGGGCGACCACTGCGATTACCCATGCGTGTCCGCTCGATGCCGGCACGATTGCGCAATTGCACAAGCTGGCCCGTATCGTCGTCACCGGGCCTGCCGTCGTCGATGTTGCTGCGTGCGGGGTGCGCGGGATTACGGTGCACCCGGCGCCCGCGAGTGGAGCCCCGGCCCGGGCGCTGATCGAACTGCTGGAAAGCCTCGTCGCCGAAACCTGACGCGGGCGCTTCAGCCATGGCCAGGCATGGGCATTGTTCGTTTTCTGCCTGCCTTTCACCCGGAGAGGAAAGCCATTCGCTTCGCCGCCAAACGTCCCGGCTGGGGCGGCAACTCGCCAGACCGATGCGGAAAACGGCATGCGGCGCCGGTCCCGCATCGTCCAGGCATCGGCGCAGGCTGCCGGCGTTCAGCTCAGGCAGCGCAGCGCGTCCACATCGTTGAAGACGATCTGATCGTCATGCACGTCGATCAGCTGCTTGCCGCGCAGCTTGGCCAGAACCCGGGACAGGGTTTCCGGCTGGATGCCCAGGCGCGATGCGATGACGTGCTTGGGTACCGTCAGCCGTACGCAGGGTGGCACGGCGCCCTCCGGCAGCTGCTGCAGCAGGTAGCCGATCACGCGCTGGGCGCCGCTTTGCAGGGTCAGGTTGTCTATCTCGTTGACCAGCCCGTGTATGCGCTGGCTCATTTTCGACAGAAGCCGCATGCACAGATCCGTATTACTCCGCAGCAGCCCGAGAAAATACTTGCTGTCCAGTTCGGCCAGCCGCGTCGGTTCGAGTACGCGGGCATAGACCGGATAGCGGCCGCCCATGAACATCGCCGCTTCGGCAAAGTAATGCCCGGGACGAACCAGGTCCATCACTTTCTCCTCGCCGCTCGGTGCGATGCGGCACAGCTTGACGGTTCCCGACAGGACAAAGAAAAAATGCGTGGCCGGATCGCCTTGATCAAACAGGCATTCGTTCTGCATCAATGTAAAGACACTGACGTGCGCCAAAACCTCCTCGAACTCCTGGTGCGATAACGCAGCCAGCAGATAGCCTTCCTTTAGGAGTTTAATATCCGCAGAATCCATGCCGCAAGAATAGCATTACACTTCAAGGCCAGGTTGACTTAAATCAAGGCGTGCCGACGGCTCCGGCAGGAACATGGGTGCTGTTTCGATCGAGGCTGTGACTGCGTGGCCCGATCCTCCGGCAACGATGCGGCACCCCCGTTCATAACCGCAATAAGCAATTGGACACACTGATTACACAGCGTTATCCGGGCTTCATCCGGGCCGTGCTTCTCGGCCTGCTGCTGCTATTGGGTGCGATGCCTGGCGCCCGTGCGGATACCGGCGCGGCCCTTCCCCAGGTGCGCGCCCTGTTTCCGGCTGCCGATCGCGTCGACGAACCCGCGGGCGACCCTCCCGCCCGCGCCGTTTATGCAAACGGGGAATTGATCGGCTACGCCTTTTTTACCGCGGACATGGTGCGCATTCCTGCCTATTCGGGGAGCCCGATCGACATCCTCGTCGGCATCGGCACCGATGGGCGCATCGCGGGGGCGCGCATCGTCCGGCACGAAGAGCCGATTCTCGCTGCCGGCATCAGCGAGGCGCGTCTGGCGGAATTTGTCGACCAGTACCGGGGCAAGCCGGTGACCGGCCGCATCGTCGTCGGCGCGGCGCGCGAAGGCTATGCCGCGGTCGATGCCATCTCCGGCGCCACGATCTCGGTCATGGTCATCAACGCCAGCATCGCCCGCGCCGTCAGGATGGTGGCCGAATCCCGCGGAATCCGCTCGTCCGAGGCTGCGGCGCCGCCCGCTTCCGCCGCGCCGCCGGCAGCGATGCCGTCGCAGATGGCAGC
>DAOMWT010000146.1:0-5552 GCA_035436705.1 Thiobacillus sp. | reverse complement strand
ACCCAGTGCGGCGGCGGCTTCGAGTGCGGCGGCGGCCCCGGTGCTGGCACCGAAGAAGCCGAGCGGCAGATTCCGGGTGGATTCCTGTGCGCCGACCCAGCGCGCCGCGTCGAGCAGGCGCCGCGTCAAGAGGCCGATATCGAAGCGGCGGGAATAGTCGCGGTCCTCCTCCGGCGTCAGCAGGTCCATCAGCAGGGTGCCGACACCGGCCTCGCGTAACACCCCGGCGACGATGTTGTTGCGCGGCGAGTGGCGCGACGAGCCGCTGCCGTGGGCGAACAGCACCAGCCCGACGGCGCCGTCGGGAATGTCCAGCATGCCTTCGACGGTGGCATTGCCGGCCGGGATGTGGACCAGGGTGGAATCGCTCATGGCCGGCCCTCGCGGTGCATGGCAACGGGGATGCGGCGATTGCCGAAGGGATGGCTGAATGCGCCGAAGCGGCCGGCGATGGCGCTGGCGCAGTGCGGGCAATGGCCGTCCGGCGTGAGGTCGTAGCGGTCGATGCGGTACCAGTCACGCACGATCAGCGGCGCGTGGCACGATGGGCAGAAGGTCGTGCCGCCGGTGGTGTCGTGCACGTTCCCAGTGTAGACGTAGTGGAGGCCCGCCTTCAGCGCGATCTCGCGCGCCCGCGTGAGGGTCGAGGCCGGCGTCGGCGGCACGTCCCTCATCTTCCAGTCGGGATGGAAGGCCGAGAAGTGCAGCGGCACGCCGGGTCCGAGTTCGCGCATGATCCACCGGCTCATCGCCGCAAGCTCGGCGTCGGAATCGTTGCGGCCGGGGATCAGCAGCGTGGTGATCTCGAACCAGACGCCGGTCTCGCGCTTCAGGTAGGTCAGCGTATCGAGCACCGGCTGCAGATGGGCGCCGGTCAACTCGACGTAGAAGTCGTCGCTGAAGGCCTTGAGGTCGACGTTGGCGGCGTCCATTTTGGCGAAGAATTCGCGGCGCGGTTCCTCGGTGATATAGCCTGCGGTGACCGCCACGGTCTTGAGGCCCCGCGCATGACAGGCGTCGGCGACGTCCATCGCGTATTCGGCGAAGATCACCGGGTCATTGTAGGTGAAGGCCACGCTTCTGCAGCCGCTCTTTTCGGCGGCCACGGCGATCTCATCCGGAGCAGCCCGGTCCATCAGCGTGTCGGTCTCGCGCGACTTGGAGATGTCCCAGTTCTGGCAGAACTTGCAGGCGAGGTTGCAGCCGGCGGTGCCGAAGGAAAACACCGAGCTGCCGGGGTAGAAGTGGTTGAGCGGCTTCTTCTCGATCGGGTCGACGCAGAAACCGGACGAGCGGCCGTAGGTGGTGAGCACCATCTTGCCGCCTTCCATCCTGCGCACGAAGCACAGCCCGCGCTGCCCCTCGTGCAGCTTGCAGAAGCGCGGGCACAGGTTGCACTCGATGCGGCCATCCGGCAGCACCCGCCACCAGCGCGCCGGGTGTTGCGATTCGGGAATGCTCATGTGGCCGCCTCCTTCCACTTGCTGACGCTGTAGCGCGACAGGCGCACGCCTTCGGACCAGAAATCCGCGGGCAGGCCCGCCTTGCGCTTGAGTTGGGCGAGAAACGCGGCCGGCTCGGGCAGCTGCGCCCACACCTGCGGCAGGAAGGTGCTGCGGTAATGGCCGTACTCGAACACCACCCCGTCGATATGCGGCCGCAACGCCGCCAGCGCGTCCGCCTCGCTCGCTGCCGCCAGCGGCTCGGCCGGCGCCAGCAGCGACACCTCGACCCTGATTTCCTCGAACTCGCCGCGGCCAAGCGGCATGAAACGCGGGTCGCGGAATGCAGCCGCCGCCGCATTCTCGCGCACGTCGATCTCCAGCGGGCGGTGGGCCTCCAGGGTGCCGATGCAGCCGCGCAGCTCGCCGTGCCGGGTCAGGGTGACGAAGCAGGCGCCCGGCTCCATCAGCCAGCCGGCCTGGGCGGGGGATGCCGCCTCGTGCCCCAGCCTGGAGGCGATCTCGGCGCGCGCCAGCTTGAGCAGGGTGGTGCCCTTTTCCACGTCCGGCTGGTCCGCATCGGTCCCGGCCTCGAAGGCGAACGCGGCGTAGCCGACCACCCGCTCGGGGTCGCCTGCGGTGTCGCTGGAATTGCGCACGTCCAGCACGACCGGATGCAGGCCGTGCCTGCGCGCCGCCAGCAGCAGGCCGTTGATCGGAGTGGCGCCGCAAGCCTGCTCGTGGTTGAGGTGCGAATCCAGCGCCAGGATCGCATCGACGGTTTCGCTGTCCAGCTTGCGGGCGGCCGCATCGGGCAGGAAATGCGACAGGTCGGAGCTGACCACGATCAGCGTCTCGTCGCCGCCCCACACCCTCTCCAGCACCTCGGCGACCTCGGCCGCGGTCGCCTCGCCCACCGCCAGCGGTAGCAGCAGGAAATCGCCCAGCACCTGCTGCAGGAAAGGCAGTTGCACTTCCAGCGAATGCTCCATCCGGTGCGCCGCAGCGCTTCCGCTTATTTGCGGCAGATCGGCGAGGTGCTGCATGCCCGCGCGATCCAGCCGGATTTCGCCGAGAGGGGTGGCAAAGCGCTCCGCCTCGGGCAAGGCCAGCCCGCGCACAGGGACGCGGTGGGTGGGGCCGAGCAGCACCACCCGGCGGATACGGCCGCGCCCATCACCCAGGCGCGCATAGGCGCTGGCGGCGACGGCGCCGGAATACACATAGCCGGCATGCGGCACGATCAAGGCTTTGGGCCGGCTTGGCGGTGCAGCAGGTCCGGCTTCGGCCAGCATGTCGTCGAGCATTTGCCTGAGCAAAGCCGGCCGGTCCGGGTAGAAAAGGCCTGCGACGGCGGCGGGACGGGTGGTAGGCATGGATAATCCCCTCGACAACTGCCTTGGTAAATGTGGGAGATTCAGCCCAATTTCAAGTCGGGCAGCGTTTCCGCCGATAATAACGGGTAGAAAAAAGACAGGAATCTGTCGTTATAAAAGCTTCAGCAACGAGGAGGAGTATGGATTCATCAAAAGCTGTCGATGAAGGCGCGCTGCTGAAGGCGATCTTGCAGGAATCGGCCACCGAGGTGATGGTGTTCGACGCGGACACCCTGCAGATCGTCCAGGCCAACCCGTCCGCAGCGAACAACCTGCAATATCCGCTCACGGCCTTGCAAAAGCTGACACCGCTGGACGTGCTGGCGCCCGAGGACACGCAGACGTTCCACACCCTGCTTGCCCTGCTGAAAAGCGGGAAGAAGCGCCGCATCGCGCTGAATGCGCACTGCCGCCGCCGCGACGGCAGCCGCTACCCGGTCGAGGCCCGGTTATCCTGCGCGACCCATCGCGGTCAGCCGGTTTTCATCTGCATTGCCGACGACATCAGCCAGCGCGAAGCAGCGCGGCAGGCGCTGGCGCACTCGGCCTCCGACCTGCGCGCGATCGTGGCGCATATCCCCGGCATGGCCTATCAGGTGTTGCGCAAGCACGACGGCACCACCTCGCTGCGCTACGTCAGCGAGCAATCCGCCCAGCTGCTCGGCATCAAGGCGCCGGCCCTGCGCGCCGATCCGGAACGCTTCGCCGGGCTGATCCTGGAGGAAGACAAGGCCGATTACCTGGCCCGGCTGGCCGCAGCGGGCGGCAGCCACATGACCTTCAACTGGGAAGGCCGCATCTGGATGGAAGCCTGGAAGGACGTGAAATGGGTCAACCTCCGCGTCAGCCAACGCGAAGCGCCGGACGGCCTGGTCTGGGACGGCATCATGCTGAACGTGACGCACAGCAAGCAGGCCGAAGCGGAAATCCGGTGCTCCCGGGCGCAACTGAGTGCGCTGGCCGCGCACGTCGAGGCGGTCAAGGAACAGGAGCGCCTGCACCTTGCCCGCGAGGTGCACGACGACCTCGGCGGCAATCTCACCGCGATCAAGATCGGCCTCTCCTGGCTGAAGCGGCATCTGCCGCCCGGCGAGGCCGGCCTGATCGAACGCACCGCCTATCTGGACAACGTGGTCGACCAGACCATCGAAGCAACGCACCGCATCGCCTCCAACCTGCGCCCCGCCATGCTGGATTTCGGCATCGTGTCGGCCATCGACTGGCAGCTGCAGCGGTTCAGCCACAACACCGACATCGCCCATGAATTCAGCGCCCCCGACAAGGCTATCCCGCTCGATCCGGAGCTTGCCATCGCCGTGTTCCGCATCGTCCAGGAGGCGCTGACCAATGTGGCCAAGCACGCCCGTGCCAGCAAGGTCAAGGTCAGCCTCGTCCGCGACCGGGACAGCCTGCGGGTCAGCGTTGCCGACGACGGCCAGGGCATCCAGCCGGTCCGCGGCAAAAGCGGCAAGCACGGCTTCGGCGTCCTCGGCATGCGCGAACGCGCCGCAGCACTGGGCGGCGAACTCAGCGTGCTGCCCGCGCGGCGCCACGGCACCCAGGTCAGCCTGCGCATTCCCCTGCCTGCCGCCCCGCCCGATACGCCGAAATGACGGCACAACCCCTCCCATATCACCTGTAAACCTGAACAACCCTTCAAACCGTGGCCGCCATCAAACCCTACCGCATCCTTATCGTCGATGACCATGCCATCGTCCGCGAAGGACTCAAGCAAATCCTCGCCGAAGTCGACGACATCGAAGTCGGCGGCGAGGCCGACTGCGCAAGAAACGCCCTGCAGATGGCCCGGCAGGAGCCCTGGGATCTGGTGCTGATGGACATTTCCATGCCCGACCGCAGCGGCCTGGAAACCCTGGAACTGCTGAAGAACGAACATCCCGGCATCAAGGTGCTGATGCTGTCGATGCATCGCGAGACCCAATATGCGGTGCGCGCGCTGAAGACCGGCGCCGCCGGCTATCTCAACAAGCAGAGCGCGCCGGATCAGCTGATCGACGCCATCCGCCTGGTCGCCTCGGGCAAGAAGTACATCAGCGCCGAAGTCGCTCAGGAACTCGCCAGCGAAATCAGCGGCGAACGCCTCAGCCTGCCGCACGAAGGCCTCTCCAACCGCGAATACCAGACTCTGTGCATGATCGCCTCCGGGCTCACCGTCAGCCTCATCGCCGACCAGCTGGCACTGTCGGTCAAGACCATCAGCATGTACCGCGCCCGCCTGTTGAAGAAAATGCAGCTCAAGAACAACGCCGAGCTGACGCATTACGCGATCAAGCAGGGACTGCTCGATTGAGATTCAAGATTCAAGGTGCAAGATTCAAGGTGCAAGGAAAAGCGTGCCGCCCGAATCCCGCAGCTTGAGGCTGACTTTGGAATTGCCGGGGTTTTCCCGCCCTAATCCGTCCTTCAGCCCCCTTCCGCCCGCCTTAACATGCGAGGCAGAACGTGATTGTTGCCGGCTCGCCGGCTTTGCAAATCACGGCCTTCCCCTTGCGGGCATAGCGAATTGCCCTTTCCGGGTCTGAGTGCCGACATGGCCGAGCCAACCGTCAAAATCAATCTTGCCAATCCGACCGAAGTCGCGCGCGAAACCTTGCGCCGCCTTGCGCTGCGCCGGATCGCACCGACCCCGGACAACTACCAGACGCTGTACGAGGAAATCGCCGGCGCGCCCGGCGTGGCGGCGACGACGGCCATCGCCGCGACCGCCGCCAGC